>SKQL01000024.1 GCA_007119035.1 Nitriliruptorales bacterium | reverse complement strand
TCTCCGTGGTGCGGCCCATAGGTCCCAACGCGCCGTTGTCCCAGTCCTCGACCCGTACCAGTCGTGTGGCGTGGCCCTCGCGCGCGCTGCGAAGGTCGGCGCGCAGCCGATCGGCCTCCCAGGACTGTCGCTGGACCACGCCAGCTTCGGTCCAGCGCTCGAAGGGCGAGGTGCCGGCGCCAGGATCCCAGTCCGGTGGCGGGTCGGGCGGGTCCCCGCCGTCGAGCTCGAGTTGGATGGCCGCGCAGTGCGCGAGCAGATCGTGCACGTCCCACTTGGTGCACGGGGTCGCACGCGCCCAGTCATCGTCCCCGAGTCGCTTGGCGATGGCGATCAACCGGTCCCACAGCGCGGTCACCGCTGCGCTGGGATCCGTCAGGACAGGAGTGCTACTCATTGCTCTTCACCGTTCTCGCAAGGCTTTCGGCGAATTCTATGACCCGTTGCTGGATGACCGGCGCATCGTGGTCCAGGGTCGCGACGTGGAAGCTGTGCTCGAGCATCACATGCTCCGTCGACGTGGAGCGGACCCGCTCGAGGACGAGTGCGCTCTCCTCTGCCCCGACGACGTGGTCGCGCCGTGACGTCATCAGAAGCAACGGCGCAGTCACCGCCCCGAAGTCGAGGTCCCGCTGGAAGCCGATCAGCGAGTGCAATGCCTTGAGGGGCATCCGGTCGTAGGCCTTCTCGTCGGCGCCCGGGAGCGCGATGTCGTTGCGGACGCCGGCTACGGTCGGAACTATTCGCTTGAGCGTGGACAGCACCCTCAGACGGGGGTCCGTTGCCTTGACCGCAGGGTTGACGAGTACCAGTCCGCTGACCGAGGCGGGCTGGACGGCGGCCAGGTGCAGAGCGAGCGCACCTCCCACGGACAACCCCACGACGACGCGGGTCGAGGTGCGGGCGCGGAGCAACTCGAGCGCGGCCAGAGCCTCTCGGGCCCAGTCCCGCCACGTGGTCCGCTGGAGGTCCTGCCATCGGGTCCCGTGTCCCGGGAGGCGGGGAAGCTCCACGGCGAGGCCAGCCTCGGCGAGACCCTCGGCCAGCGGGCGGACGGCCGCAGGGCTTCCGGTGAACCCGTGGAGGAGGAGTGCCCCTATGTCACCTCCCGAGGCTGACCACGGTTCCGCCCCCGCGACCATTCGCATTATGACATGACTCTTTCGTTCGAGGCCCCGAACGAAGCGTAACATTCCCCACAGGGGACCGGAGCCGGCCGCTACCGCCCGCGGGAGTGCTCCGTGAGCAACTGCTCGAGGAGGGCGGGGATCGTATCGAGGTGGACCTCGTAGTCCATCGCGTCGCCTCGGCCGATCGTGTCGCAGATTCGACCGCGACGCACCGCGATCCGCTCCCGCGCCGGCACCCCCACCGCGGCCCGCTCCGAGACAACCCGGCCATGAACGTGCACCATGAACAACACCTCCGGAGGCGTTGCCCAAGGAACCGCTACCGAGGACCTATATCAGCCGGGGACAGCGACGTCTGCGAGCAGGGGAGTGTGATCGCTGGTCCCGTACGGCCAGGTGCGCAAGCCGGAGACATGGAGCTCCCGCGTGAGGACGTGGTCGATCCGCATCCGTGGCTCCCAGGCTGGGTAAGTGGGCGGGGCCACGTGGTGCTGCCAGGATGGAAGGGTCCCTTTGAGGGCCCCCGGAGGCAGGTTCAGGTCCCCGAGAAGGGCGCAGGGGCCGTCGTCCGGGGACAGGCGGGCGGCGGCGCGGAGCTGGCGGAGCCCTCGCCATGGCAGGTACGAGAGGTGGGTGGTGATCACGCTCACCTGGCCGACGGGCGTCTCGACGGCTGCGGCCAGGGCGGTGCGGGGCTCCCGATCCCACCCCGGCCTCGAGGGCGCCCCCGCTCTTCTCCTGCGGCCGTCTCCGCCACCGGGGAGGCGTCGACGATGCCAGTCCCTGATGGGCATGCGGCTCAGTATGGCGACTCCGTACGCGGGGCCACCTGGATCCTCGCGGTCCAGGGCCACCCATGAGCCATCGGGGCTGCCGAGCAGCGCGGGCGCGAAGACCGCCGACCACCCGAGGGCCTTTGCCAGAACGGCCACCTGGTCGACCCCACCTGTCCTCGGTAGCTCACGGTCGACCTCCTGGAGGGCGACGACGTCCGCGTCGAGATCCGCGATGGTCCGAGCTGCCGCTTCCAGATCGAGGGCCCCGCCTCCGCCGAGGTGCAAGCCGTGCAGGAGGTTGTACGTGACGAGGGTCGCGGTGCGGCGCAACATTACTCCTTGGACCCCAAAACCTGACGGAAGGTTGAGAACCCGTTCGAATGGGCACCTTGCGGGAAGTCTGACACTGCGTTAGGGGCACGCAAAAGGGGTGATCACGGGTCGATGGACGCGAAGGTGACGGTATCCCTACCCCGTGACGCCCATTATGTTGCGGTCGTCAGAAGCCTGGCTGAGCGACTTCTCCGCGATGCTGAGGCGCCCTCGGACGCGGTCGATGACGCGAAGCTCGTGGTGAGCGAGGCATGCGGCAACGCGGTTCGTCATGCCACGGGTGCGTCCGCCTACTCCGTGACGGTCGCGGTGGATGACCACGGCTTCGAGGTGGAGGTCGCCGACCACGGCCCGGGCCTGGGCGCATCCCGCCGCGACGGCGAGAGCGATTCGGAGCATGGCCGTGGGATCATGCTGATGCGCGCGCTCGTCGACGACTTGGACTTCGAGAATGCTGACGCGGGGATGCGTGTGCGGATGAGAAGGCGGTGGGACCGCAACCCTTTCGGTAGTGGCCCCTCGCAAGAGGAGCGCATCGACGGCGCACTGGAGGCCCTGGGGGCTGCTAGCTGAGCATCTCCCGCCCCAGGCTCACGTGCGCGGCCAGCACGGGTCCCAGGAGGAGTCGGACCGGGCCCATCGCAGGTTCGTACAGGCGTCCCCTCGTGCCGCACAGCTGACGGACCCACGCGTGATCGACCCAGGTCAGCTCGCGGGGGACCATGAAATCCGCCCAATGGCCGCCGTCATGCTCCTCGCCCGCAGCGCCGATCGGCTCGTACCCGTGCCCGCTGAGCTCCGCGGCATGGCGGATGGCGGCAGTGGCCTCGGTCACCGACACGGTGATGCGCGCGCCGGGTGGAGAGGGTGGCAGGGCCGCCAGCCACCCGTCTTCCACGGGCCGTCGGACGAGCACGCGGTCAGGGAGCTCTCTCACCGCCGAACCTTGCGTTGGTACCCGGCCCATGCACCCCTCTGACATCAATCGCCGTCTTCGCCGCGCAGCATTGTGCGTCGTCAGGCTCCCACAGTCACGGAACCTCGTCGGCGCTGCGAAGCGAAGAAGGCGAGGTACACATGGAGGGGCCGCACTCCGCCACCCCGTCGGGTGGCCTCATGATCGGCAGGGAGATGGACACGCGTCCCCGTACCCTCGGTGAGCTCCGCGCTGCGTGCTACCCGGACCGCAGCGTCAAGCAGGAGGTCGCGGAGAACGCCGCGGCGAAGCTGGCTCGGGGGGAGCCGATCATCCCCGGTCTCGTCGGGTTCGCCGACACGGTGATGCCCGCACTGGAGACGGCGATCCTCGCGGGCCACGACCTCATCCTCCTCGGTGAGCGTGGCCAGGCGAAGAGCCGGATCCTACGGGGCCTCGGCGGGTTGCTCGACGACGAGATCCCCGTGGTCCTCGGTAGCGAGGTCTCAGACCACCCGTACCACCCATTCACGCGTCAGGCGCGCGAGCGCGTCGCGGAACAGGGGGATGCGACCCCGATCGAGTGGGTCGCCCGTGCGGACCGCTTCGCGGAGAAGCTCGCGACCCCCGATATCGCGGTGGCGGACCTCATCGGCGACATCGACCCCGTGAAGGTCGCGGAGGGCCGCTACCTGGGCGACGAGGGCACCATCCACTTCGGTCTCATACCCCGCCACAATCGGGGCATCATCGCGATCAACGAGTTGCCCGACCTCGCCGAGCGCATCCAGGTGGCCCTCCTCAATGTGATGGAGGAGCGTGATGTGCAGGTCCGCGGGTACTCGCTGCGGCTGCCGCTGGACCTCCTCGTGGTCGCGACGGCCAACCCGGAGGACTACACGAACCGCGGCCGGATCATCACGCCCCTCAAGGACCGCTTCGGCAGCGAGGTGCGCACCCATTACCCCGTCACGCTCGACGACGAGGTCGCCGTGATGCGCCAGGAGGCGCGCATGCCGGACTTCGGCATCGACGTCGAGATCCCCCCGTTCATGAGCGAGGTCCTCGCCGCCTTCACGCGGGCCCTCCGTGTCGCGGGGGAGGTCAACCAGCGCTCGGGGGTGAGCGTGCGGTTCTCTACGGGCAACCACGAGACCCTGGCGGCGAGCGCGGTTCGGCGGGCCTTGGCTCGCGGAGAGGAGCGGGCGGTGGCGCGGCCGGTGGACCTCGCGCAGGTCCTCGGTGCGGGTATGGGCAAGGTCGAGTTCGAGACCTATGAGGAGGGTCGGGAAGCGGCAGTGCTCGAGCGGCTCGCGCGACGGGCGCTCCTCGACGTGTTCCGTCGCCGCACCACGGGTCTCGACATGACGGCCCTCATCGCCCTGTTCGAGGAGGGTGCGGTCGTCGAGACGAGCGATCTGACCCCCGGGGCCGACCTGCTGGCCCAGCTCGACGAGGTGCCCGGCCTCGCCCGCCTGCTCCGAGCACTCGACGTCTCGGAGGAGTCCCCCGCGCTCGCGGCGGCCGCGCTGGAGTTCGCGCTCGAGGGCCTGCACCTGTCGAGGAAACTGGATCGCACCGACATCGGGACAGCCACCTTCCGTTACGGGGCCTGACGTGCGAGTCCGATACGGGCGCTGGACAGGGACCCAGGACCCTCTCGGGGCGGACGTGTCGGCCGACGAGGTGCTGTCCGAGGTCACCGACGAGCTCTTGGAGGGGGCAACCCCCGAGGAGGCGCTGCGCGGGCTCCAGCAGCGCGGGATCCAGGGACGGGCGGCGGGGCTGGACGACCTTCGCAGGAGGGTCGAGGAGGCGCGTCGGCGGGAGGCGCAGCGGATGGGCCTCGATGCCCCCTTGCAGCAGGTCGCCCGGGACCTCGCGGACATCATCGACATCGAGCGCGCCGCGGTGGAGTTGTCGACCTCCGACCAGGCGGCGGAGCGGGCCGCCCACCTCGACCGGCTGCCCGACGACGTTCCCGGCCGGATCTCCCATCTCGAGGAGCACGATTGGGAGGACGCACGGGCCGAAGCGGACTTCCGAGAGTTGGTGGAGAAGCTGCGCCGGGACGTGGCGGACGCGACCTTCGGCCAGTTGGCGGGAGCTCTCGGGGAGATGGGCCCGGAGGACCTCGCGCGCACCAGGGACATGCTCGCGGACTTGAACGCCATGATCGCCAAGCGGGACCGCGGCGAGGACGTCTCGGGGGATTTCGAGAGGTTCAAGGAGCAGTACCCGGAGGTGGCCGGTGACGCGTCCAGTCTCGACGAGCTCCTCGAGGAGCTCGCGAGGCGGATGGCGGCGATGAGCGCCCTGGTCAGCGGGATGAGTGACCAGCAACGTGCTCAGCTCGCGGAGATGGCCGACCAATTGCTGGGCGACGACCTGGACCTGTCGTTTGAGGCATCGGAGCTCCAGCAGGCTCTGAGGCGGGAGTTCCCCGAGCTCGGTTGGGGCGATGGCGTGCCCGGCGCGGCGCCGTCGGGCGAGCAGTCCGGCTCGCTCTCGGAGACCGTCGACTGGGTGCAGCACCTCCAGGAGATGGGTGACCTGGCCGAGGCCCTCGGCCAGGACTACCCGGGGGCACGGCTCGAGGACGTCGATCCGGAGGCGGTCCGCCGGCTTCTCGGTGAGGAGGCCGCCACGGATCTCGCGCGACTGCGTGAGATCGAGCGTGTCCTCGAGGAGTCCGGGGCGGCGCAGCGTCACCAGGGGCGGCTGGAGCTGACCCCGCGGGGGATCCGGCTACTGGGAGAGCGGTCCCTCGCGAGGATCTACGAGCGCGCCATCAGCGGCCAGATGGGAGGGCACCGGACCCCCGCGGTCGGGGGAGAGGGGGAGCCGACGGGGTCGACGAGGCCACTCCGCTTCGGTGACGACTTCCGCGTCGATGTGACCCGCACGGTGAGCAACGCGGTGCTCCGACAGGCGGCCGAGGGCGACGAGCCCGGCTCTGCGGTCTCGCTGCGCCACGAGGACTTCGCCCTAGCCGAGGCCGAGCGACGTGTCAGGGCAGTAACGGTCCTGCTTCTCGACATGTCGTTCTCCATGCCCCTGCGGGGCAACTGGGTGCCAGCCAAGCGCGTCGCTCTGGCCCTGCAGGCGCTCGTCGCCTCTCGATTCCCCGAGGACGAGCTCTTCGTCGTGGGATTCAGCGACTATGCTCGACGCCTGCAGCCGAGCGACCTCCTCGTCAGTGGCTGGGAGCGGGTGTACGGCACGAACATGCAGCACGCCTTCATGCTCGCCCGGCGACTCCTCAGCCCCTTCGCGGGTGCGGAACAACAGGTCGTCATGATCACCGACGGGGAGCCGACCGCCCACCTCGAGGGGGATCAGGCGTTCTTCTCCTGGCCTCCGGAGCGGGAGACGCTCGCGCTCACGCTGGCCGAGGCGCAACGGCTCGCGCGGACGGGCACCACCCTCAACGTCTTCCTCCTCGACCATGACCCGGGCGCGGCCGCGTTCGTCGAGCGGATGGTCACCGCGGTGGGTGGCCGCATCTTCTATCCCGACCTCGACGATCTCGGCACCCTCGTCGTTCGCGACTTCATCCAGGGGCGCGGGTGAGGTCGTCGCGCCCGGATTGCCGCGACAGGTACCCTTCGTTTCCGAGTGGTCCGCTCCGGGAAGGGAGACACTGACCGGGCGGGACCGGGCACAGGAGGAACCATGGGGTCGAGCAGACGGCAGCTGAAGGCGCACAAGAAGGCGCAAGAAAAGGCGAAGCAGATGCGGACACAGGCACGAGACCTCAAGGCCGAGGCCCGGGAGCTCACGAAGAACACGGGCATCGACCAACGCGCGGCCGATCTCGCGGAGCAGGCCGCCGAGCTCGCGGAGCGGGTGCGGAAGTCGGATGCCCTCGCTGTCGCCCAGGAGAAGGGGGGCGAGTACGCGAGCAAGGCCCGTGAGGCCCTGCACGAGGCTGGCGTCGACGAGCGTGCGGCCGAGTTGGCGAGAGCCGTCCGCGAATCAGACCAGTACAAGGTTGCGAGGGAGAACGCGGGTGAGGCGACCGACAGGGCCCTGGCCGCGGTCGGAGGTTGGATCGGCAGCGGTCCCGCTGCGGAGAAGCTCGGGGTCAAGCCCGCGAGCGCCAAGCGCACGACCGGGAAGTGGCTCGTGGCCGTGCTGGGCGTGGTCGCCGGATTCGTCGCGGGCATGGTCGTAGGAGCGCGGAAGTCCGAGACGATCGGCGAGGCCACCCGGTTGGCCGGTCGGGTCGGTCAGGACACGCCTGACATCGGTGCCCCGGCGGCGCAGAAGCCCATCGCCGACGAGGTGCGCACCCGGCTCGGTGAGGACCCCCGCACGAGCGACCTGCCCAGGCTCAACATCAACGTCGCGGAAGGCACCGTGTTCGTGCGCGGCGCGGTTCCCGAGGGCACGGACGAGGACGCCCTCCGCGCGGTCATCGCGACCGTCCCCGGCGTCGAGGACATCGACTTGCAGCTGACGGTGAGCACAGGCAGCTAGCCCACAGGGACCGTCTCCAGCGAGACGGTGATGGCGATCTGGGGGTGCAGGCTGCGGTAGACCGGGCATGCGTCGGCGTGCACGCGAAGCACCCGGTCAAGCGTCTCCTGGTCCACATCGGGGTCCACCTCGAGGCGGTAGGTGACGTGGATCCGCTTGATCACGAGGACCTTGCCCTCGGCCTCGACCTCCCCGACGGCATCACCGACGAGTCGCCCCTCGCTCGCGGGGATCTTCCTGGCCTCCAGCGCACCGCCGAAGGTCCCCGTCAGTCACCCGCACGCGGCCGCGACCACGTAGTCCAAGGTGGTCGAGACGGGCTCGATCCGGTCGGGGTCCTGCCCGTAATGGGTGGCGACCGCGTCATGGACACCGAACTCGACCTGCTCACCAGCGGGCAGCTTCGCGCTGCGTCGCGGCCCCTTGTGGCGGACGACCTGCACGCTTGACCGGTACGTGACTTCGCTCATCTTGGTTCCCTCCCCGCCGGGGCCAACCCGGTCGAGGTTACCGCCGACGGTGTGCGGGAGCGACCTGGTGTCCCCCCGGACCGAGGCGGTGCGCCATACTCCAGCCCGTGAACGACTCCGACCAACTGCGTGGCGAGCTGCGTGGCGAGGTATCGGGGATCATCTACTCGAACGAGGCCACCGGGTTCGGCGTCATCGAGATCGACTCAGAGGGGCCCGCGAGCTCACGGGCTTCCGGCCCATTAGCCGGCCTCACGGAAGGCCAGCCGGTGCGCCTCGTCGGCGCGTGGGGGGAACATCAGCGCTACGGGCCGACGTTCGAGGCGACGTACTACGAGCTCGACCGGCCGCGAAGCGAGGAAGGCCTCATCGCCTTCCTCGGCTCCGACCGCTTCCAGGGCGTGGGCGAGGTCCTCGCGGAGCGTCTCGTCGACGCGTTCGGGCTCGACCTCGGTGACGTGATCGCAGACGACCCCTCGGCGCTCACGGTCGTCAAGGGGGTCTCCCGCGAGCTCGCGCATCGGATCGGCGCGGCCTGGCGGGATGCGGGTGCGTTGGCCGAGCTCGCGCAGCGACTCGCCCAGGCCGGCATTCCCGCCTCGCTCGCCCAGGTCGTCGTGCGGGCGTTGGGCGAGGACGCGCTCGACGTCCTCGAAGCCGACCCGTATCGGCTCCTCGACGCCCCCCGGGTCAGCTGGGCCCAGGCCGAGGCGTTCGCGCGTGCGGCCGGCATCGGGCGCGACGACGACCGCCGCCTCGTCGCGGGGTGCGGTGCCGCGCACACCGACCTCAGGCGCCGAGGCGGCCACGTCGCCCTCGCGGAGGCGTCCCTGCTGACGGAGGTCGCTCGCCTGCTCTCGGTCGGTCAACCCGAGGCGAGGCACGCGCTCGACCTCGCGGCCGAGCGAGGTCGACTCCGGTGTGAGGAGGATCGGCGACTCACCGCCGAGCCACGGTGGTACCGCCCCGCCGACCTCGCAGCGGAGCGTGCGCTGGCATCCGACGTGAAGCGCCTGGCGGAAGGCTCGTCGCGCATCTCCGCGGCCGTGGGCGCACCCGATCTCGACGAGGCGCTGACAGAGGAGCAGCGCGAGGCGATACGGGCGACCGTGGAGGTGCCCGTGAGCGTCATCACGGGCGGGCCCGGTACCGGCAAGACCCACACCCTCGTCGAGGTCGTGCGAATCTTCGAGGAGGCGGATCTCCGGGTAGCGTGCGCGGCGCCCACGGGCAGGGCGGCGAAGCGGCTCGAGGAGCTCACGGGCAGGCCGGCCACCACCGTGCATCGCCTCCTCGAGGCGCAGCCCACCGCGGGGGAGGGCTTCACGTTCGGCTACGGCCGGGACCGCAGGCTGCCCCACGACCTCGTGATCACCGACGAGTGGTCCATGGCCGATCTGTACCTCGCGCAGGCCCTGTTCGCCGCGGTGGGCGATGGGGCGCACCTCCTTCTCGTCGGTGACGCGGACCAGCTCCCGAGCGTCGGCCCGGGCGCGGTGCTGCGGGATTTGCTGCACGCCGCGTCGGATGAAGGGGCCATCTCGGCCACCTACCTGTCCGCCGTGCACCGCCAGGCGGCGCAGAGCCGCATCGTGACGCTCGCGCACGAGTTGAACGCGGGGGCCGCCCGAGCTCCTGCGGGCCGGGACAACGACGTGTTCAGCGTGCCCGAGCGCTCCGGGGGGGTCGCGGCTCGCGCCGCGGAGATCGTCGCCGTCCGCGCCCCGGACCACTTCGGGTGCGAGCCCGCCGACGTGCAGGTCCTCGCTCCCATGTACCGGGGTCCCGCAGGTGTCGACGCGTTGAACGCGGCGGTCAAGGAGCGCGTGAACCCTGCCCGGGGCAGGCCGGCCCTCGCTTCCTTCCACGAGGGGGACCGGGTGGTGCAGACGCGCAACGATCCCGACCTCGACGTCGCCAACGGCGATGTGGGACAGGTCGTTGCCACCGACGCGAAGGAGCGCACCCTCGCCGTCGGCTACCCGCAGGGGGTCGTCACCTACAGCGGCAAGCAGGCGGAGGACCTGCGCCCCGCCTGGTGCCTGACCGTGCACAAGTCCCAGGGCGGCGAGTGGCCGGTCGTCGTGCTCGTGCTGGACGGGGCGCACCGGGCCATGTTGTGGCGCGAGCTCGTCTATACCGCGGTGACGCGTGCGCGTGAGGGCCTCCTGCTGCTCGGGGATCCCCGGCTGCTCGCGCAGGCGGCGGGACGCGCCGGCTCGGGCCTCAGGCTGCGGGAGACGTTGCTCGCGGAGCGCTTGCGGCCCGCCTAGGCCGCGGGCCCTCCGGAACCCGACAGGCGCAACCCGTGAGCCACCGTGAGGACGCGGCCGCAGAGATCGTCGTCGGGACCGCCCTCGCTGAACCAGCAGTGACCACCCGCGTGGGCGCTGCGCCGGCAGAAGTAGACCGCGTCCGCGGCCTCCACGAGCGCGTTCATGTACTCCCACGCAATGTCGTTGTGCTCTGCCTCGGGCAACCGGCTCGATCCGGCGGCCAGGTCCAGGGCGAGCAGGCATGCCCTGCCCACCGACGGGCCGACGCCGAGCATGCATGCACCCCGCCCACCTGGCTCGTGGTGCCGGGGGCAGGGACGGCTGAGGAGCTTGCGGGCGAGGTCCACGCACCTCGCCGCGGCCCGGGAGCCGTTGAGGAGATGGTCACCCGGCTGCTCGCGCTCCCGCTCCGAGGTGAGCGCGCCGAAGCGCCGCAGCCAGTCGGACGCCCCCGCTCCCGGCGCTACGGACGTGAGCGTGGCCCGAGGATCTCGCTCGTTACGCATGGTCATCTCCCCACCGTCACCGTGCCCCGCGGGTGACGGCAGCCCCTCTTCGTCGTGTCGCTTCTCGATGCTGGCAGAGACCTGTCGGCAACCTACCCTATTGCTATAGTTCTACAAGCCTCGTTATCCAGATTCTCGCGGAGATCGGGGTCATCCCGCCGCTGCCCGGCGGAGTCGGTCCATGACCGCTCGCCCCATGCCGCGGTCGGGCACCGATGCGACGACGATGACGTCGCACCCCGCCGATTCGCCTGCACGCAGGGTCGCGTAGAGTTGCCTCGCGAGGTCGTCCTCGTCGTCGTAGCGTGCGAGGACGTCGACGTCGCGGGACAGCGGAAGGCCCGAGGGGGCGACCACGCCCACGTGGGTTCCTCGGCCCGCCAGGTCACGGGCTCGGGCGTCCACCGCGGCGGGATCGACGATCTCGATCTCACAGGCGGGTGCGTAGTGCCGATACCGCGTCCCGGGGGAGGCGGCCTCTCCCGAGGCCGCGGCGGCAGCGATCTCCTCCCTCGTCACCGCGCCTTCCCTGAGGACGATCGGCACCGTGCCACGGGCGTCGACGACCGTGGACTCGAGCCCGACACCCGCGGGTCCCCCGTCCACCACCACGTCGACCCGCGCACCGAGGTCAGCGATCACGTGGGCGGCCGTGGTGGGGCTCGGCCGCCCGGAGCGGTTCGCGCTGGGCGCGGCCACCGGCAGCCCGGCGCCCGCGAGCAGGGCGAGCGCCACGGGGTGGTCGGGTATGCGGACGCCCACGGTCGTGTGGCCCCCGGTGGTCACGGGGGGCACGCTCGGCTGCGCGTCCAGGACCAGTGTCAGCGGCCCCGGCCAGAAGCGCTTCGCGAGGTCAGCCGCGAGGGGGGAGACGCTGCGCGCCACGGTCGAGATCATGTCGATGTCCGCTATGTGCACGATGAGTGGGTTGTCTGCAGGACGACCCTTCGCATCGAAGATGCGGCGCACCGCCTCCGGGTCAAGGGCATCCGCACCGAGGCCGTAGACCGTCTCGGTGGGGAAGCCGACGAGTCCTCCGCGGCGAAGCGCCTCGATGGCCTCGGTGAGGTCATCAGGGCTCACCACGAGCGGACGGGCATCGCTGGGCATGGCAGCGAGTCTAGGGTCCCGCAGGGTCGGGAGGGACACCTTGGACGGCATGTGGTGCGCTTGAGGGCGGGGATGCCACGGGGTAGGTTTGCCTCATGAAGCACTCGGTCTGACCGTGCGCCGGTTAGACAATCAGCCTCCGTACCGCGCGCCCCGAATCCCGAGGCGCGCGGGCGGCGTTCAAGCGCCGGTGGAAGGAAAGTAGGATGCAGCCGCTCGAGAAGCTACGGGTCCTCGACCTGACCCAGGCGATGGCAGGGCCCTATTGCACCCAGATCCTCGGCGACCTGGGCGCCGACGTCATAAAGGTCGAGCCGCCGGGCAAGGGCGAGATGACGCGACGCGGCATGGGCTTTCGGATGAAGGGCGACGACACCGCCGCCTTCCTCGCGATCAACCGCAACAAGCGGAGCCTGACGCTCGACCTGAAATCGGACGAGGGCCGCGAGATCCTGCTGGCGCTCGTGCGCGAGTCCGACGTGCTCGTGGAGAACTTCCGTCCCGGCGTCACCGAGCGCCTGGGCCTCGACTACGAGACGCTCAAGGACGTGAACCCGCGGTTGCTGTACGCGAGCATCTCTGGCTTCGGTCAGACGGGGCCGCACTCGAGCCGCGCGGGCTTCGACCTCATCGCTCAGGGCATGGGCGGGGTCATGAGCGTGACCGGCGAGCCCGGCGGCGACCCGGTGAAGAGCGGGTTGCCGATCAGCGACCTCAGCGCGGGCATGTACCTGGCGCTCGGCATCCTCAGCGCCTACATCGCCCGAGAGGAGACAGGCAGGGGCCAGCACATCGACACGTCGCTGTTCGAGTCCGTGCTCTCCCTCGCGGTGTGGGAGACCTCGGAGCTGTGGTCGACCGGGCGTGTCCCGGAGCCATTCGGGTCCGCGCACCGGCTCAACGCGCCCTACCAGGCCCTCCGCACCCGCGACGCCTACATCACCGTCGGGGCGAACAACGACAAGCTCTGGAGGGCCTTCTGCGAGGCCATCGGCAGGCCGGAGCTGATCGAGGACGAGCGCTTCGTCGACAACAACACGCGGATGGAGAACCGCCAGGAGCTCGAGGCCGAGCTCGAGCGGACCACGAAGGAGAAGGACACCGCCGAGTGGATGGAGATCTTCGGGGAGGCCGGCGTTCCCGGTGGCCCGATCTACAACTACAAGGAGGTCTTCGAGGATCCGCACACCCACGAGCGGCAGATGATGCGCGAGTACGACCACCCCGTCGAGGGCAAGGTCAAGACGCTCGGGATCCCGGTCAAGATGAGCGAGACGCCCGGGGATATCCGGCTACCGGCCCCCATGCTGGGGGAGCACGCCGCCGATGTCCTCCGGGAGCTCGGGTACGACGACGACCGGATCAAGGCACTTCGCGACCAGGAGGTCATTTGATGAGCGAGTCAAGTAGCGCCAGCGGTAGTCGCCAAGAAGCGAGCGACTCAAGTAGCGCCAGCGGTAGTCGCCAAGAAGCGAGCGATGAGGGAGCCGTCCGGTTCGAGGTCAGGGGAGCGACCGCCTACATCACGTTCGATCGCCCGCATGCCCGCAACGCGATGACGTGGGCGATGTACGAGCAGCTCCGGGAGGCGATCATCGAGCTCGAGAAGGCGGAGGACGTTCGCGTCACCGTTCTGCGCGCGGAGGGCGACAAGGCGTTCATCGCGGGCACGGACATCTCCCAGTTCGGCGAGTTCCAGTCGGGCCAGGACGGGCTGGACTACGAGACGAGGATGGAGAGCATCACCGAGCGCCTCGAGGCGCTGCCGATGCCCACCATCGCAGCGGTGAAGGGGTACGCGGTGGGCGGCGGGCTCATGCTCTCCGCCGTCTGCGACCTGCGCATCTGCACCCCGAACGTCAGGTTCGGGATGCCTGTCGCCCGGACGCTCGGCAACTGCCTGTCGATGGCCAACTACGCACGGCTCGTCTCGTTGCTCGGTGCCGCGCGGACGAAGGCGCTCGTCATGCGGGCGAGCTGGCTCGAGGCCGAGGAGGCCTTGTCGTCCGGCTTCGCCACGGAGATCGTGGAGCCCGAGGAGCTCGACGACCACGTCAATGAGCTCGCCGCGAAGCTCGAGACCCATGCGCCGCTCACCATGAGCGTGACGAAGGAGTCCGTCAGGCGGCTCATGCTGTCCAACCTCCCCGACGACGAGGATCTGGTGCAGAAGGTCTACGGGAGCGCGGACTTCAAGGAAGGCGTCTCCGCGTTCATGGAGAAGCGCCAGCCGCAGTGGCAGAACCGGTGAGCGCGAGCGGAGGAGGAGGCACCGCAATGACCGAACCATTGATCGCTGCCGTGGACGGGGTCCATCCCAAGATCGACGAGGCCGGCTTCGTCGCGCCCACCGCGGTGCTGCTCGGCAGGGTCGAGCTCGGGCGAGGCTCGAGCGTCTGGTACCAGTGCGTGCTGCGAGGCGATGACGAGCGCATCGTCCTCGGCGAGGACTGCAACATCCAGGACGGCTCCGTCATCCACGCCGATCCCGATGAGCCGGCCCTGCTGGGGGACCGGGTCTCCCTCGGCCACGGCGCGATCGTCCACGGGGCGGTCATCGAGGACGACGTCCTGATCGGCATGCGCGCGGTGGTGCTCAACAACGCCCGCATCGGCACCGGGTCCGTGGTCGCCGCGGGAGCGATCGTCCGGCCGGGCATGGAGGTCCCTCCGGGGTCGTTGGTCGTGGGCGTCCCCGCGCAGGTGCGAAGGGAGGCCGGCGACGCGGAGCGGGACATGATCGCCCAGACGACCGCCGAGTACGTCCGCAAGTCGGCGCAGCACCGGAAGATCTTCGCGTGACCGAGGATGCGGCAGGGAAGGCCCGCTCGAACAGCCGTGGGCCACTGGGTGACATCCGCGTGGTCGACCTGTCCCGGGCGATGGCGGGTCCCTACGCGACGATGATGCTCGGTGACGCGGGCGCGGACGTCATCAAGGTCGAGCGCCCGGAGGGCGATGACACGCGCAGCTGGGGACCCCCCTTCGTGGGGCCGGAGGAGCGCCAGCAGTCCGCGTACTTCCTCTCCGTCAACCGCAACAAGCGCTCGATCGTCCTCGACTTGAAGGCCTCCGAGCACCTCGAGCAACTCCGGGGGCTCCTGAGCACCGCAGATGTCGTGGTGCAGAATTTCCGCCCCGGCGTGATGGAGCGGTTGGGCCTGGGGGATGACGTGCTCCGCGCATTGAACCCGGGTCTGGTCGCCCTGTCGATCACCGGCTTCGGTGAGGGGGGCCCCCACGGGCACCGCCCCGGCTTCGACCAGATCGTCCAGGGCGAGGGTGGCCTCATGTCGATCACCGGACCGGTGGGCGGTCCCCCGACGAAGGTCGGCGTTCCGATCGCTGACATCCTGGCGGGGATGTTCGGCGCGTTCGGGGTGCTCGCCTCGCTGCACGAGCGAGGTCGCACAGGCAAGGGCCAGTGGGTCCACACCTCCCTCCTCGGCGGGATGATCGCGGTGCACACGTTTCAGGGCACGCGTTGGCTCCTGGCCGGCGACGAGCCGACGACGGGTGGCAACAGCCATCCGCTCATCGCACCCTATGGGGCCTTCGACTGCGCCGACGGTGCGATCAACATCGCGGTCGGCTCGGAGGGCCTGTGGCGACGCTTCGCGCCCCTGGTCGGCCTGGATCCCGACGACACCCGATTCTCGACGAACCGCGACCGCGTCGAGCGTCTCGGCGAACTCACCGAGGCGATGGCTCCCGCCCTCACCGCGGAGACCGCGGACACGTGGGTCGCGCGCCTCGACGAGCAGGGGGTTCCCGCAGGGCGGGTGCGCACCATCGGAGAGGTCTACGAGTCCCCGCAGGTCGCCCACCTAGGGCTGATCGACCAGGTGAACCATCCCGACCTCGGCGAGATCGACCTTCCCGGCTCCGCGATCGTCTACGGCGACCGTGGCAGGGTCGAGTCGGCCCCGCCGCCCCGGCTCGGTGAGCACAACGAGGAGATCCTCGCCGAGCTGCCGGGTGGGAGGAGCGAGCCCGCCTCCGCCGCCGAGCCTGGGTGAGGGCCCAGAGAGCCTGTAGGCGCAGCTGAGCGTGGTGACCCGGCGCGTGTTGCGGATCGTCCTGGCCGCCCTCACCGTCACCATCGTGGGCGCGCTCCCGGTGTTCCTCCTGGGCGGACTGGCGGTCCAGATCCGCGCTGACCTCGGCTTGTCGGAGACCCAGCTCGGGCTGTCGGTGACCGCCTTCTTCGCCGTCTCCGCGGGGGGCTCCGCGTGGGCCGGCCGGGTGGTGGAGCGCCTCGGCATGAGCCAGGCCATGAAGATGACCGCGGGTCTGGTGGCCCTGGGGCTGCTGGGCATGAGCCTCGCGACTTCCTGGGCCTGGCTCCTCGTCGTGCTCGCTGTTGCCGCCGTGGGCAACGCGTTCAGTCAGCCTGCCGCGAACCTCCTGCTCGCCCGTGGGGTCCGCCGGGCACGACAGGGTACGGTCTTCGGCCTCAAGCAGTCGGCGGTGCCTTTCACGAGCCTCCTCGGTGGGGCGGCGGTGCCGATCTTCGCGCTGACGGTCGGCTGGCGTTGGGCTTTCGTCGCGGCCATCGCGTTCGCAGGGCTGCTGTGGGCGCTCGTGCCCTCCGGCGCCCCACCCGCGGGCACGAGTGGCCGAGCGCGGGGCAGTTCCACGAGAGTCCAGGGCCGGATGTTGCCGCTGGTCGTGCTCACGGGAGCGGGGATGCTCGGCAACATGGGCGCGAACTCCCTCGGCATCTTCCTCGTGGAGACGGCGGTGCGACGCGATCTGACCGAGGCCACGGCCGGGCTCCTGCTCGTACTGGGCAGCTCGCTCGGGATCACTGGCCGGGTGGTGTGCGGCTGGTGGGCCGACAGGGCCCTGACGGCATACATCCCCGTGATGGCCGGGATGCTACTGGCCGGCGCGATCGGCTACGCGGGACTCGCCGCCGGCGCGCATCCCGCCGTGTTCGTCGCGGGGACAGTCCTCGCGTTCGGCTGCGGATGGGGATGGAACGGCTTGTTCACGTACTCGGTCGTGGAGGCCTACCGGCGAACGCCTGCGGCCGCGACCGGCATCGCCCAGACAGGCCTGTTCATCGGCGCGATGACCGGGCCCGGCCTGTTCGGCGTCACCGCCCAGTACCTCGGATTCACCGTGGCGTGGGGTGCTGCAGGGGTATGCGCGCTGCTGTCGGCAGTCGCGATGCTGGTCGCCCACAGGCTGCTGCGCCAGGGCGACGAGGTGACCCTCGAGTCCGAGGGTTGAGTATGGCCGGGCCGCGTATCCCTAGCCCTCGGGGATCTGAACGGACAGGACCGGGCAGTGGGAGCCGAGCAGCGCGTCCTGGGCGTCGCTGCCGAGCACGAGCTTTCCGACCGGGGAACGCTGCTGCACGCCGATGACGAGGAGGTCCGCGTCGACCTTCTGTGCGACCCATACCGCCGCGGTCCCCCCGGAGCGTCCGCGGGGCACGACGCGCACATCGGTGATGATCCCTGCCTCGCGGGCGTCGGTGGCGAGGCGTGTGGTGGACGCGGAGGGCTGGGACTCATGGTCCGCGGCCGGCTCGATCAGGACGAGGCTCGCCTCCCTGAGCTTGCACTCGTCGAGCGCCTTGCGCCCGGCGGCCTCGCCGAGTGCGGTGGGCGGGCACAGCGCCGCTACGGTCGTCGTCTTGTTCATCGGGCTAGACCCCTTTGCGTAGTTGATCTTCCTCCGCCTGCCTGCCTATGTTACTGGCGCATCCCTTTCCGGTTTCGCGCAGATGTTGACAGGGCCGAAGGTCAGACCAACAATACGTACGACCTACGTAGCAGCATGAGGACGCTCTGAGAAGCACCCGCAGCCAACGCGGAACGCAGGGAGGCCGATCACTGCCTCGTGGGACATGGAGACGACCGAAATCGGCCGGTGGGCATCGCTCCCGGCCGAGGGACTACGCGAGAGGAAGACATGAGCTTGGTTGAGCGCTGGACCTTGTCTGGTACTTGGAAGAGGATGACGATGCTGCTCGCCGTCGGCGCAGCGCTGATGTTGGTGCTCGCGGCCTGTGAGGCCGATGATGTCGAGCCCGACGTGGCGGACGACCCCGACGACGAGGTCACACCCGATGACGACGACGTGGCCGAGACGGACTGGTTCCCCGAACGAGAGGTGACCATGGTCGTCCCGTTCGCCGCCGGTGGAGGTAGCGACCTGCTGGGCCGTGCCATGGTCGGCGGGATGGAGGAGATCGAGCCCGACATCGACTTCGCGGTGGAGGTGCGAGATGGCGGCTCGGGCGCGGTCGGCTACGGCCACCTGTTCGAGCAGTCGGGTGACCCCCACTTCCTGCTCCCCTCTGAGGTGACGCGATCGAACCTCCCGTTTGCGCAGGACGTGCCGTTCGACTACGACTCGTGGACCGACATCGTCATGCTCGGCGAGGACATGGGTTACCTCGTCGTCTCCGACGACTCCGAGTGGGAGACCATCGAGGAGTTCATGGAGAGCGCGGAAGAGGCCTCCGAGGCCGGCCAGCCGCTTCGCGTCGGGCTTCCCGGCGCGGCAGGCGTGGACGAGGTGACCGTCTTCCAGCTCGGCCAGGAAGGGGGTTTCGACTTCGAGCGGACCATCTACGACGGCACGGGTGAGACGAACCCCGCGCTTCTCGCCGGCGACATCGACGCGACCGTGGTGAACCCGAGCGACGGTCGTTCCGAGCTCGAGGCCGGGGAGTTCCGCGCCATTCTCGGATTCGGTGAGGAGCGTCTGGACGACGAGATCCTCGGTGACGTGCCCGTCGCCCCCGAGATGGGTTGGGACATCATCGCCACGAAGTACCGTGGCTTGATCGCCCCGCCCGACATCCCCGACGAGGCACGCGACTTCTGGATCAACCTCGGCCAGCAGATCCCGGAGACGGACACGTGGAGCGAGTACATGGAAGAGGCCATGCTCGCGGAGAACCTGCTCGTCGGCGAGGAGTGGGTCCAGTGGCTCGAGGGCACCTGGCACCCCGCCGTCCTGCCCGACCTCGAGGCGATGCTCGAGGAGTAGGGAAAACGACCGTTCTCCTCTCCTGACGGACGGAGATGACTGTGCCAGCGACCACGGACAAGCGCACGGGAATCGCTCGCAAGGTGAGCATCCCCGACGTCATCGGCAGCTTGATGATCATCGGGGTGGGTCTCTACTTCGCCATTGGCGCTCTGGATTTCGGAGTGCTGGGCGAAGGAGGGCGCCTCGCTCCC
>SKQL01000084.1 GCA_007119035.1 Nitriliruptorales bacterium | reverse complement strand
GCCGGACCGCGAGGGCGGCGAGCGATTCCTCCCACTCGCCGACGTGGGTTACGACGGGTTGGCGCTCCTCCGGTGCGGTCTCGATGGTCGACAGGTCGCGGATCCCCGTGATCGCCATCTCCATGGTGCGCGGAATCGGCGTGGCGGTCATCGTGAGCACGTCCACGCTCGTGCGCAGCGCCTTGATGCGCTCCTTGTGGGTCACGCCGAAGCGTTGCTCCTCGTCGACGATGAGCAGGCCGAGGTCCTTGAACGTGAGGTCGGTGCCGAGCAGGCGGTGGGTGCCGATCACGAGGTCGATCGTGCCGGCGGCGACCCCGTCGAGGATCCGCCGCTGCTCCTTCGGGCTCGAGAAGCGCGACAGCACTGCGATCTCGACCGGGAACCCCGCGAAGCGCTCCGCGAACGTCTCCCCGTGCTGCTGGGCGAGGAGGGTCGTCGGCACGAGCACCGCGCTCTGCTTGCCGCCGAACACAGCCTTGGCCGCGGCCCGCACCGCGATCTCGGTCTTGCCGAATCCCACGTCGCCGCACACGAGGCGGTCCATGGGCAGCGGCGCCTCCATGTCCTCTTTCACCGCGTCGATGACGCTCGCCTGGTCGGGGGTCTCGGTGTACGGGAACGCGGTCTCGAGCTCGGCCTGCCACGCGGTGTCGCCGCCGAAGCCGTGTCCTTCCGCGTGCATGCGTGCCTGGTAGAGGCGGATGAGCTCCGCGGCGATGTCGCGGACCGCCTTGCGGACCTTTCCCTTGGCCCGCTCCCAATCCGCGCCCCCCATGCGCATGACCCGTGGCTCCTCACCACCCACGTACGGCGTGATCGCATCCACGTTGTCGCTCGGCACGAAGAGGCGGTCACCGCCCGCGTACTCGAGCACGACGAAGTCCCGGGTGACGGTGGCCGAGCCACCGCCCACCGCGCGGACGGGGCCTCGCAACTCCCGCGTCACGATTCCGCCGTAGCGGCCGACGCCGTGGGCAGCGTGAACGACCGCGTCGCCGGGCGCGAGGTCGAGCACGGTCTCGGAGGCCTGCCGACGGGTGGGGAGGCGGCGGCTGCCCCGGCTGCGGCGTGGGCCGAAGAGGTCCCACTCCCCCAGGACCGCCAGGCCGAGGTCGGGCGCGCGGAAGCCCTCGCGCAGGGGCGACTCGACGATGAGGACCCGGTCCTCGGAGTCCTCCTCGACCCGCTCGGTGACCCTGCCCGCGATGCCCGCATCGCGCAGGACCTCGGCCAGCCTCAGCGCGGGGCCGTGGCCGGCGGTGGTGAGCACGACCCGCCGGCTCTCGGCCGCGAGCCCGCGCACACGGTCCGCGACCGCGGCCACGTCCCCGCGGAACGAGTCCCAGCCCGATCCGGGCACGTCGAGCTCGCCGAACGGGTCGAGGGTCCACACCGCGCCTCGAGCCCGCTGCTCGACGTGGTCCCACGACGCGAAGCCCGCGAGCTCGTCGCGATCGAGGACGGTACTCGCGTCCGTCTGCGCCTCGCGCGAGCCGTCGACCGCGTCGGCGCCACCGTCACCGCCGAGCCACCCCGCCACCATCAGCTCCGCGGCCTGCTGGCGCAGCTCGCTCGCCCGGCTGCGCACACGCACGGGGTCGACCACCGCGAGCCCCGAGCCCTCGGGCATGAAGTCCGGCAGCCAGGCTGGCGTGGGGTGGATCGCGGTGACGAGTGCCTCGACGCCCTCGAACGCGATGCCGTCCGCGAGCATGTGGAGCTGCTCGGCGAGAGCGGGAAGCCTCTTCGCCACGAGCCGGGCGGTGTCCGCGGTCTCCGCATCCACGACGAGCTCGCGGGCCGCATCCGCCACGACGTGATCGAGGCGGTCGAGGGTGCGCTGGTCGGCCGCGGAGAACGACCGCAGCTCGTCGATGTCGTCACCCCAGAACTCCACGCGCACGGGGTGCTCCTCCGCGGTCGGGAAGAGATCGACGATCCCGCCCCGGACTGCGAACTCCCCGCGCTGGCTCACGATCGGCACCCGCGTGTAGCCGAGCGCGGCGAGCTGCTCGACGAGCCCCTCCAGGCCCCCTTCGTAGGTGGCGTCGAGCCGGGCGGGCCGGCGCTCCACCAGGCGCGGGTCCATGGGTTGGAGCAGCGCGCGCACCGGCGCGACGACCACCCGCAGGTCCTGAGGCTCACGGAGGCGGTCGAGAACCCGAAGCCGCCGCCCGACGGTCGATGCCTCCGGGGACAGGCGCTCGTGGGGCAGCGTCTCCCACGCGGGGAAGTAGGCAACGGCCTCCTCCCCGAGGAAGGCCGCGAGCGCGTCGGTGAGGGCCTCCGCGTCCTGGCCGCTCGGCGCGGCCACCAGTAGCGGACGGGCCTGATCTGCGAGCAGCGCCAGCACGTAGGAGCGCATGGCAGGCGCGACGTGCAGGGCTCCGGGCAGAAGCTGATCCACGAGTGCGTCGCGACCGTGGTGGAGGAGCGCCGCAAGGGGCGCGGGAGCGTGGGAGGGCATCGTCTGCAAGAGTGCCGCCCGAGGGCGCCGGCGGCAATAATCAGGTGGAGTGGTGCCGGTTCTGCGCCGCCTCGAGACCCTCCGCGACGAGGTCGAGGATCGCGTCGCCCGCGCGGGCCGAGGCCAGCGCCATCTCCTCGCGCTCGGCGGCCGGGAACGGCTTGAGAACGTAGTCGCGGCCGGGTTGACGACCGGGTGGGCGGCCGATCCCCATGCGAACCCGGTAGAAGTCCTGCCCTCCCGTGCGCGTGGCGATGTCCTTGAGGCCCTTGTGCCCCGCTGTTCCGCCACCGCGCTTGAGGCGCAGGCGGCCGACATCGAGGTCGAGGTCATCGTGGGCGACGACGAGCCGGTCATGGTCGAGCTTGTAGAACGCGAGCAGTGCCTGCACGGGCCCGCCCGAGTTGTTCATGTACCCGTGGGGCAGAGCCAGCGTCATCGGCGTGCCACCCGGGCGGTCGTAGGTGTCGCTCACCTGCGCCTTGGCCTTGTGCGCGGTGAACGAGCCTCCGAGCCGCTCGCCGAGGTCGCGGACGACGTCCTGGCCGATGTTGTGACGTGTCCCCCCGTACTCGCCGGGGGGATTGCCCAGGCCGACGACCAGCCAACGGTCTCCCGTCATGTCCGGTCGCCCACGCAGGCGGTCGAGCAGGCCCACTCGGCCTACTCCTCCTCGCCGGCCTCCTCGTCTTCGACTTCCCCGGCGGTCGCGCCCTCAGCTTCCGCCTCAGCGGCCTCCTCGGGCTCTTCCTCGGCGGCCTCGTAGTACACCGTCACGACGGTGCGCTCGGGGTCCTCGAGGGCCTCGACTCCCGAAGGCAGGTCGAGGTCGCCCACACGCTTGACGTCCCCGATCTGCATACCGGAGATGTCGACGACGATCTCGTCGGGCATCTCGAGCGGCAGGACCTCGATGGGCAACACGAACAACGGCTGCTCCGCGATGCCGCCCTCATCCACCCCGGGGGACTCGCCGGACAGGCGGATGGGGATGTCGGCCGTGACCTTGACGTTGCGGTTGATCGCCACGAAGTCGACGTGGAGGATCTCGCGGCGGACGGGATGGCGCTGTAGCTCACGAGCGAGGGCGAGCTGGGTCTGCCCGTCGAACTCGAGCCGCAGGATCGCGTTGAAGCCCGCATCGGTGTTGAGCGCGTGGAACAGCTCGCGGCCGTCGACCGACAGCGCGGTGGCCTCGAGGTCGCCGCCGTAGGCGATGGCGGGGATACGGCCTTCGCGGCGCAACTGCTTGGCTTCGCTCTTGCCAGCGCCCGCTCGGGGATGGGCAGCGAGGGCGACCTGCTGGGACATGACCGGGTACTCCTTGAATGAGTGAGGGGTCGAAACACGGGCAACGCCATGCGACGCCAGCGTCAAGGATAGTCGGTTGCTACGGGATGGCCAACTCCTGACCGACGCGAATCGACGTGCGGTCATCGATGTCGTTGGCTTCGGCGATCTCCGGCCAGCGGCCCCCGTCCCCGTAGACCTCCGACGCGATCGAATACAGCGTGTCGCCGCTCTGGACGACGTAGGACTCCCCGTCCTCGTCGGCGCCGGAGTCGGCGTCGTCCCCGGGGGGCCCGGGGGGATCGTCGCCGTCGGCTTGGTCGGTGAGGTCCGCACCGCCGTCGACGTCAGCGTCGGCCTCCGGATCGTCCACCTCGATCCCATCGAGGTCGAGATCGGTGTCGTCGTCACCGCCCCCGAGGATGCCGCCGTCGTCCGAGAACGACACGGAGTCGCGCAGCGCGCTGACCGCCATGGGCGCCGCGGCGAGCACGACGATGGCGAGCACGAGCACGAGCCCCACCCACTTGACCGGCTGCGGAATCACTGGTTCTGGTCGTCGAACAGCTCGCTGACGGACTCGTCCTCGAAGATGGCCTTCATGGTGCTGGCGATGATCGGGGCTATCGGAACGACCTCGATCTTCTCCGATACCCCGTTGACGGGTGTGGGAAGCGTGTCCGTGACGACCACACGCTCGATCGGGGCGGCCTGCAGCCGGTCGCACGCGGGCCCCGACATCACCGGATGGGTCGCAAGGGCGATCACCCGTCTCGCACCACGCTCCATCAGGGCCTCGGCCGCACCCACGATCGTGCCCGCGGTGTCGATCATGTCGTCAACGAGCACGCAGGTCTTGCCCTCCACGTCACCGGTCACCGCGAGGGTCTTCGCGACGTTGTGCGCGGTCCGGGTCTTCGCGAGGTACGCGGGAGAGGCACCCGGGAGGTGGGAGAGGAACTTCTCCGCGAGCCCCACGCGTCCCGCATCGGGGGAGGCGACGACAAGCTCGCCCTCGGGATACTCGTTGCGGAGCCATCCGACGAGGAGCGGCAATGCGGTCAGGTGATCGAGCGGCTGATCGAAGAACCCCTGGATCTGGCCGGAGTGCAGGTCCACGGAGACCACGCGGTCCGCGCCGGCCACGGTGAGCATGTCCGCGAGGAGCTTGGCGGTGATCGGCTCCCTGGAGCGCGATTTCTTGTCCTGGCGGGCATAGCCGTAGAAGGGGCACACCGCGGTGATGCGCTTGGCCGAGGCGCGCTTGGCCGCCTCGATCATGACCAGCTGCTCCATGATGTTCTGGTTCACCGGATGGCAGTGGGTCTGGATGACGAACACGTCGCTACCGCGGACGTTCTCCTGGAAGCGGACATAGACCTCGCCGCTGGAGAAGTCCTTGATCTCCACGTCGCCGAGCTTCATCCCCAAATGGTTCGCGACATCCACCGCGACGTCGGCGTACCCACGTCCGGAGAAGATCTGCATTCGCTTCTTGGTGACGATCTCCATGCTGTTGGCCCTATCCACCGCGTTCGTGCTTTGCCCGCTTGTGCTCCGAGTAACCCTCGATCGTACGTTGCTCGTTGCGCTCGACCCCCAGCGCCCCATCGGGCACATCGGTCGTGATCACCGAGCCGGCTCCGGTGTACGCGTCGATCCCCACGCGGACCGGGGCCACGAGCATCGTGTCGCTGCCGATCCGGGCACCGTCACCGATGACCGTGCGATGTTTCGCGAACCCGTCGTAGTTGGCCGTCACCGTCGCAGCGCCCACGTTGGCCCCGCGGCCGATCTCCGCATCGCCGATGTAGGAGAGGTGCGGGACCTTGCTGCCCTCGCCGACACTCGCGTTCTTCATCTCGACGAACGCGCCCGCCTTGGTGGCCGGCCCGAGGTCCGTGCCGCCACGCAGGTATGTGAACGGCCCCACATCCGCGCCAGGGCCGATGCGCGCGCCGAGCACGACGCTGTACGCGATCGTGGCGTCGTCGCCCACCTCCGCGTCGACCAGGCGGCTGTCGGGGCCCACGCACGCCCTCGAGCCGATGCGCGTAGCCCCCTCGAGGTGGGTACCCGGCATCACCACGGCGTCGGTCCCGACGACCACGTCGGCTTCCACGTACGTAGTGGCGGGATCCACCACGGTGGCTCCCGCGGCCATCAGGCCCTCGAGGATGCGTGCCCGCAGGGCGACGCCGGCCTCGGCGAGCTGCGCACGGTCGTTCACGCCCGCGACCGTGTCCGCGGCGGCGCTGACCGCATCCACGCCGGCCTCCCGCTCGGCGAGGGGCGCGACCACATCGGTCAGGTACTCCTCGCCTTGTTCATTGAGGCTCGAGAGCCGCCCGAGCTCGTCGGTGAGCGCTGCGCGGTCAAACGCGTAGATCGAGCTGTTCACCTCCGTGATGGCCCGCTCGGCCTCGGAGGCGTCGCGATGCTCGACGATGCGTGAGACCGCTCCCGAGGAGTCCCTCACGATGCGGCCGTAGCCGGTCGGGTCGGCCAGCTCGAACGAGAGGATGGTCGCTGCGGACTCCGCTGCGGACGCGAGGAGCCGCTCGAGGGGCTCGGACTCGAGCAGCGGGACGTCTCCGGGCAGGACCAGGACCGTCTCCGCCGCCTCCAAGCCACCTTGCTCGACCGCGACGCGGGCGGCGTGGCCGGTGCCGCGCTGCTCGTCCTGGACGACCGTGGTGAGGCCGGGCAGATCCGCGGCCTCAGCCTCGGCCCGGACCGCGTCGGCCTGGTGGCCCACGACCACGACGACGCGCTCGAGCTCCAGTGGGCGCAAAGATTCGAGCACCCACCGCAACATGGTCCTGCCCGCGACGGGATGGAGCACCTTGGCCTGCTCGGAGCGAAAGCGGGTGCCCTTGCCTGCGGCGAGAACGATAGCGGCGCGAGTCATGAGGGTCGGTGGCTCCTCTCGGATGGGCGGGCTGGCTGGGAGGGAAGGGATCGAACCTTCAACTCCGACTCCAAAGGACGGCGTGATGCCATTTCACCACCTCCCACCACCCTGGCCTCTCCGGCGGGACGGTCACTGTAGCGGACGCCGCACACAGCCACCGACCGCCAATTCTACCTGCGCACGATCTCGGGGCCGCCGGCGGGCGATCGGGCCACGAAGCCCCCTTCGCGGACCTCGGCCGCCAACGCCACCGCGTGGGCGTGGTCCGAAGCGAGCGCGAGCATGGTCGGTCCGCTCCCGGAGACCATGACACCCAGGGCGCCCGCGGTGAGAAGCCGCTCCTTGCGCTCGGCCAGCCTGGGCCTAAGGGCGAAGGCGGCAGGCTCGAGGTCGTTGTGCAGCGCCGCTCCGAGCGCCTCCGCGTCCTCCGACCGCAGTGCCTGCAGCACCGCGTCCGGCTCGACCTCGCTCGGCTCGCACGTCTTGTCCCATGCCTTGAACACATCGGCGGTGGCAAGGCTCGCGGAGTCGGGGCAGACCACCCAGTGGAACTCGCCGCGGCAGAGGACCTGCGCGAGGGCGGTGCCTCGACCGGTGGCGAAGGCGGTGCCACCCACCACGAGGAAGGGCACGTCGCTGCCGATCCGCGAACCGAGCTCGCGTAGCTCGTCGCGGGACAACTCAGTCCCCCACAGCTCGTTGAGCGCAACCAACGTCGCGGCCGCGTCAGCGGAGCCGCCTCCCATGCCACCTGCGACGGGGATGCCCTTGTCGAGGTCGATGATGGTGCGGGGCCCGACCCGCTCGCTGTCAATGCCGGGCTCGATCATGTGGGCGCTCTCACCGAGTAGGCGCCCCGCTTGGACCGCGAGGTTCGCGTCGCCCGCGGGCACGCCCTGGACCTCGTCGTGGGAGAGCTCCAGACGCATGTGGGGGCGGGACGCCGGATGGTGCCCCCTGCCCGGCGGGGCGACGAGCGCGACGCACAGGTCGTCGAAGACCGAGATGGTCTGGAACACCGTGGCAAGCTCGTGGTACCCGTCGGCCCGCACGCCACGGACCGCGAGGAACAGATTGACCTTCGCGGGCACCCGGACGGCCACACGCGTTCCGTCCCTGGGTGTCTCGGCTGCCACCAGCCGCATGCCTCCCTGCGCCGCGCCGCGGCTGTTGTGGTCGCGCACGTTCCCCGTACGCCAGAACACTCTGAGCACAATCGTAAGGGGCATCGCGGATCGGCGGCAAAGCGCGGCCTGCACTCGCTGCCCGTCAGTCCCTGAGCGCGCTCGCGAGGGCGATCCAGGCGTCGAGGTCCAGCTCCTCCGCGCGGGCACCCGTCGACCGACCGATTCGCCCGAGTGCGTCCTCCACCCGCCCGGGGGGGCGTGCTGGCGTGGCCAGCGCATTGCGCAGGCGCTTGCGCCGCTGCGCGAAACCCGCTTCCACGAGAAGGGCCACCTCGTGGCGGTCGACCTCTGCGGTCCAGGCGCGCGGCGTCAGTCGCACCGTGACGGAGTCGACGCCCGGCACGGGAAAGAAGGCGCGGCGGCTGATGCGCTGGTCCACCGCCACATCGGCGAGTGTCGCGAGACGGACGGTGACCCCGCTGTACAGCGGATCACCGACACGCGCGGCCCAGCGCTCGCCCACCTCCCGCTGCACCATGACGTGCGCCCTCGTGAAGCATCCGGACTCGAGCGCGTGGAAGACGAGCGGAGTGGCGATGTGATAGGGGAGGTTGGCGACGAGGACGGGCGCATCGCCCCCGACCAACTCGGCCCAGTCGACGGTCAACGCGTCCGCGTGCAGCAAACGCACGTCGGTGCCCTGGAGGATCTCCTCGAGCGCGCGCACGAGGCCCGAGTCGACCTCGACGGCGAGCACCCGCGCGCCCACCTCGACCAGACCGAGCGTCAGGGCACCGAGGCCTGGGCCGATCTCGACGACGGCCTCGTCCGGCTGCACCTCCGCGCGTCGCACGACCGCCCGGACGGTGTTCGGATCCACCACGAAGTTCTGGCCGCGTCGTTTGTGCGCGACCAACCCGTGCGCAGCGAGGAGGCTCCGCACCTCGCTTCGTCGGGGGATGGAGGTCAGCGCAGCCCCAGCGCGCTCGAGCAGTGCGGCCACGCACCCCAGCCCTGTGACTGCCGGACGCGCTCGGCGACGGCGATCTGCTGCTCGCGGGTGGCCTGGTGAGCCTGCTGCGCGTACGAGTGACCGCCGTGCGCGGCCCACGTCTGGGAGTGGAACTGCAGCCCGCCGTAGTAGCCGTTGCCCGTGTTGGCAGCCCAGTTCCCGCCTGCCTCGCACTCGGCCAGGCGGTCCCACACGTCCCCGTTGCTGACAGGCGGCGACTCGGGCTCGGGCGCCGACTCGGGCTCGGGCTCCGGAGCAGGCGGCGTGGTGCCGACCTCGACGATCTCGTCGGTGGGCTCGGTGATCTCCTCGTGCTCGACGTCGCGGGACTGCTCCACGCCATCGACGAGCACCACCTCGTGGGTGATCTCGCGGGAGCCCTCCACGCCCTCCTGGGTCGTGACGGTCTCGCCCTGCTCCCGCGAGGAGGTCTCCTGCGTCACCGTGTCATAGGGGAGCGCCTCGTGTGAGACCTCGCTGACGACCTCCCGGACACGAAGGACGATCTCCATACCATCCGTCACCGGCGTGCCCGCATCCCTCGAGAGCAGGTAGCGGCCGTCTGCCAGGTCGAAGCCGAACTCCTCCAGTGCCGCGCCTACGGTCTCCGCCTCCGTCTCCCCGTGGGCGGCGCCACCGCGGTGACGGACCGTGATCGTCGTGCTCGAGGTGCGGGCGCTCCGGTCCGCGGCGACACGCTGCCGTCGCTCCCTGGTCTCCGCGACGTGCGCGTCAGCGGAGGGCAACTCAGCGATGTCGGTCAGCGGCCGGGTGACGCTCGTGGTCGCCGCATCGGGGTCGTGGTTCCGGTACTGGTGAGGCAGCATGACCGCCGCGAGGCCGACCAACGGCAGCAGCACGATGAACGCGGCCCGCACGGTCCAACGCCTACGCGGGCGCGGCGGCCTCGGCCCGAACATCGGTTGTCGCAGCATCAGCCAGACGATAGCGAACCGTCAGGTCAAGTGTGACCCGTCCACCGGGCCAGTGTCCATGGCGAACGCGCGGTGGGCGTTCTCGGTGGTGAGGCGCCCCATCTCCCACGACGACAGCCCGTGGAGGTCCGCGAGCTCCTCCGCGATGAGGGGGACACGGGCAGGCTCGTTGGGCGTGCCGCGATGCGGGTGTGGCGAGAGATAGGGGGAATCCGTCTCCGTCAGCAGCAGCTCGATCGGTGCCTCCGCGGCCGCCTCCCGCAGTTCCGGGGCGTTGCGGAACGTCACATTGCCCGCGAAGGACATATACCAGCCGTTCTCCGTGCAGCGCTTGACGAGCTCGTTGTCGCCGGAGAAGCAGTGGAAGATCGTGCGCGCGGGCGGTCGCTCGTCCTCGAGGACCCTGACGACGTCTACGTGCGCATCCCGACAGTGGATCACGAGAGCCTTGTCGTGGTCCTTCGCGAGACGGATCTGCTCACGGAACGCCTCCTCCTGTCGCACTCGTGGCGAGTGGTCACGGAAGTAATCGAGCCCGGTCTCGCCGATGCCCACCACGCGGGGGTGCCCGGCCAGGGAGGAGAGGCGCTGGAGGACTGCCTCGGTGGCTTCGATCGCATTGTGAGGGTGTATGCCCACGACCGCCCAGACGGGCGCGAAGGCCGTGGCGATGGACACGCTCTCCGCGGAGGAGGCCAGGTCGGTTCCCACGGTGATCAGGGTGGTCACGCCGGCTCTCTGCGCGTCGGCCACCGCATCGGCTGGAGGCGCGTCGAGAGAGTCCAGGTGACAGTGCGTATCGGTGTACACAACCGTCCTTGTCGGGGTGCGCTGGGGTTTCGGAACAGCCCACTACCCTATCAACGGGTGGTGTGGAGAGCCGTGGTCGCCTGTGCCCTGTGGACTCACTCCTCGAGCTTGGGGAAGAGCAACCGCCCACGCTCGACCGTCACACCCGGAGGCGTGGCGCCCGGCTCTCCCGCCTCGGGGAGGCGCTGGGCGTCGAGCGGCTCGTCGAGGCCAAGCTTGGCCCAGAGCTCCTCGGCCGCGTCCGGCATGACGGGCGAGATCAGCACCGCGATGGCGCGGAGGGCATCGACGCACTCGTACAGGGTGCGGTCGAGGTCGGCATCCGCACCCTCCTTGTTCTGCTTCCAGGGGGTCCGCGCCTCTACGTATCGGTTCACGCCGCGCACGAGCACCCAGAGGTCCTCGAGGCCGCGCTTGAACTCGAGCCTGTCGAACGCAGCCAGCCCGGCCACCGCATGCTCGCGGTCCGCGGCCAGCTGCGCCTCCGCCTCCCCCGCCGCCCCGACCGGTGCGGGGACGACACCGTCGCGATACGACGACACCATGTTGAGCACCCGGTTGACGAGGTTGCCGAGATCGTTCGCGAGGTCGGTGGTGTAGCGGGACTCCATGGACTCCCACGAGAACGTGCCGTCGTGGCCGAAGGAGATCTCGCGGAGGAAGTAGTACCGGTAGCAGTCAAGACCGAAGTGGTCGACGAGCTCCTCGGGGCGGATGCCGGTCGCGTTGGACTTGCCCATCTTCTCGCCCCCCACGAGGAGGAAGCCGTGCGCGTAGACCTGCATCGGCACCTCCACACCGGCGGCCATGAGCATCGCAGGCCAGTACACCGCGTGGAACCGCAGGATGTCCTTGCCGATGAGGTGCACGTCGGCGGGCCAACGCCTGAGGAACGCGTCGTCGTCCGCGCCGTAGCCGGCGGCGGTGATGTAGTTGAGCAGCGCGTCGAACCAGACGTAGAAGACGTGCTCGGGGTCCCACGGCGAGGGCACCCCCCAGGCGAACTCCGTCCTCGTTGCGGAGATGTCCTCGAGGCCTCCCTCGACGAAGGCCCGGACCTCGTTGCGCCGGACGTCGGGCTGGACGAACTCGGGATGCTCGTCGTACAACTCGAGGAGGAGCGGCGCGTACTTGGACAGGCGGAAGAACCAGTTCTCCTGCTCGAGTTGCTCCACGGGCTTGCGGTGGATCGGGCACAGGTCGGCGTCGACCAGGTCCTCGTCGGTGTAGTACGCCTCGCAGCGAACACAGTAGGGCCCCGCGTACGTCGCCTTGTACAGGTCCCCCTGGTCGTAGAGGCGCTGCATGAACTCCTGCACCCGCTCCTCGTGGCGATCCTCCGTGGTCCGGATGAAATCGTCGTTCGAGATCCGCAGCAGCTCGAGCATCTCCCGCCAGCGGGGCAGGATGTCGTCACAGTGCTCCTGTGGGGTCATGCCCCGCTCCGCCGCAGCCTGCGCCACCTTCTGGCCATGCTCGTCGGTCCCGGTGAGGAAGTGCACCCGGTCACCGCCCAGACGCCGCCATCGCGCGAGCACGTCGGCGGCCACTGTCGTGTACGCGTGCCCGATGTGGGGGACGTCGTTCACGTAGTAGATCGGTGTCGTGAGGTAGTAGGTGTCCTTCTGCGAGCCCATGGCGCAGATAGTATCCGCCTATGGAAAGCTCAGGTATCAGGCGCAAGGTCGACGACCTCGGCCGCATCGTCATCCCCTCCTCGATCCGGCGCACCCTTGAGATCGGTGAGGGAGCTGAGCTCGAGATCTCGCTCGAGGGCGAGAGGGTGGTGCTCTCCCGACCCGCGTTGCGCTGCACCTTCTGCGGAGGCGGCGACCACCTGGAGACCGTCCACGAGAAGCTCGTGTGCTGGTCGTGCATGGCCGCGATCCGCGCGCTCGACCGGGAGCGGACGGGTGAAGAGGTCGCGAGCCGCTTCCGGCACTGATCGGCCAGCGGGTTACCGCGGCCCAGCGCTGTCGAGCACCGCCTGGTAGACCCGCTTCTTGGGAACCTCGGCAGCCTGCGCGACCTCTGCGATCGCCTGCTTCTTCGGCAGTCCCGTCGCGATCAGGCCGCGGACCCTGTCGGCGAGCTCCGCGTCGCCGACCGCTCGGTGCTCCGTCACGGGCGCGCCCGCCACGACGACCGTCACCTCCCCCCTGACGCCCCCGCTCGCGCGCTCGGCGAGCTCGACGAGGGTTCCCCGCCAAACCTCCTCGTAGCGCTTGGTGAGCTCCCTGGCGAGCGCGGCCGACCGGCACCCGAATGCCTCCGCCATCGCGGAGAGGTCCTCGGCGGCCCGGTGCGGGGAGACATAGAAGACGAGCGTGCGGGGATCCTGCGCGAGGCCGGCCAGGCGGGTCGCACGCGCGCTCGCCTTGCGGGGCAGGAAGCCCTCGACCGCGAAACGATCCATCGGCAACCCCGAGAGCACCAGGGCCTGGATCGCCGCGACGGGACCCGGGACGGACTCGACGGTCAGTCCGCGCTCCACGGCTGCGTGCACCAGCCGGTAGCCGGGGTCGCTCACCCCCGGCGTGCCCGCGTCGGTGACGAGCGCCACCGTGCTCCCCGCCGCGATCCGATCGAGTAGCGGACCGGTACGGCGCTCCTCGTTGTGCTCGTGGTAGCTCTCCAGGGGGGTCGACGCTCCGACGTGGTCGAGCAGCACCCGGCTTCGGCGGGTGTCCTCCGCGGCCACCAGGTCCGCGTCGATCAAAGTCTGCGCCGCCCGCGGGGACAGGTCACCGAGGTTGCCGATCGGCGTTGCGACCACGACGAGGCGCCCGTCCGACTCCGTCACGTGCGCTCCTTGTCATGGTGGGATGTCTATGGCTACTCGCGCCCGGCCCCGTTGCGGTGAGCGCTGTCAGACGAGGTCGTGCTCGTATGCGTACGCGGTGGCCGCCGCTCGGGAGGTCACGCCGATCTTCGCGTAGATGTTCTGAAGATGCCGGCGGACGGTGTGCTCGCTCAGGACGAGCTCGGCCGCTACCTGCGCGTTGGTCCAACCCTTGGCGACGAGCATCAGCACCTCCACCTCGCGGGCGGTCAGCCCCCCGGCGGTCGACGATCGTGGTGTCGCCGCGAGGCGGTCGAGCTCCACGAGGTCCGCTTCGGCACCCAGGCGCGTGAACACGGCACGCGCGTGCTCCCATTCCACGTTCGCTCCGCCGGGGTCGCCCACCTGATCGCACGCCATCCCGATGAGCACCCTCGCTCGAGCGGTCTCGTACGGGGCCTCCAACTCACACCAGATGCTCCATGCCCGCCGCAGCGGCACGAGCGCGGCTTGCGGGTCCGCCTCCCCGAGGAGGACCGCTCCCGTCGCGAGTGCGGAGATCGCTTGCAGGAGCGGCGCGTCGAGGGTGCCGGCGATCTGCTCGAGTTCGTCGGCCCCCGCCCGTGCGGCGGCGACCTCCGACGCGGCGAGCTGAATCTCCACGTACGCGGCCAGGAGCTTCGAGCGGGATAGCCTCTCCTCGGTCTCGTCGACCGCGTGGCTTATAGCGGCACGCGCGGCCTCCGTCTCGCCTTGCGCGAGCCTCAGGAGCGCCAGCCCGGGGTGAGGCGGACGACCGTGCTCGCTTGCCTCTCGGTACGCGTCCTCGGCGGCCTCGAACTCCCCGCGCACCCGATGGAGCTCGGCTCGCTGGTACAGCGCCATGCCGAGTGCCGGCTGACCGCTCGGCTCGGAGAGCCGTGCGCAGGCCCGACGTGCCTCGAGCATCGCGTCAGGCCACTCGCCGTGCAGTTGCAGCAGCTCCGAGCGATGAACGAGACATTGCCCGCGGTAGGGCACGAGGTCGGGCTGCGCCTCGCAGAATGCGGTCAGAGCAGTCGTCCATTCCTGCGCCCGGTGGACGTCTGAGATCTCGTGGCACGCTTCGATGACGCTGCAGTACACGTCGCCCGCGACGATCGGTGAGACCTCCCCCGCGGTTATGGCAACCATCGCCTCGTCGAGGAGGGCGAGGCCCTCGGCCGTTCGCCCCATGCGAATCATCGCACGGCCCTGACCGTGGCGGGCCATCGTCGCGAGGTCTCGATCCGCAAAGCTCTCACCGATCCGGGCTGCCTGCCCGAACGTGGCGTAGGCGGTCGTCAAGTCCCCCGCCATGACCTGCCGCAAGCCCACCGGGAACAGGAGATAGCCACGTTCCACGTAGTCCTGTTCCTCCGCGCCATCGAGCAGACGCTGGGCCCGAGCGAGCCAGCCCCCACCGCGGGCTGTCTCCCCACGATGGAGCAGGACGAAGGCAAGCCAGAACGCGCAGCGCGCGGCGCCCGCAACATCGGCTTCGTCCCGGAAGGCAGTGTGGGCCCGTGCCCACACCTCGAGGCTCTCGGTCTCCCTACCGCTGAGATACGCAGCTGTCGCGAGGCGCTCGAGATCCGCGGGGGAAAGTGGCTGCTGTCCATCCGCGGCCGCAAGCGAGTCGTGTGCGGGCCCCCACGCTTGTCGGTCGAAGGCTCGCCTGCCCTTCGGGAGCGCCTCGGAGATCGCGTCAGCTGACATCATCGGCCCCTCCGTTTCGCGGGCGGTCAGCGACGCGCCTGCACCGGGCGCGAATCCGGGCCGTCCGCGTGCTCGTCAACGTACCTCGGGGGGGTCCCGTTCACCAGGCCCATGGCGTCACGGGCAGCTGACGCCTCGATCGTCACGGACGATGGGCTCCTCGGCCAGGTTGACGCGTGCTCGAGGTCGGTGAGCTTCCTGGCGCCCGAAGATCTGCGTGACCCACATGACCCCGTCGTTCCTACAGATCATGCCGATGCCGACCTCGTCGAAGTCGGGGTCGAGTATCGCGTGACGGTGGCCTTCCGAGCGCATGAGCCCGACATGCGCTTCCCTGGTGCCCCGTGGCTCGATCGCGATGTTCTCACCGGTCGCCACGAACCGGGGATGTGCGCGGTACTCCCCCGTCGAGTGCTCGAACTCCCCCGAGGAGATCATCTCCTCGGACCATCGCTCAGCCATGTCCGCGAGGTCACTGCTCCATTGCAGCGGCGGACTTCCCCGCGCCAGGCGCTCGTCGTTGACGCGCCCGAAGACCTCGTGAGCGTGCGCTGCGGTGGCTGACGCATCCCCCCAGCCGATACGTCGGGAATCCGACGCGGACGGCGGCTCATCGTCGCCACTCGGCTGGGCCAGGGCGCCGACTACCAACAGCGCCACGACGATGAGGAGTCCCGTGACCTCCCGAGCTGTCAGTCGGCGGATCCACATCGGCATGCTCATCGCTACGTGGTCGGCATCACGGTCCCACACCTTCAACAGCACCATCGAGGAGCTCCAACACCAGGAGGACATCCCGATCGCGGAGCTGATCGAGAAGGCGCGACGGGAGCTCGACAGCTTCGACGGTGAGATCGACGCGATCGTGGGCTACTGGGACTTCCCGGTCAGTTCCATGGTGCCGATCCTGTGCGAGCTCGAGCTTCCTGCGCCAACGAGTACCCCTCACTGGTGCCACAGTCGGTCAAGTACGAGATGGTCGACATCTCCCAGGACGTCATCGAGGAGATCGGGCTGGACCACACCACGTTCGACATCGAGCTCTTCCGCGACGCCGAGGTGGATCCGGCCGCCATCCCGGCCGGATCCACCCGAGCGTTCTACCAACCGGCCCGTTGCGCGAGCCCCAGGGCATACTCGCCCCACCACTCGCCGGCGGGGGGCCCGCCGTGGCACTCCCCGTCCGACTCCCCGGGCACCTTCGCCCACAGGTAAGCGTCCACCAGGTCCTCCCCGGTGTCGGTCGTCGGCGTCTCGCCGAACGCCCTGTCGGACGGGTTGCACCATCCGTCGTCGCCGTCCGCCGCGCCCGCACCGTTGCGGCCCGTGTCGATGACGAACGAGGTCTCGCCGTCGATGTCCTCGGAGACCGTGCGGCCGTACTCGATCGACTCGTCGGTCGCCTGGAAGTTCGAGGTGTTGAGCGCGAAGCCCGCGGCCTCCTCGATTCCCACGTCCCGGAGACGATCTGCCACCTCACCGGCCTCCCGCCAGCCGGAATGACCTGCGTCGACGTAAACCGCGGTCTCCGCGTTCGAGCCGAGTGTCCGCACCGCCTCCGCGAGCAGCCCGAACCGCTCGTCGTACTGGCCCTCGTCGAGGCAGTCGGTCAGCGTCAACGCATCCGGCTCGAGGATGACGATGCTGGGACGGTCGTCGATCCCCTCGCTGAACTGCGCGATCCATTCCTCGTACGCCTCTCCTGATGGTGCTCCTCCGTCGGAGTGCTGTGCACAGTCCCGGACGGGAATGTTGTACGCAACCAGCACAGGGAGCGAGTCGTGCGCGTGCGCCGCGGTCACGTGCGTGTCGACCGCCTCGCGAACGTCACCGCTCCACTCGCCGATCCACTTCCCCACCGGCTGCTCCCCGAGTCGATCCATCAGCGCCGCGTCATCGGGCCGTGAGCTCCGCCACTCGTCGGCTTGGGTCCCTGCGGGATTGTCGGGCTCGACGAAGAGCTCTCCCTCGATGTCGGGACCGTCTCCGCTGCCGGGGTCGTCACCGCCTGCAACCTCCGCCTCGCCTGTCGAGGTCCCCTCCGACCCCTGCTCCGCGGCCGCAGGCCTTTCCCCAGCCGCGTCGTGGAGCATGCTCGTGTCGAGTTTCCACGGCCCCAGACCTTCCGCCGCCTCGGGAGCGTTCTCGACCCACCAGGTGAGCCACCACCCGACATGGCCCTGCGCCACCCAGTGGCGTTGCCCCGCCACTGATGAGCTACGTGCCTCTGCCGGAGCTGGTTTCAACACCCCCCAGGCAACGGCGGCCGCGGCGAGTACACCCAAGGCTCCCATGAGCCACGTCGTATTTCGTGTGCGAACAAGCATCGCTGCTGTCTCCTCGGTTTGTGCGGGGCGTTCGACCACGCCCTCCTGTCGCTACGCCGAGGCCGGCCCCACACACCCGCTCGCCCGCCACGCGTTCGCAGCGCTACGTGGCACCTGCATGACACCGACCATCGCCCGCCGGCCGAGAGCCGCTCGCGCCCTCGGAAAGCGACAAGACCCTGCCATGGGAGCTAGCCGGCAAACGTGCCCATCAGGACATCGTCGACCTTAAGGGACGGCAGCATGAGAGGGTTCCGCGTCGGGCAGGAATATTCTCGCCAGCCGGTTTCGCACCGCCGGTCGTCGTCGACCGGTTGATCGCCCGAGCTAACCCCTGTAGCAGACGGGGCACGCACCCGTCGCAGGCAGCGGACGCAACGCCCCACATCCATAGTGCGGGCAGGTGCGGTAGTCGAGCACTCCGTCGTTGCCTGCCTTGATCCGGACGGGCTCGGGCCTGGTGAGTAGCTCCAGTTGCTCCACGTTCTCCCCTGACCTCGCTCGGGCCGATTGCCTCCGGCCACCTCATCGTCGTGGTCACCCTTTTGAGAGGCCCCCTGTACCCATGACAGGAAGCTTGAACCTCGGGGGCCGTGGGGCACTAGCGTGGGGCCGGACGCCGCGAGCTATGAGGACAGGAAACGGGCGGCGTGCCATGGTGAGCACGCCGCCCGTCCGCCGTTGACCGGCCTGGCGCAGGCCGGTCAACGGCGGTCAGTCGATGTCGGCGTGATCGCGCGCCTGGTCCCGCACGGTGTCGGAGATCACCGCAGTGCCGCCGACCACACGGATCCGGTCGATCGCGCCGCTGTTGGCGGAGATCCAGTTTCGCGTCTCCGCCGACGCGTCGAGGTCGTCACCGTCGACGAGCAGCAGCACCCCGCCGCCCGCCGCGACCGTCGGCGCGGTCGAGCCGACCACCGGCGCGGCCGACAGCGAGTCGGGCCAGTTGCTGCCCGTCGCCAACCACGTCGTCGTGGCTTCCATGCCGTGTGCCACCGCCGCGTCGGCCAGCTTCGCTGACGTGTCCCACCGGTTGGCACCCGCGGTTCGGTCGACCGACGCGGCGCCGACGATGCCCTCGACACTGTTCTGCACCGCGGCGGACACGACCGCGGTACCACCCACGATCTCCGCCCCGTCCATATCGCCCAACGCTGCGGCGGTGTCGGACGGCAGCGTGTCGGTCTGCGTCAACAGGATCGGGGTCTCGGTGAAGGCCGCGAGCGCGGAGACCGCGACCGCGTCCGGCCAGCCCCGATGCGGCTCGGGGTCCTGCCCCTGCACCACGAACGCCTGGCTCGACGGGTTGGGGACGTCAGCGGCGATCTGCGCGGCGGTGTCGAACCGGTTCGAGCCCGCGTACCGGTCGGTATCGTCGACCACGCCGAGCAACGACGACTCCACCGAGGACGACAGGGCCGCGGTGCCACCGAGCAGGATCGCCTCGGAGGCGCCGAGCCGCTCGATCTCTGCCTCGACCGCCGGGTCCAGCGACCCGCTCGGCGTCAACAGGATCGGCGCCTCGAGGCTCGTCGCCAGCGGTGCGCCCGCGAGCGCATCCGGGTACTCGTCGCTGCGTGCGATCACGACCGAGTCCGCCGACTCGAACTCCTGCGAGAGCTCCACCGACGTCTCGATGCGGTTGCTGCCCGCGGTACGATCCGGGTCCTCGCCGTCGGCGAGGGGCAGGTCGCCGGAGTTGTCGAACGCAATGAGCTTGTCACGGTTCTCCGGGCGCATGTAGAGCGTCCCGTCACCGTCGATCGGGCCGACATGCCGCTGTGTCTCCCCACGGCCTCCCGCGAGCTCCTCGCCGGCCACGGCCTGCACCGACTCCCACGTGACCTCCCACCGGAGGTCACCTTGCGAGTCCACCGCGGCCATCGAGATGTCCGGTGACGAGCTCACACTCGGGTCGATCTGTGTGTAGGCGGAGCCGCCCACGTCGGTGGCCACGGAGAACGTCTGTCCACCACCGGTGCCGCGCGCGGACACACTCGTCCACATCAGCGAGCCGTCCTCCACGGAGAAGGCACGTATGTCCCTCACCGCGTGCGTCTGGGTGACGACCGCATCGCCCACCAGCGCGAGCTCACCCGGGCCTTGGCTCAGCCGCTCGTCCGCATCCTGCGTCGGCTCCTGCCACTCGATCGACATTCCCGCCAGGTCGAGACCGGCCACGTACCCGTCGCCATCGGTGCCGGCGCCCGCACGGACGCCCAGGAATGCGGCGTCGTCTGCGTGCTGCACCAGGTGCACCCTGCCGTGGTAATCGGGCTCGGCATCGCCACCTCCGTCGAAGACGCCTTCCTCGAGGACGGGGAGATCGACCTCGCCGACCACCTCCGGCTCCGCGGCGGTGAGATCGAGCGCCACCATCTGGTTCACTCCGTCCTCGGTCTCGAGCGCCAGGACGACTGAGGAGCCGTGGAAGGCCGGCTGCACATTGCTCGCATCGTCCACGAGGCCGGCGAAGCGATCGTCGCCGCCGCTTGCGGTCTCGAGGTCGAGGAACCATCCCCGCGCCGGTGCGGAACCGGAGATGTCGAAGACCTCGACGCCACCGGTCACTCGCCCGTCGCGGAACATCAGGAGATGCTCGGGGTCACCCCCGATCACGAGGTTGTCGCGACCGAGCACATCGTCGATCCGCGTGCCTGGCACGGGGCTGCCGTCACTGGCGTCCAGTGCCTCGAGCGCGAAGTCGTCCTCGTCGGTGCGGATCACCCAGATCCGCCCTTGCGAGTCCACCACCTGCTGAGCGCTGAGGCGCACGTCGGGCGTGTCCCAGGCAACCGACCCATCGTCGGGGTCGAGCGCGATCAATCGATTGCCCGCCTGGCCATCTGCAGGCGCGTTGTTGGTCGCACGAAGGAGCACCTTGCCATCGGGTGCGATGGTGGGACGCTGCGAGGCCCCCGCGATCGTGTAGCCCTCGGGCGCCGCCCGCGTCTCCTCGCGCAAGTCCGCCCACCATTTGATCCCCGGGGTGGCCGGACCCGCCACATCGGCTTGTCGCGTGGACTCGGATGGGCCATGCGCCTGTGGCCAATGACCCTGATCGCCCTGGGCGCTGACGGGCCCCGCGATGGTGAGCACCAACCCCAGGACCAGTGCCATAACCGCGACGGGCACGAACCACGAGCCCCTGGTGAACATCTGCTGCATACCAACTCCCCTTCGACGTGTCGAGAAACGACGTGCGGACGACCCGCAAGCGCACAATGCTCGGGAAGGTTAGATATCCGTCAGGTTCTACGCAAGCATCTCAAACGGTGCTAATCACACGAGGGGAACAGTGCGCTCGTGAGCGCTGCTCGTCCTGGAGGGCCTCAACGGAAGCATACGCCAATCGCGACTGTCTCCTGGAAGCTCATGGACGTGTCCTCCTGGCAGATCTGCGTGACCGAGACGGGGCGGACGTCACCGGCGCTGCTTCCGGCATCGAACGCGCGACCGCCGTACGGCTGGCAGCAGAAGGCGCCTCCGGAGCGCCTCGTCCCACCCCCGTGGAGCAGCTCCTCCCGCCAGCGATTCACGGCACAGCGCAGCAGAACCACCATCATGACAGCGGTCCCCGAGCGACCCACACGAAGCTCTGACCGGGATGCGGCCCAGTGGTGGCGGGGTCGCGTCGAAAGGTCACCCGGGCCGAACCGCCAGACGATGATCGCGACGGCTGCGGCGACGAGGACCGCGGCGTACGCCGTGAAGGTGTCGATCATGCCAGAGGGGCGCCCCAGCTGGCTACACTCCGGCTGCACGAAGTCACCGACCGACCTGGGCGACATGCGGTCGCGGAGCTCGTCCGGCGTCGGTGAAGTCAGTGCTTGCCGAAGGGCTCCTTGCGCAGGAGCTTGTGGATCTCGCTCACGAGGATGACGATGCTCGCGACCGCGATCATCCGCAGCCAGGTGTCCGCGTCGAGCGGCTCGACGCGGAGGATGAACTGAGTCGGGCCCCACTGCAGCGCGAGGGCGTGCAGCGCGAGCGCGCCGAGTGTGGCCGCGAGCAGGAATGGGTTCTTGAGCGGGCTGATCGAGAAGATCGATTGGCGTTCGCTTCGAGCGTTGTAGACGTGGAAGGCCATGAAGACGACCATCGTGGTCAGCGCGACGCTGCGGGCCTGCTCCAACGTCTCGTTCTGCGCTAGCGCCCAGGAGAACAGCACGAGGCTGCCCACCGCCATCGTCGCGCCCGTGAAGACCGTTCGCTCCCACAACAGTCGGGACACCACCGGCTCGTCACGCCGTCGCGGTGGCCGGTCGAGGACGCCTCGCTCCCCGGGCTCGAACGCGAGAGCAACGTCCTGCAACCCGTTGGTGACGACGTTGAGCCACAGCAACTGCGCGGGGAGGAACGGCAAGGGGATCCCCGCGGCCAGCGAGTACAGGATCGCAACGATCGCAGCGACCCCCGTGGACACGAGGTAGTACGTCACCTTGCGGACGTTGTCGAATACCACCCTGCCTTCCTCGACCGCGTGATAGATCGAGGTGAAGTTGTCATCGGCGAGCACCATGTCGCTCGCCTCGCGCGCGACATCGGTGCCGCTTTTGCCCATCGCGATGCCGATCTCGGCCGCGCGCAGCGCGGGACCGTCGTTGACCCCGTCGCCGGTCACTGCGGTTACCTCACCATGCGAGCGCAGTGCCTTGACGATGCGGAGCTTGTGCTCGGGGCTCATGCGGGCATAGACCTGCACGTCGAGGACGCGCTCGGCGAGTTGCTCGTCGCTGATCCGTCCCATCTCGTGCCCGGTCAGCACGGGCGCGGTGGGGTCGTCGACGAGGTCGAGGTCGTAGGCGATGGCCCGAGCGGTGGCAGCGTGGTCCCCGGTGATCATGAGCACCCGGAGACCCGCGGCGTTGCAGCCGGCGATCGCCTCCCGCACACCTTGCCGAGGGGGATCCAACATGCCCTGTAGGCCCACGAGCACCAGATCGCCCGGCCGCGGGACGTCGCCCTCCGCGTAGGGCTCGTCGACCTCGCGGTAAGCCATCGCGAGGACACGTAGCCCCCGCTGGGCCATCGCACCCGCTGCATCCTCGACCGCCTGCCGATTCAGGGGCACCACCTCGCCGGCCTCGTCGAGGCTCGCGGAGGCAAGGTCGAGCAGGCGCTCGGGGGCCCCCTTGACCCACATTCGCTGCCCTCCGCCGTGCTCGCGGACCGACACGGAGTACCGAAGGTCCGATTCGAAGGGAACCTCGACCACGACCGGGTGCTGCTCCCGGGCCTCGTGCGGGCTGATGCCCAGGCGCGCCGCCGCGACGAGCAGCGCCGCTTCCGTAGGATCCCCCGTCGTGCGGGGCTCGTCGTCGTCCCAACCCTCCACCTCCGCCTCGTTGGTCAGCGTCCCCGCGAGCAGCGTGAGCTCGACCGGCTCGCCGCGGGCGGGCGCACTGTGGAGCAGCCGTACGCCCTCGCCGGCGTCGTCCTCTCGAAACCTGTAGGTCTGCCCACCCGCCCACAGACGCTGGACGGTCATCCGGTTCTCCGTGAGCGTGCCCGTCTTGTCCGAGCCGATGGTGTTCGTGCTCCCCAACGTCTCCACCGCAGGCAGATTGCGGATGATCGCGTTGCGGTGCGCCATCCGTCGGACCCCGAGCGCCATCGCGACCGTCAAGGCAACGGGCAGCCCCTCGGGCACGATCGCAACGGCAAGTGCGACCGCCGTGAGGAACATCTCCGCCATGGGCTCGCCGATGAGCAGGCCAAGGAGGAACGTCACGACCGCGGAGCCCGCGACCGCGGCGGCGATGATGTTGGCGAAACGGAACATCCGGCGGGTCAACGGGCTCTCGGGTTGCGCCTCGCCTCGAATCTGCGCGGAGATCTGACCGAGCTCGGTTCCGAGACCCGTGGCAACGACCACGCCTCGTCCACGTCCGCTCGCGACCACGCATCCCATGTGCGCCATGGAGGACCGTTCGGACGCGAGCGCGTCTGCCTCCACGGGCTTGGTTGCCTTGCTCGCCGGCGTCGACTCGCCCGTGAGCAGCGATTCGTCGACGCGCAACGCGGTGACCGACACCAACCGGAGGTCCGCGGGCACGCGCGTGCCCGACTCGAGCAGCACCGCGTCGCCCGGCACGAGTCCCGTGCTCTCGACCTCGCGACGCTGTCCGCTTCTCACCACAACGGACTTGGGGGCGGCGAGCTGCATCAGCGCGCGTACCGACCGGTCCGCCTTGCGCTCCTGGATGAACCCGACCGTGGCGTTCAAGACGAGCACCCCGACGATCACACCCGTGTCGATGTACTCCCGGATCAGGACGGTAACGACAGCGGCGACGAGCAGGATGTAGATCAGGGGGCTCTTGAACTGGTGGAGGAGGATCTCGAGATTGCCCTTGGCCTCCTCGGGCTCGAGCTCGTTGCGTCCGTAGTGCTCGAGCCGCTCCGCAGCGATGTCCTCGTCGAGCCCCTCGAAGGACGTCTCCAGGTGCTCGATCACCTCGGCGGGCTCCAGTGCATGCCAAGCGACGTCGTTGTGCCCGGGCGTGACGACGGGTACCTGCCGGTCATGCACTTCGGTGACCTCCCAGCTATGTGCGGTGATCCGCGCCCCTGTGTCAAGGGACATCGGGAATTCCCTTGGCGGCCAGGCCATTTCCCTGTAAGTGGCCGCCTGATCTTCCTGTGGGTGTGGGTGGCCATGGTAGGTCCTGGTGGGTGGCCATCTGACCTCCCGGCGGTGCGAGTCAGGTCAGGGGCTTCACCCCTTGCCGGCGGTCGCTTCGGCGAGGCGGTGACTGCCGCCTTCGGTGAGCCCGACGTGGGCGTGGCGCAAGAGCCGGTCGACGGTCCCGGTGGCGAGGGTCTTGGGCATGATCGAGTCGAACCCGCTGGGATGCAGGTTGCTGGTGACCGCGATGCTGCGCTTCCACCCGCTCACCTCAACCCGCGCCGGTTGTGGTCGATCGGACCGGAATACCGGCCGGATCGACCGCTAACGGCAGGGGGTACGCCTCGTAGGCCCGGTCGGTTGACTCGTGGTGTACAGGGAGATGACCACGGCCGCTAGCAGTTCAGCGGAGGCGCAGGACCGCCGCCCCGGTGATCTCGTCGTGCGCCAGCGCCCGCAGCGCCCGGTCGGCCTCCTCGAACGCGAACGGGACCGTGTCCACACGTAAGGGGATCGCCGCGGCCAGGGCGAGAAGCTCCTCGCCGTCGCGCCACGTGTTGGCGGTGACGCTGCGGAGCTGCTTCTCGTAGAACAGGTGCTCCTGATAGTGGAGCGGGGGGACATCGGTGAGGTGGATGCCGGCGAGGGCGAGGGTCCCGCCGCGGTCGAGCGCCGCCAGGGCGGCGGGCACGAGCGAGCCGGCCGGGGCGAACAGGATGGCCGAGTCGAGCGGCTCGGGGGGAGTGTCGAACGCCCCACCTGCAGATGACGCGCCGAGCGAGAGCGCGTGGCGTCGGGCCTCCTCGGACCGGGTGAGGACGTGCACGACCGCGCCCTCATGGAGGGCGACCTGGGCGGTCAGGTGGGCCGACGCGCCGAAACCGTAGATGCCGAGCCGTCCGCCGGGCGGGACCTCGGCGCGCCGCAGGGCCCGGTAGCCGATGATGCCGGCGCACAGCAGCGGCGCCGCGATGGTGTCGTCGAAGCCGTCAGGAAGCAGGTAGGTGGCGTCCTCGGGGACGACCGCGTACTCGGCGAACCCCCCGTCGGCGTCCCAGCCCGTGAAGGACGGAGACGCGCAGAGGTTGTGGTGCCCGGCCGCGCAGTAGCGGCAAGATCCGCAGACCGACCGCAGCCATCCCACCCCCACCCGCTCCCCGATGTGCCGGCGGGACACACGGGCGCCGACCGCGTCGATCATCCCGACGATCTCGTGGCCCGGGACGACACCGCGGCGTCGCGGCGGCACGTCGCCCTCGGCGAGATGCAGGTCCGTTCGGCAGACGCCGCAGACCGCCACCCGCACGCGCACCTCGTCCGGGGCCGGCGTGGGCACGGCCCTGTCCACGAGAGCGAGCGGCCCCTCGTCGATCGGCGCGCAGCGCATCACCGCCCACGCGCGCATCGTGCTCGGCCCGGTCATCCGCCAACGGTAGGCGCGCCCCGTCGCGAACGCAGGCGTCTGCGGGCAACGCCGCGCAGCCATGCCGGAGCTACGTTGGGGCGATGGCGATGGCGAAGACGTCGACGCACCCGCCCGACTCACGGCATCTCGGCGCGCTGGGGGGACTGCTCCTGTTGTGCGTGGGAGGCGGCGCGGCCATCGGCGTGGCCTTCAGCGGGCAGACCGCGGTCTACAGCGGTTTCGACCTGCCGGCCTGGGCGCCGCCACCGGGCCTGTTCGGTCCCGTGTGGACCGTGCTGTACGCGGCCATGGCCGTGTCAGGATGGCTCGTGTGGCGCACAGCGTCCACGTACCGCCGCCGCGCCCTGGCCGCGTTCGCGGTCCAACTCGGGCTCAACTTCGTGTGGACGCCGGCCTTCTTCGGACTGGGAAGCCCGATGCTGGGGCTGGCCATTATCACGGCCGTGCTCGCGGCGGTCGGCTGGTGGACCGCCGAGGCCTGGAGGGTGCGCCGGCCCGCGGGGGCCTTGCAGCTCCCCTATCTGGCCTGGGTCGCCTTCGCGACCGCGTTGAACCTCGCGATCGTCCTGGGCGGCTGAACCCTACCCCACAACACCGGAAACCGCGCCGTAGCGCGGTTCTCGTGGAGTGGAGCTGTGGGGAATCGAACCCCAGGCCTCCTCGATGCGACCGAGGCGCTCTACCAACTGAGCTACAGCCCCCTGCATGAACATGGCACCCGCGGGCACCGAAGCGCGATGGTAGCAGTTGCACCGGGGTGGAGCAGGTCGTGTACGGACTTCGCCACCGGGGCTCCGCTCGCCCTGCTGCTCAACGAGGGGGTGGGTCCTCGCCCACGGCCCTCGCATGCTCCCCGGTGGGCTGCCGTGCCTGGCGCGCACCCGCATCGAGGTGATGCACGCGCTGGGCCAGGACCCGCCGACCCTGGGCGTACCAGAACAGTGCCGCGTAGCCCACCGCGGCGGGGATGCTGACGATCAGGACCGCGGCCCCGAGGGGAGGCACCACGAGCGACAGTGCCGCGCCGAGAGCGACGAGCGCGGTGAGCGTGCTCACGATCCGCCGCCGCCGCTCCGCAGCACGCTTCCGGGGGGGTTCGGGCGGGCCGGCGTGGAGCTTCGGTGGAGGGCGGCCCGCCTGACGAGCCGCAGCCTCCGCACGGGTGCGCTCGAGTCGGTCCATGCTTGTATGGAACCGTGACACGGAGGCCGTAGGTGAGGAGTACCGACGAGCACGCACAAGCCCCGGCAGGAGAATGCCGACCCATAGGCCAGCGAGCAGGATGACGACTGCGGCGCTCATCGATGCGCACCGTAGCAGGCGAACTACATCAGTGTAAGTAACCCGCGCGAACCACGCTAGTGGCCACGAAGGCACCGGACCTTCGGTCGCGATCCGCCAGCCGCGACCCATTTGCTCCGATTCCTAGCGAGGTTTGTAGAGATCTGCTGCGTGAGGCGGCAGTTTTCTACAAACCTTCCCCCGGACGGGGGTACAGGTGCAGCCGCATGGGGCAAACGCGAACAAACCGGGCGAGGGTAAACCTCGCGAGCCGGTCCCGCGCTGGCGAGCACGTCCGCTAGTGATCGCCGCCGTGCAATTGGTCCAGGGCGTGCCCGAGGACCGACTCGACCGCAGCGAGGTTCTCCACCGCGGCCTTGGGTGACCCGGGAAGGTTTAGGACGAGCGTGCGTCCCCGCGCTCCCGCGATACCCCTAGACAGCATCCCCATCGGCGTGACGGCCAGCGAGGCGGCCCGCATGGCCTCCGCGAAGCCCGGTGCATGACGGTCGATCACAGCCGCGGTCGCCTCAGGCGTCTCATCCTTCGGGTGGAGGCCGGTGCCGCCGGTGGTTACGACCAGATCCGCGCGATCGCATGCTTCGCGAATCGCGGCCTCGACGACGCGACGACCGTCGGGGACCACCACCACGTCACCCACGTCGAAGCCCGCCTGGGAGAGACGATCCACGAGAGCGGGCCCCGCGTCGTCGGCATACACCCCCTCCGCGGCACGGGTGGACACGGTGATGACCTCTGCACGCATCAGCCTCGCTCCCAGTCCCCCCGCACGCCGCCCTCCTTGGACATCAACGCGACCTCTTCGATGACCACGCCACGCTCGACCGCCTTCACCATGTCGTAGAGGGCGAGCGCCGCGACACTCGCAGCGGTCAGCGCTTCCATCTCCACGCCTGTCCGGTCGGAGGCGCGCGCGGTCGCGCGGACCTCGGCGCTCCCCGCCTTGACGTCGACGGTGACGTCGACGGACACGCTCGAGAGCGCGACGTGGTGGCACAGCGGAATCAGCTCGGGGGTGCGCTTCGCTGCCTGGATCCCCGCGATCCGGGCCACCGGCAACGCGTCCCCCTTCGGCAGGTCGCCACTTGCCAGGCGCCCCGCGGTCTCTGGCCGCATGCGCAGCGACGCCCTGGCCGAGGCGCTGCGCACCGTGACGTCCTTGGCGCCCACGTCGACCATCCGCGCGTGCCCGGCCTCGTCGAGATGGGTGAGGTCGTCCGCGCCCATCAGTGGCGCTCGAGCAAGCTGTGCACGGTGACCCGCGCGCCCGGCCCGAGGCTCTCGACGTCGGCGGGGACCTCCGCGAGCCCGTCCGCATCCACCACCGACCGGAGAATGCCGCTCCCCTGCCCGCCCGTCGGGGCGGCATGCCAACCGTCCGCCTCCCCGCGAAGGGCCACACGAACGAACTCGACCTTGCCGAGCGGGCTCTGGACCGGTTCGTCGAGCACCGCGGTCACCCGTCGACGATTGATGTCCATCCGGCCCCGCATACGTCGGATCGCGGGACGCACGAACACCTCGAAGCTGACCACGGAGCTGACGGGATTGCCCGGCAGACCGAAGCACGGCACGCCCTGGACGAAACCGAAGGCCTGCGGCATCCCGGGCTTCATCGCGACCTTGCGGAACTCCACGTCGCCGAGGTCGGCGAGCACCCTCTTCACGAGGTCGTAGCGTCCCGCACTGACGCCCCCGCTCGTGACGAGCATGTCCGAGTGCACGAGCGCGCCCTCGAACGCATCCGCGAGCGCCCCCGCGTCGTCGCGCACGAACATCTGGCGGTTGCTGACCGCTCCCGCCTCCCGGGCGAGGGCGGTCAACGTGTACGAGTTCGAGTCCCTGATCTGCCCTGGCGCGAGCGGCCTCCCTGGCTCGACGAGCTCGTCACCGGTGGAGATGACCGTCACGCGTGGCCGGGGATAGGCGCGGACCCGGTCGTGGCCCGAGGTGGCCAACATCCCCACATCGGCCGCACCGAGCACCCTGCCGGCCTCGAGGAGGAGGTCGCCCGCGCGGACGGACTCGCCGGCTGGTCGGATGTGCGCTCCCGGCTCAGGGCGTGCCCGCAGGATGACGCGGTCACCGAGTTCCTCGACCTCCTCGATGGGCACGATGGCGTCCGCGCCGACGGGCAGAGGCGCCCCCGTCATGATGCCGACGGCCTCGCCGGGGCGGATCTCGAGGTCAGGAGCCGTTCCCGCGGCGACCTCCCCGATGACGACCGCCTCGGCTCCCTGATCCAATCCGTCGGCGATGACCGCGTACCCGTCCATGGCCGAGTTCGCGAAGGCGGGCACGTCGTCGGGCGCGTGCACGTCGGTGGCGAGCACGCACCCGTGCGCCTCGAGCAGCGACACCTCCAGCGGGTCGAGCGGATGAACACGCTCGAGCACCTCTCGACGCTGCGCTTCGAGCGGCACGAGGTCTTGCGTGGGCGCGTTCATTGCTGCGGCAGGTTCTTGGTGAAGTCGATGAGGAACTCCCGGAACTCGGGCCCGAGGTCGCTGCGTCTGCTCGCGAGCTCGACGGTGGCCCGCAGGTAGTCCTGCTTCGAGCCGATGTCATAGCGCACGCCGGAGAACTTGACCGCCCGGATCGGCTCCTCCCGTGCCTGCGCCTTCATCGCGTCGGTCAGCTGTATCTCGCCACCGCGGCCTGGCCGTGTGGCAGCGATGTGATCGAAGATGTCGGGCGTCAGCACGTAGCGGCCGATGATGCAGAGGTTCGACGGCGCGTTGGCCTTGCCCGGCTTCTCGACCATGTCGCTCACGTGCAAGACGCTCGGGTCGTCCGCATCGGTCTCGCCGGCGACGACGCCGTACTTGCCGAGGTCCTCGTCGGGGAACTCCATCACCGCGATGACGCTCCGGTCCGTCTCCTCACAGATGTCGACCATCTGGGTGAGCAGGCCCTCCTCCTCGCCGATGAGGTCGTCCCCGAGCAGGACCGCGAAGGGCTCGTCACCGACGTGGCGGCGAGCGCACCCGACCGCGTGGCCGAGCCCGAGCGGCTGCCCCTGGCGCACGTAGTGGGTGTGGACCAGCCTCGACACGGCCTGCACCGCGGCGAGGAGATCCTCCTTGCCCGCGGCGGCGAGTTGCCGCTCGAGCTCGACCGCGTGGTCGAAATGGTCCTCCAAAGCGCGCTTGCCGCGGCCGGTGACGAGCAGGACATCGTCAAGACCCGCGCCGGCGGCTTCCTCGACGACGTACTGGATCGCCGGTTTGTCGAGGAGTGGCAGCATCTCCTTCGGCTGAGCTTTGGTGGCCGGAAGGAAACGCGTCCCGAGACCTGCGGCGGGAATGACCGCTTTGCGCGCACGCACGCGGGGTCCTTTCTTCTGTCTACTGTCGTAGAAGTCTAGTGTCATGGTTCCCCTGTTACGGAGGTTCGACGGTGTCGCCCTCGATAAACGAGCATGCGGAGTCCAAGGAAGCCCTGCGTGCACGCGCGCTGCAAGCACGGTCGCGCTTGTCCGCGCACGCACGCTCCCTCGCCGCCGCGGAGATCCGACGCCGGCTGGCGCAATTGCCCGAGCTGGCGAGTGCCCGGACCGTGATCGGCTACGCGGCGTTCGGTGGGGAGGTCGACGTCGACCGGGTCCTCGAGGACCTCGCCGGCGAAGGTCGAGGCGTGTTCCTCCCGTTCGTCGTCGGCGAGGAGATCGGGATCGCGCGGGTCGCCGATCTCGAGGCGGACCTCGTTCCCGGCTATAGAGGGGTGCGTGAGCCGCGGGCGATCGGGCGGCGCCCCGCCAACCCCGCGCGCTGCGAGGCGGCCATCGTCCCAGGGGTCGCGTTCGACCGACGGGGTGGCCGGCTCGGCTACGGGGGCGGGCACTTCGACCGTCTGCTCGCGCGCCTGCGCCCCCAGACGCCGGTGATCGCCGTCGCGTTCTCCCAGCAGCTGGTGGAGGCGGTGCCCCGGGAGGCGCACGACCACCTCGTGAGCGTGCTGGTCACCGAGGAGGAGACCACCCGGACGGGGGCGTAGCAGCAGCCTCCGGGGGCGCTTTGCCGGGGACCCTCCTCATGCGTACTGTAGTGTTCTTTACGCGGGAGTGAGCTATGCCGACATACGAATACGCCTGCCGCCAGTGCGGCGAGCACCTCGAGGTCTTCCAGTCCTTCAAGGAGGACCCCCTCGAGACCTGTGGGCTGTGCGGAGGGGACCTCCGCAAGGTCTTCAGTGCCGCGGGGATCATCTTCAAGGGCTCCGGCTACTACGTGACCGACTCGCGGGACGGTGGGAAGTCGAAGGGGAAGGCCTCCAGCGGCAGCGAGGCCGCTGAGAGCGACACGAAGAGCGACGACGCCAAGGGCGACGGCGCGAAGTCGGACTCCACCACCTCCGACGGCGGGGGCACCAAGGGGTCGAAATCGGACTCGGGGTCGGGCAGCTCATCGTCAGGGAGCGGCTCCGCAGCCGAGTCCGCCTAGCCTGGGGTTCTCCACAACACAACGAAGCATTCGCCTCGCGCCTACGGGAAGCTGTCAGGCTGCGGGCATGCGTGCTCCCTCCTTCGTAAGCCAACGCCTCCGCGGCCCCCTGCCGATCCTTCCCCGCCCGCTCGACGCGGTAAATGAGCGCTGGGCGACCCTGTCGTCTCGCACGAGGCTGCTCGCCGCGGTCGCGGCGCTGGCGCTCGCGGTGGGGCTCGCGGAGGCGCGCGTGCAGATCGCGGAGGCTCGGTGGGGTGGCACCCCCGTCGACGTGCTCGTGGCGACGTCGGATCTGGGACCGGGCGCCGACCTTGCCGTGCGGGGCGTCACGTTCCCACCCGGAGCCACCCCGCCCGGTGCGGTGACCACGGCCCCCGCAGGCGCGACCCTGGCCCTCGCCCTGCCCGAGGGAGCGGTGCTGACGGAGGCCCACCTCGACCCCGCAGGGCCCGCAGCGGGCCTCGGCGACGATGTGCGGGTGGTGCCGTTCCCTGTGGAATCGGGGTGGGGCGTCACCGCCGGGGGATGGGTGGACGTCTGGGTGCTGGGGCTCGACGACGTCCCCGCCACGGAGGTGGCGCGTGCCCGGCCCGTGCTGAAGCTCACCGCCGACGACGCGGGACGCGCCACCGCGCTGGTGGGACTCGACGTCGAGGAGGTGGGGCCCGCCACCGCAGGCATCGCCGCGGGACGCGTCCTCCTCGCGCACGCGCCTGCGCCATGACGCCTGCGTCGAACCGTGCGCCGGTCCGGGCGCCCCACCCCTTAGGATGCGCCACATCCGACTCGTCGAGGAGGCACTACGGTGAGCACCGCGGTCGTCGGCGTGGTAGGCGCAGGACAACTCGCCCGCATGATGCAGCAGGCCGCGGTGGGCCTTGATATCCACGTCCGGGTACTCGCGGCCACACCGCACGACAGCGCGGCGCAGGTCTGCCCCGACGTCGTGGTGGGTCCTATCGCCGAGGAGCTGCCCGCCTTCGCCGCGACCTGCGACGTCGTCACCTTCGATCACGAGCTCGTCGACCCCGACGCGCTCGCCACCGCCGCGGACGCGGGTCACCTGCTGCATCCCGGGCCCGAGGCGCTCCGGTTCGCCCAGGACAAGGGATACCAGCGGGAGACCTTCGCGCAGGCGGGATTGCCGCTGCCCGCCTACGCGATCGTCGCCGATGTCGAGGAGGCCGCCGCATTCGCCGCCCGCGCGGGCTGGCCGCTCGTGCTGAAGTCACCTCTCGGCGGCTACGACGGCCGTGGCGTCGAGGTGGTCGAGTCGCAGGGCGCACTCGAGCGGGTCTGGGCCCGCCTCGCACCCGGTCCGTTGCTCGTGGAGGAGCACATCGACCTGCGCGCGGAGTTCGCGGTGCTCGTGGCCCGTCGGCCGTCGGGCGAAGCGGTCACCTACCCCCTGGTGGAGACGGTGCAGGAGGAGGGGATCCTCACCCGGTCGAGGGTCCCCGCAGCCTTCCCCGACGACGTCGTGGAACGCGCCCACGAGATCGGATTCGCGGTCGCGGAGGTCGTGGGAGCAGTCGGCATCCTCGCAGTCGAGTTGTTCTTCGACGGCGACAGGGTGCTCGTGAACGAGGTGGCCACCCGCCCCCACAACTCCGGGCACTGGACCATCGAGGGCGCGATGACGTCCCAGTTCGCCAACCACCTCCGAGGGGTGCTCGACTGGCCCCTCGGCGACACCCGCCTGACCGCACCGGCCGTGGCGACGGCCAATGTCCTAGGTCCCCACGACGGCAGCGATCCCCGCACCCGGATGGCCGACGCCCTCGCGGTGCGTGGCGTGGGCATCCACCTGTACGGCAAGGAGGCGCGCCCGGGGCGCAAGCTCGGCCACGTCACCGCGACGGGCGCAACCGCCGGGGAATCCATGACGGCGGCCCGGCACTGCGTCGCCATCCTGAGAGGAGAGCCGCTAGATGAGTGAGCAACCGCGGGTAGGCATCGTGATGGGCTCGGACAGCGACCTCGAGGTGATGCGCGCCGCAGCCAATGTGCTGACCGACCTCGAGGTCGCCCACGAGATACGGGTCCTGTCCGCCCACCGCCGCCCATTCGACATGTTGGCGTACGCCGGGGAGTCCGCTGACCGGGGGCTGCACGCGCTGATCGCAGGGGCGGGCGGCGCCGCTCACCTGCCCGGGATGCTCGCGTCGGCGACGACGCTTCCCGTGATCGGGGTGCCCGTCCCGCTTGCCACCCTCGACGGCCTCGATAGCCTGCTGTCGATCGTGCAGATGCCGCGCGGCGTGCCGGTGGCCACCGTGGCGATCGGCAACGCGGCTAATGCTGCGCTCCTCGCCGCACGAATCCTCGCCGTCGGCGACCCTGAGCTCCGTGAGCGCCTGGCACTCCAGCAGGCGGACATGGCAGCTGCCTCCGAGGCCGCTGACCGTGGGGTCCGCGGCCTGGATTGATCGGCCGACTCGCAGGGTTGGCGGGCCGGGCGAGGGGGCATTGCTGCCTCAGAGGATCGCACCGAAGCGTTACGAACGGCTGGAGGGTCTATGGCATCCGGGCGCATAGTGGTCGGCGTGGACGGCTCCCTCGAGTCGGTGCGCGCCTTGTCCTGGGCGGTGGAGGAGGCCGAGCTGCGGGGTGACACGGTGGAGGTCGTCTACGCGTACGACCATGATCCCGCGTGGGCGGTGACACCGGTGGGAACGGGACCCGTTCCCCTGAGCGCACCGCCCAACGTCGAGGAACGGGCCCGGGACGCCGCTATGGAGCGCATTGACGAGGCGGTCGACAAGGCCGACGCGCGGAAGGGATCCGTGGAGATCGTGCGTAGACCCGTCGCGGACCCGAATCCCGCGCGGGCGCTGGTCGAGGCGAGCGAGAACGCGGACCTGCTCGTGGTCGCCTCTCGGGGCACGGGGGCCTTTATGGGCCTGCTCCTGGGCTCGGTCAGTCAGAAGTGCGCCCAGCTGGCCCAGTGCCCGCTGGTGATCCTCCCCCACCCAGAGGGCGAGGACTGAGCACAGCGCTCAACCCCCCCGGCGCGCGCGTGCGCCCTGCTCCCGCACGGACGCCCTCGCGAGCCGTCCTGCGATGATCAGCGGCGTGGTGATGGCCTGTCGCACCTCCGGGGAGCGTCCCGCGACAACGAGGGCTCGCCCGACGTGCCCCGGCACCGCCTTACCCGCGCGAAGCGGCAGCGCGGCGATAGCGCTCGCCCGCGAGCGGGGTTGCATCGCCGCGGCCGGGCCCTGACCCTCCTCGAGGAGGCGCAGCTCCGTCTCCAGCGCCTGGGCTCGGGCGAAGTGCATCGCGGCGAGGTCCCGCTCGACGGCGAGACGGCGCTCCAACTCCGCTGTTCGCCTCCCTCGTTGCATGCTTCGAAGGATCCCCTCCCCGCCACCCCCCCACACCGGCGCCGTCGTTGTCATGGGCCTTGAGATCCCCGACTGCGCGTGCCCGACCGAGCTGCAGGGTCACGCAGGGCTTGATTCCCGGGAGCCTGTGCCGACAGTGGGAAGGTGCTTGCTCATCCCCGCACCACCACGCCGCGCCAGTGGGCGATCCTCGTGGCCACGCTGGCAGCCGCCGCGCTGCTCCTGCCCCCCTCGTACGCGAGCGCACTCGGGCCTGCACCGCCCGCGGATCCGCCTTCCCCCCTCACCGCGCAGAGCGATGTCGACACCGGTCGGCTCCTCGTCAAGATCGACACACCCGCGACAGTCGCGAGCCTCCGACGAGCCTTGGAGGATGCCACGGTGCGCCTCGTGGACCGTGTCGACGGCCTCGGTGTCCTGGTCGTGGAGGTGCAAGGGGACCCGGAGAGGGCGCGGCAACGACTCGAAGCCAGTCACGCGGTTGCGTACGCGGAAGCGGAGGGCGTGGCGCACGCGGTGGGGCGCGCACCGAACGATCCGATCTACCCGTTGCAGTGGGGACTGCCCCGAATCGATTTGCCGTCCGCCTGGTCCACGACCGTCGGTGACCCCAGCGTCACGATCGCGGTGCTCGACACCGGCGTCGACGAGAGCCACGAGGACCTCGAGGGGGCGGTGACCGCGGGCCGCGACTTCGTCGGCGACGACGCCTCAGTCGACGCCCATGGCCACGGCACGCTCAGTGCAGGTGTGGCCGCTGCGAGAGCCGACAACCTCCGCGGCGTGGCGGGCGCGTGCTGGGAGTGCGGGATACTCGCCGTCCGGGTGCTCGACGAGGACGGGCAGGGCACGGTCGCCGATGTCTCGGCGGGGATCCGGTACGCCGCCGAGGAGGGCGCGGACGTCATCGCCTTGAGCCTCGGGAGGGCCCGCCCGTCGAACACGCTCGCGCTTGCCGTCAACGACGCCGTCGCCCGGGGCAGTCTGGTGATCGCGGCCGCGGGCAACGAGGGGGCTACCGACGAGTTCTATCCCGCGGCGTACGACAACGTGGTCGGTGTGGCGGGCTCCCGCGAGAACGACGCGCGCTACTCCTGGTCCAATCACGGCCCATGGGTCTCCCTTGCCGCTCCGGGCTGCAACGTGTCGACGACCAACGACGCCTCGGATCGTTATGGCTGGTATTGCGGGACCTCGTCCGCGGCGCCGCTGGCGGCCGGGGTGGCGGGGCTCGCGTTCGCTCACGACCCCGACGCAACCAACGCGGATGTCCGCGCGGCCCTCCGGACGGCCGCGGAACCCGTCAGCTACGTCGCCCATGGCCGACTCGATGCGGCAGGGACACTTGCCGCACTCGATGCGGGGAGCACCGAGGGCCCCCTTCCCGAGAACGAGACCGACGAACGCCCGGATTCATCCCCAGACGAGCAGGGACCTGTCGTCGCGGACCGCGTGGCCGGCGTGGACCGCTTCGACACCGCCGCGCGCGCCTCGTCAGGCACGTTCGAGCCAGGTGTCAGACGGGCCTACATCGCGACGAGCGCGTCGTTCCCCGATGCGCTCGCCGCGGGCCCCGCCGCCGCGGCGAAGGACGGCCCCGTGCTGCTGACCGCCCCCGGGACCCTACCGGAGGCCACCGAGCGCGAGCTCGTGCGTCTCGCCCCCGAGGAGGTCGTCGTGGTCGGTGGGGGCAACGCGGTCTCCGATGACGTGCTTTCCGAGATCGAGGAGAGCACGGGCGCCCGCCCACTGCGGGTAGCGGGCACGAACCGCTACGAGACCGCCGCCGCCGTCGCCGGCGAGGCGTTCCCCGAGGGATCGGAGGCCGCCTACGTGGCCACCGGGCTCGGCTTCGCCGACGCGCTGAGCGCCACACCCGCGGCGGCCGTCGATGGCGCTCCGCTACTGCTGACCGAGCCGGACCGGCTGCCCGACGCCACGCGAGACCGGCTTCGCGCGCTCGCGCCCGAGCGCATAGTGCTCCTCGGAGGTCATGCGGTCGTGGGCTCAGGTCCCGAGGAGGAGCTATCCGCCATCGCTCCCGTCGTCCGGGTCGCGGGTGGGGATCGCTTCGGCACCTCCGCCCGCATCGCGGCCCGTGCGTATCCCGAGGAGGCGGCGATCGGTGTGCTCGCCACGGGGGACGACCACCCTGACGCACTCGCCGGCGGGGCCGTCGCCGCTCATATCGGGGGCCCCCTCCTCCTCGTTCGTCAAGACGAGCTGCCCGAGGCCGCCGCAGGCGCCCTTCAGGCGGGGGCTCCTCCACAGGTGCTCGCGCTCGGGGGTGTGGGGGTCATCGACGACGCGACCCTCGAGGCCGCCAGGGACGCGGCCGAAGACGGACGCACGCAGGCCCGTTGATCCTTTCGGAATATTGGGGTCGACCCGCTCGTTCCACCCTGGAAGAACGCTTCCACACGAAGGAATTTCACATGGCAACGGTGACCTTGACCAAAGACACGTTCGACTCGGTCGTCGCGGACAACGACATCGTCTTCATCGACTTCTGGGCCTCTTGGTGCGGCCCCTGCCAGACGTTCGCGCCGGTGTATGAGGAGGTGTCGGAGCGTCACCCCGACATCGTCCTCGGCAAGGTCGACACCGAGGCCGAGGGCGAGCTCGCGCAACGCTTCGGCATCATGTCGATCCCGACCCTCGCGATCATCCGGGACAACATCATCCTGTTCTCCCAGCCGGGGGCCCTACCGGGCAGCGCGCTCGAGGAGCTCGTCGAGAAGGTGCAGGCACTGGACATGGACGAGGTCCGCCGAGCGGCAGAGGCCGAGTCCGCCGCCTGATCAAGGGCATAATGCGGCCCCATGCAGACCACACCGAAGGCCTGGGACGACCTAACCGCCTCGCAGCGACGGTGGATCATCGTCATCGGCGCGGTCACGAGCGCGCTGCAGCTCGTGATGCTGTGGGACCTGTGGCGACGCCCAACCGAGCAGGTCCGCGGTTCGAAGTGCGCCTGGTTCGCCGCCTCGTTCATCCGCCCGTTCGGCCAGATCGCCTACGTCCTGTGGGGCCGCCGACCCTGAGAGGGCTGTCGGCCATCACCGGCACAAGGACCCGCGTAGCGCGTAGGCCGAAGTCGGGCTAACCCCCACGCATTGTGCAGTCAGCACGCTGGTCAGGGGCTCGGCGCTCTATGCACCCGGTGTGGGCCACAATGGGCACATGGGCGATCATCATGCCGCGGACCGGCCACTGCGCCTGGTGGCCTACCTTCTGCCGGTCATCAGCGAGGGCGCCTACGCACTCGTCGCCGCCACGATCGCCGAGCGCCTCGGCCGCCCGGTGGAGGTCATCGTGGACACCAGGCGGTCGGGCCCGGGCATCGATGGGCGCCCGTTCAGCGATGGTGAGGTGGACCTGGCTCTCGTCTGTGCGCCGTCGTGGTGCTGGTTGCGCGACCGGGATCCCCCCGCCGCGCGGCTGGTCGGCGTGGCCCCTGCCCCCGACGACATCCGCAGCGCGGGCGAGGCGTGGTACTTCTCCGAGGTGCTCGTCCGCCGTGAGCACCCCGCCGCAGGACTCGATGACCTGCACGGCGCCACCTGGGCTGTCAACGACCCCGCCTCGTTGTCCGGGTACCACGCAGTCGTGGCCCACGTCCACGACCCCCGGCTCGTATGGTCGGGGGCGCACTCCGCGTCAGCGGCGATGGTCCGCGCCGGTCGAGCGGACGCGGCCGCCGTCGACGCGCTCGCGTGGCGCAGACTCCAACGGGAAGACCCGTCCGGCTCGGGCGATCTCCGCGCCATCACGACGTGGGGCCCGCACCCGACCCAGCCCCTCGTCGCGGCCTCCCATATGGCCGCGGATGACATCCAGCGGTCGCGCGACGCACTGCTGTCCCTGAGCGGCCACCCCACCCTGGACGCGGCCGGCCTCTCCGGCTTCGCTCCGGTGGACGATGGCGTCTACGGGCCCCATGTGCCCGGCCTGCCCGATCGCCGCACGGCATCCCCGTCACCCGACGGCACATCCGAAGCGGGTCGAAGGTCCCGTCGTCCCGGACCGCCTGCCGCTGCCGGCGGAACTCCCACCGGGCCATACTCAACGCAGGCTTGACCAGTGCGGACATCCGGAAGCACCCCGGACGTTTGCCCGGGGCTGCTCGGGGGACACCCTCCCGCGCAGGCCCTCCCGACTACCGCTCACCTTATTGAAGCGGGAGCCCAGCCGGGACGGATCACGGGGGGTCCGTCCCGGGTTTGCGCGGGCAAGCTGAACCCTACTCCATCGACGACCATCGCGAGCCCGACATCGCGCTCGGGGAAGTCCGGGTCGTCACCCGCCAGGAAGGCCCGGGCGACATCGGAGGTTCTCGCCCGTGCGAGGTAGGGCTCCGGGTCGGGTGTCTCCCCGACCAGCAGGGCCTCGAGGTAGTCCGCGCACGCGAGGTCCTCCACGCCATCCCTGTGGTCGACCCCTGTGGAGACGATGGTGACGGTCTCGGGCTCGAGCGCTCTGACCGCCGCGGCCGTCGCCCCCGCGCACAGGAACGAGGCGGCGAACAGGTGATCCGCGTGGGCGTAGGCCACCATCCCCTGTGTGCCCGCGGTAGTCCGGTGAACGAGCGTACGGCCGGAGACGTCTACGGACGCGAGCTCGGACGGGGAGTTCGACAGGTCGAACTCGTCGATGGGCCGGCCCTCGACCTCGCCCATCACCAGGCTTCCGGGGCGGCGATGCCGCTCGGCGACGGCCTCCTCGACGGTGGAGACGCAGACGATCTCCGCCGCACCCGCGTCGAGAGCGTAGGAAGCGGTGGTGAACGCCCGCAGCACGTCGACGACGACCACACAGGTCTCGGTCGGCGCGGCACCGGTCGCGAGGGTGGCGTGTCGAATGCGCATGGGGCGGGAGCATACCGGCCACCGCGGGCCATCCGTGCTCCTCGTCCGAAACAGGCATGTGGGGGCCACCTCACGCTCCCGGGCGATGCGAGGCATGAGCTGTTTGACCCGGGGGATGGTCGGCAGGGGTGAGAGCTCATGCGAAGAACCCGTGTCCCGAGCCGCGCGACGGTGATCCTGCTGTGCCTGGCTGCGCTCAGCGCCGCGTTGACCGTTCCCGCGCTCGCCCAGAACGAGCGTTCCTTCCTCGAGGGCAAGGTCCGTGCAGGAGGGCAGGTTGTCGTGCCTGCCGACGAGACCGTGCCCGGGCACCTGTACCTCACCGGCGGCACGATCCGCGTCGACGGTGCGGTGGAGGGCGACCTGGTCGCCACCGGTGGGCAGATCGACGTGAGTGGCACGATCGATGGTGACGTGCTCGTCGCCGGCGGCGACGTGACGGTGAGCGGCGACGTGGCGGGTAGCACGAGGGTGGCCGCCGGCCGGATGACCCTCAGCGGCGACACGGCCGAGGATGCCGCGTTCGCGGCAGGACAGGTCGCTATCGCCCAAGAGGCGCTCGTCGGGCAGGACGTCCTGTTCACCGCGGGGCAGGTGCGTCTCGCAGGCACCGTCGACGGCAACGTCCTGGGCGGCACCGGGGACTACGAGGAGACGGGCGCGGTCGCCGGCGCCACCGAGGTGGTCATCCCCGAGCCCGACGAGCCCCCGACCGCCGGCGAGCGACTGCTCGACCGAGTTCAGCGCTACCTGGCGCTTCTGATCATCGGTGCGCTCGCCTTGTGGTTGGCGCCCCGATCCACGCGCGGGGGCGCGGCCGACCTGAGGCACCGCCCGCTCGCGTCTCTCGGCGTCGGCGCGCTCGCGATGCTCGCCGCCCTCGCGGCTGCGGTCGCGTTGATCATCCTCGCGGCGCTGCTGACGGCGCTGTTCTCCCTCCTCGAGCTGGGAGGTCTCGCGGGGCTCTCGATCACCAGCGGCCTGCTGGCAAGCGCCATCGTGTCGTTCGTCGTTGTCGCGGTCTCCGCTTTCGTCGCCCCCGTGCTCGTGGGCCTGTGGCTCGGTCAGTACGCCATCGACATGCAGCGCAGCTGGGCCACCGCGTTCGCTGCGCTCGCCTTGGGAACGCTCGCGGTCGTGGCGGTGGCGACGATCCCCGTGCTCGGAGGCGTGCTCGTCGTGGTGGTCGCGGTCCTCGGCCTCGGGGCCCTCACGCTGCAGGCCTGGCGACGCGGCCGCGTCGGCCAGGGCCCGCCTCCCACGGAGCCCGCCTACCCGCAGTCGTGAGGGCCCTACCCGTGTGAGGCGTCGGGGTGGGCTCGATACCCCCACCGGCGGAGGAACCCCACGAGCGCTGCGGCCATTCCTGTGATTGCCGTCAGACCCACCAGACGCCCCGCGATCCTGTCCGCGGAGGTGGCATAGCGCGGGGCGTTGCTGACGACGGCGCGACTCAATGCCGCCCGCGCCCCGACCACTCCGAGCGCGGTCGCTGACATCCGTGCTCCGCGGAAGGCCACGGTGGCGGTGACCATCGACCCGGCTGAGATCCCGTGGCGGGGCGCGGCCGCGACGAAGAGCTTGTGGGGGACTCCCGAGAGGGGTTGGTGGGCGACACCCAAGGCCCCCCTGTCGGAGAGCCACTCGTCGACAGCGGCGCGCATCATGGGGGTGGTCCACGGCTGTGGCGCCACGATCCCGCGACGAGCGAGGCTCATCCCCGCGATCGTGCCGAGGACGCTCCCCCCCGTCGTGGCTGCCGCGAGGGCAACCGCCGTGCGCGGCGGTCGGCCCACCGCCGCGGCCGCGAGCGGCGCATCGGGCACGAGCGGCCACGACACCGCTTCGACCGCCGCCCACGCCGCCAACCCGGCCGCGGAGAGCATCGGCGCGCGGAACCGTCCGTTGACGCTCACAGGAGCCACAGGTCCAGAGCCGCGACCAGCCCCGCGAGCAATGGTGCGGCCACGACGAGGGAGTCGATGCGGTCCAGCAGGCCACCGAACCCGGGCAGCCACGCGCCCGCGTCCTTCGACCCAGAGGCCCGCTTGAGCAGGGACTCGAGGAGGTCGCCGACGACCCCACCCACCGCGATCAGCAGGGGGAGGGTCGCGACCGCCCAGAGAGGCAACCCCAAGGGCGCGACGCTCGCGACCGCGCCGACGCCGACCGCGGCGCCTATCACGTTGCCCGCGACCCCCGCTCGGGTCTTGTTGGGAGACAGGGAGGACAGCGGACGACTCCCGTATCGCCGCCCCACCGTGGAGCCCACGGCGAACGCACCGATGTCGCTCACCGCGACGCCCGCGAACAACGCCACCACGAGGGTGAAGCCACCGAGATCGTGGCCGCGCAGGATGACGACGTTGCCCAGCAGCAGCGCGATCCAAGCCCAGCCGAACAAGGCTCCCGACAGGTCGCGCAGACCCGCGTCAGGGTCCGCGCGCACCACCGCGGTCGCTGCTACGGCGAGCAGCAGCGCGACCGCGACCGTCGCCACCGTGACGTCCGCGGCGACCACGATCGGCGCCGTGGCCGCGGCCGCGACGATGAGCAACCGGCGTGCCACCGGGGTCATGCCGACGAGTAGGGCGTGCTCGCGAGCACCCTGGGCGGCGAGCAGGGCGACGAAGACCACCGTCGAGGCCAGCGTCCACGCGGCCGCGACCGCCAGCGGGGTGATGACCGCCCATGTCCGCCAGCGCACGAACAGTTGGCTCGAGCCGGTGCGGGCGCCAGTAGCGCGTTCCGCGGCGAGGACCGCGACGAGGCCCGCCACCAACAGGGCCGCGAGGAGCACGACGACGGGCGCGCGCTCGTCCGCCATCACCGTGTCCGCCCGGTCACGCCGAGCGCTCGTCGCGCTCGTCGGTCTCGTCGCGAGTCCGCTGCCCGGAGGGCCCATGCCCATCGGCGACCTCGGACCAGAGCCGCCGGGTGCGGCGGGCGACCGTCGCGACGCCGCCCACGACCACGAGCCATGCGGCGACGACGAGCGCGGCCTCCCCGACCGCTATCGCCACGGGAGCTGCGACGGCCAGCAGCGTGACGCGATCAGCCTTGCCCATGGGCCCGCTGGTCGCACGCTCGCCGACCAGCGCCGCGGCGAGCACCCCCACCAGCGCGGTGGCGAACGCCGTTGCGACCGCGGACGCGGCCAGGGGCGCGCCGACCGCGGGAGCGAGGCCCGCGAGCATTCCGAGGTCTGCGACCCGGTCGCCCACCTCGTTGAGGATCGCGCCAGCCGGTCGGGCGGTGCCACTTGCCCGAGCAAGCGCCCCGTCGAGCGCGTTAGCGGCGAGCCGCACGAGCGCCAGGGGCGGTACCGCGAGCCACCACCACGGCGACGCGAGCACGCCCGCCGCGAGCGCGGCACCCAGTGCGATGCCGGCGGCCACACCCGCGATGGTGACCGCGTCGGCGGAGACGCCAGCGCGCTGCAACCGGACCCGGAGGCCGTCCAGCCGGGCCACGAACCACGGCTTCAATCTGTAGATGCCCACCAACCAGGCCCCTCTCCACCGCGGACGCGGCACGCTGCGCGCCCACAAAGGCATAGCATGCATGTGTGCGTGTCAAGCGCTGCGCCGCCGGGGACCCGAGCCCGCGGCGACCACGAGCCCATCGCGATCAGGATGATGACCGCCATCGATGACATGACCACCTTCGCTGACCTGAACCTCCGCCCGGAGTTGCAGCAGGCCCTCGTCTCCCTGGGTTACGAGGAGCCGACGCCGATCCAACAGCAGGCGATCCCTCCCCTGCTCCAGGCGCGTGACCTCATGGGGCAGGCCGCTACGGGCACGGGCAAGACCGCCGCGTTCGCCCTGCCGCTGCTTCAGCGGCTCTCTCCCGACGATCGGGGGTCCGCACCGATGGCGCTCGTGCTCGTGCCGACGCGCGAACTCGCCATGCAGGTCTCGGAGGCGATTCACCGGTACGGACAGGGCCTCGGCGCCCGGGTGGTCCCCGTGTACGGAGGACAGCCCATCGGGCGCCAGCTGCGCGTCCTCCAGCGCGGGGTGGACGTGGTCGTCGCCACCCCCGGACGCGCGCTCGACCACATCGCCCGGAGGACGCTGCGCCTCGAGGCCGTGGAGGTCGTGGTGCTCGACGAGGCTGACGAGATGCTCGACATGGGCTTCGCCGACGACATCGAGTCCATCCTCGGTGACACGCCTGCCACGCGTCAGACCGTGCTGTTCTCCGCCACCATGCCGCCCCGCATCGACGGCCTCGCGCGCAAGTACCTCCACGAGCCCGTCCGCATCCAGATCACACGAGACACCTCCCCGGAGGGCGAGCCGTCGCTGACCCACCAGCGCGCCTACGTCGTCGCCCGGCAACACAAGCCCGCCGCCCTGGGCCGCCTCCTCGACATCGAGATGCCGGAGGCCGCGCTGATCTTCTGCCGCACGCGGACCGAGGTCGACGAGCTGACCGAGACGATGAACGGGCGCGGATACCGCGCGGAGGCCCTCCACGGGGCGATGAACCAGGAGCAACGGGACCGGGTGATGGGCCGGTTGCGGGCGGGGGCGGCGGAGCTGCTCGTGGCCACCGACGTCGCCGCCCGAGGCCTCGACGTCGAGCACCTCACCCACGTGGTCAACTACGACGTCCCGAGCGCCCCCAAGTCCTACGTCCACAGGATCGGGCGGGTGGGTCGCGCAGGCCGCGAAGGGATCGCGATCACGCTCGCGGAGCCCCGCGAGCGAAGGATGCTCGCCACCATCGAGCGCGTCACCAAGCAGCCCATCGCGATCGAGCGCCTTCCCACGGTGGCCGAGCTCGGCGCCCACCGCCTCGAGCGCACGCGCGCGTCCCTGGAGGCCCACCTCCTCGAGGGCGACCTCGAGCACTACCGGAGCGTCGTCGAGTCCCTCGCCCGGGACGTCGACGTGATGGACGTCGCGCTCGCGGCGGTGAAGCTCGCGCATGAGGCGAGCGGAAGCGCCACCGACCCCACCGAGGAGGAGATCCCCGAGCCGCCGCGCGTGCCCGCCAAGGGCCAGGGCGGCAAGGGCAGGCAGGGCGCCACACACCCACCCGGGGGACAGACGACCCGCCTGTTCATCGGCCGGGGACGCACCGCGGGAATCCGGCCCAAGGACCTCGTCGGCGCGATCACCAGCGAATCTGACCTCTCCGGCCGGGATGTCGGCGCGATCGAGATCGCCGACCGATTCTCGCTCGTGGAGGTGCCGGCTGCCGCCGCCGACGGGGTCATCGCCGCGCTGCGACGAACCCGGATCAAGGGGAAGAAGGCGACGGTGCGCCGCGACAAGGCCGCGACCAGGGAGTGATGACGGGGCGCGGAGCCGAGCCCTATCCCGTGCTCGTCGGCGCGCTCGACGATCCCGAGACCTACCGGGCTGCCCGCGCGAGCGAGGCGGCGATGGTGCTGACGGCGGGGACCGATCAGGCCAACACCAACGTCGCGTAACCGCGTTCCCCCTCCCCGAGTGAGCCTGGCCTGCGAGAGGATCGCCACTCTGGTCGAGTAGCCAGCACGAGCGGGCCGGGCGACGGGGTGACGGCGCCATGCACGGAGAGTGCGTCATGAACGGTGCCACGACATCACACCGATGGTCCGAACAGCGGGTGGCGTTGCTCCTACTGTCCGCGATCCTGGCTACGCCCGCCACACCCACGCCCATGCGATCACCGCGACCCCCGACGGGGGTGTCGTGTTGGCGGGCGAGTTCGCGAGGAACGTCGAGTTCGGTGGGTTGACGCTGACCGGCGAGGGCGTGCCCATCTTCGAGGACGCCTTCACGCTGAAGCTCACAAGCGACGGCGAGGCCACCGCTACGCCGCCTCGATCGACGGGGACGGCGTCATCGAGTAGGCCACACCCTCGGTCCCCCTCGACCGGGCGCCTCAGCTAGCCCGGCTCGGTGAGCCATTGCCGGGCGGCCTCGTCGTCATCGGGATCAAACCGCTGCAGCGGCGGATCGAGCTTCTTGTCACCCAACCGTGCCAGCCATTTCACCGCCAGGTCGTCGCCGACCACGGCGATGCGCTCCACCACGTCCTCGTGCTCGTACACGAAGCCGATCGGCCCGTCGGCTGACTTCATCTGCGTCTCCGGAGTCGTCGGCACCCGGAAGAGCACGCGGATCTTGCCATGCTCGTCGACGGCCTGCCGGATCTCCTCAGAGGCGCGGTCGTAGTCCTCGGAGGTGACTTCGGAGCCGACCTCGAAGCCGAGTGCGCCGGGGGTGTCGAAGTCGATCATGCTGAACACCGGCACGCTCCTGTCTCGAGATGCCTACCGTGTTCCCGCGTGGCGGGGATTCACGCCTAGAAGACCGACGAGTCGAGGCGGGTGGTGAGCTCGCGGAGCGCGACGTGGCCGGCAACGGAGTTGCCAGACTCCTCGAGCGGCGGCGACCAGACGCACACGCCCGCCTCCTCCGGCAGGAGCCCCATGATCCCTCCGGCCACGCCGCTCTTGCAGGGGATGCCGACGTCGAAGGCGAACTCCCCGGCGGAGTCGTACGTGCCGCACGTCAGCATGACCGCCGCCACCCGCCGGGCGAGCGGGGCGCTCAGGATCACCTCGCCCGTCGCGGGGTCGACGCCGTCGTTGGCGAGGAACCTCACCGCGCGCGCAAGTTGGCGCGTCGTCATCGTCACCGCGCACTGGCGGGTGTAGGTCTCGATCACGTCGTCGACGACATGCGTTAGGTTGCCGAAGGACGACATCAGGTAGGCCATCGCCTTGTTGCGGTGACCACTTCGCCCCTCCGCCTCCACCACGGCCTCGTCGATGCCGACAGTGCCACCGGCGAGTGCGCTGGCCAACTCGATCATCGACGCGGGCGCGTCCTCGCAGTGGTCGGTCAAGACGTCGTCGACCACGAGCGCACCCGCGTTGATCATCGGATTGCGGGGAATGCCTCGCTCGTGCTCGAGCTGGACCAGCGAGTTGAACGGGTCCCCCGACGGCTCCCGTCCAACACGCCGCCACAGCTCGTGGCCCACGCCCTCGGCGGTCTCCGCCTTCTGCATGGCGAGGACGAGCGAGAACACTTTGGACATGCTCTGGATGGCGAACGGCACGTCGACGTCACCGGTGACGTGCTCGGTGCCGTCCATCTCCACGACCGCGAAGGCGAAGCTGTCAGGGTCGAGGTCCGCGGCGGACCGCAGGTAGGGTGCGACCTTCCCCTGAGCAGCTGCCGGGCGGGCGACCTCGGCAATCTCCTCCAGCACCTCGTCGAGATCCACGTCGATGGTCATGGCACCAGCCCTTCCCCGTCGAGTCCGGACTATGCGGAGGTCTCGCGCGCTGCCCGGGTGAGGCGTGGCACGAGCGCGGGCACCTCGTCGGCGTAGGAGTCGTACGCCTCGCCGAAACGGTCGCGCAGCAGTCGCTCCTCGTGCTTGATCTTGAGGCCGAGGGCCACCCCGAGCGCGACGAGCGCCCCGAACGGCTCGGGCCGTGCACGCAGCACCGCGATGCCCGAGCCTGCGGTCAGCAGTGACGTGTACATGGGATGGCGGACACGGCCGTACATACCCTCCGTGCGCAGGACCGCGTCGGGCGCGGGCGCGGGCCCGGGCCGGAAGCGCCCTCCCAACGCGGCGAGCCCCGCGAGCCCGATCGCGCCACCTCCGAGGGCGAGGAGAGCTGCGCCCGCGGTGACAGGTGGGGGCAGTGGCCAGCGACGGGGGGCGGGCCACAATCCCGCGGTGATCGCGGTGACTTGCGCTGCGAGCAGTGCCTTGCCGTAAGGGTCGTCTGCCATGTGCCCACCATGACCACGTAGAGGCTGGTGCGCAGCCGCGCCCTATGATGCTCTGGTGTCGTCATTGGTGGGGCGGGAAGGGGACATTCGCCGGCTGCATGCCCGGCTCACTGCCGCCAGCGGGGGCAGCGCGACACTCGTCGGCGATCTCGGAGTCGGCAAGACCCGACTCGCCGCCGAGGTCACCGCGATCCTCCAGCGGGAGGGCCGCGTGGTCGAGACCGCGGTAGCCACCGCCGCCGCCCGGCAGATCCCGATGGGCGCGTTGGCGCACCTGCTACCCCTTCGCACGGTGGACGCGCTCGACGACAGGGGGAGGCT
>SKQL01000137.1 GCA_007119035.1 Nitriliruptorales bacterium | reverse complement strand
CGAGCGCGGATCGGACCTCCCCGGCGAGCTTCTCGAACTCGTCGGCGAACCTGTCCTTGCGATGCAGCGCGACGCCGGCCAGGAGGACCTCGCCGTCCCGTGCCTCTGCCCAGACGCGGCGCCGGTACGCGTAGAGCGAGGGTATCAGCCCCACAAGGATGAGCACCCCGGCGAGGAGGAGGAGGGCGCGTCCCGGCTGGCGTGACACCTGGAAGCCCGACCACATCGACAGCTCGCTGAACTCCACTGACAGCTGGTCGCCGATCAGCTGCGTGGAGTCGCCCTCACCGAGGTCGGTGGCGGCGAGGCGGCTGCCCGCGTCCCGGTCGAAGTCCGCAGCGGGCACCGGCCGTTCGAGGCCGAGCTGGCCGACCCAGAGGTTCGCGAACAATCGCGGATTGTTGGTCTCCGGGCCACGGTTGACGACGTCGCCGTCGATGACGTCGTAGTCGGGCAGGAGCAGCAGCTCGAGCGCGATCTGCGGGTCGGCCATCGACACCTTGGCCACACCCGTCCACGTGTCGCCGTCGCCTTGGCCGAGCCGGACGCGCTCGTCGAAGAGCACCTCGTCGCCCGCGGTGACCCGCACGTGCGGCGCCATGCCGAAGCGCATCTGGTAGACCTGCATGCCCTCGTGCCGGAGGGGCTCGTTGACCTGCACCTCCTGGGTGCGGATCTCCTCGCCGTCCTCGATCAGCGTGACGGTGGAGACGAAGCGCTCGGGCGTGAGGTCGGGGTACCACCCGACGTCGAAGTCGTCGAGGCGCAGCGTGAAGCCCCGGTGGTCGTCGAGGCCGAACATCCGACCCGGCTCCGCGCGCTCGTAGCTGATCCGGGTATCGGTGAACGAGCCGCCCTCAGGCACGTTGACCTGCCCGTTGAACCCGAATGCCTCCGCGACGAGGACCCCGATGAGCAGCACGTAGAACGACATGTGGAACACGAGGCTGCCGCCCTCACGCCAGTGCCCCCGCTCCGTGGCGAGCTGGGCGACGCCTGAGGGCGTGTCGCCCGCCTCGACCCGACGCCTGCGGAAGCGCCGCTTGCGCATCACCGTGTCGACGGCGTCGAGCGCCTCGTGGTCCTCCCGGGAGGTCGGGACGACGGTTCGGTGGGTGAGGCGGTCGAGCTGCCGCCCGACGGGGGGCGGGCGGCGGGCCTGCCGGATGAACCCCTGCGTGCGTGGGATCAGGCAGGCGGTGAGGCTCACGAACAGCAGCACGACGATGACCGCGAACCACGTCGAGCCGTAGACGTCGAACAGCTGGAGCCGGTCGAACGCGGCGGCGACGCCCTCGCCGGGGCCGTCGACCCCGGTCCGCCACGACTCGACGGTGGTGGGGATCACCGGCTCCTGCGGCACGAAGGTCGCGACGACACTCGCAGCCGCGAGGAGGAACAGCAGCCACAGCGCCGTGGACATGCGCCGCAGGCGCCGCCACAGCCACACCGTGGTGTCCCACGGGCCGAGGATCTCCGGCAGACGCGGCCCGCCGGGTGAGGACTCGGTCTGCTCCTCCGTCACCGCGCTCACTGGTGCACCATCCCGGAGTCGCCCGCTCGGGGCGCGGTCGCGTGGGTCACACCCTCACCGACGCTCACAGAATCGTCTCGAAGCTGCCGATGAGCGGGCGCAGCATCTGGACGAACTCCGCCCAGAGCCCGGTGGCGATCGCGAGGCCGACGGCCACGAGGAGGAGCCCGCCGAAGAGCTGGATCCCGCGAGCGTGCCGCTGCAGCGCGGACAGGGCACCACCCGCCCGGTGGAAGCCCAGCCCCATCAGCACGAACGGCAGGCCGAGGCCGAGGGCGTACACGAACGCGAGCGCGCCGCCACGCGCCACGCTGCCGCCGCTCTGCGACGCGCTCAGCGCGAAGATGGCCGCGAGCGCGGGCCCGATGCACGGTGTCCATCCCACCCCGAAGACGAACCCGAGCGGCATCGCGCCGAGCACGCCTTTGTCCACCGCGCGTGAGGAGACCCGCGCCTCCCGCTTGAGGAGGTCGAACGGCAGCAGCCCCGCGAGCGCGAGTCCGAAGAACGCGACGAGCAGCCCCATGCCCAGCTGCCACCGCCAGTCGGCCATCGCGACGGAGAACGCCCCGCCGATGAGGCCGATCAACGTGAAGGGGATCGCGAACCCGAGCGTGAACAACACGCCCCCTGACAGCACCCGCAGGCGGCCGCGGCCACCGCGGGCGCCGAGCTCCTCGCCCGACAGTCCTGTCATGTACGACAGGTAGCCGGGGACCAACGGGACGACGCACGGGGACGCGAACGACACCACGCCCGCAGCGAACGCGACCGCGGCGGCCATCAGCACGTTGGCGTTGACGACGAGCTCGCAGATCACCCCCCCGCAGTTGACGTCCATCAGGCGGGCTCCTCGAGGATCGCGTCGATGCGGCTCGTGAGCTGCTCGAACGTCACCGCCCCGAAGAGCCGGGAGGCGACCCGGTGCTCCTTGTCGAGGATGATCGTGGTCGGCAGCGCGCTCGGTCCGATGCCCCCGAAGCGCGAGGCGATCGACGAGTCCTCGTCGTGCCACGACGGGTAGGGGATCTCGAAGTCACGCTCGAAGGTGCGCGCGTTGGTCTGCGAGTCCCGGACGTTGACGCCGAGCATCTCCACGCTCTCGCCCGCGTACCGCTCGTGGGTGGCGACGAGGTCGGGCGCCTCGGCCGCGCACGGCCCGCACCACGATGCCCAGAAGTTGAGGACGACGACGCCGTCGAGGTCCGCGAGCGCGAGCTCGTCCTCCTCCAGGGTGACCGCGGTGACATCGGGTGCGGGCTCGCGCTCGTCGGGCTCGAAGTCGACCGTGCCCGACCCCGATACGAAGCCCGCGCCGGTGTCCCCCGACGCCGCGCCACCGCACGCGGACAGGAGCAGCGCGGCACTGAGGAGGAGTAGGGCTCGGCGCATAGTCGAACCAGTGTAGGTAGCGGGTATGGCGTCGTCTGCGCAGGTTCGCCGACATCCGCCGCGTGAGGCGGCGTCCTCTCCACGAGACTCAGCCTGGGAGGGCGCGGTTAGACGGGGGTGGGGACCCGCTCCTCCTCGGTGCGGCGGGTGAGGTCCTCCTCGAGGTGGCGACGCTCCTGGCGCTCGTCCCAGGCGAGCAGGACGAGGTGGAGGATGAAGCCCACCAACGAGAGCACGACGAACACGAGACTCGGGAAGATGAGGTTGCCCTCCTCGAAGAATCCGAACGCGACATAGGACTCCCCGTCGGGATCGGGCTCGAGCGGCGCGTCCTCCTGGGGCTCGGTGAACTGGACGGCGACCATCGGACGGTTGTTGTCCGCGACCGCGTACTGGACGTCGGTGGGGATCCAGTCCTCGCCGACCTGGCCGCCGGCCTCGTCACCCGCGAAGAACGCCTGGACGTCCTCCACGCCGTCTTCGACGAAGTCCTCGTCGACCTCGGCGGGAACGTCCTGGAAGGTCTCGGGATAGCCCTGCACGTCGGCGTACTCGGGTTCCTCCGCGATGAGGCTGTCCTGCGCGAACGGCACCCACTTCTCCTGATAGTAGTCCAGCGGCTGGCCGGGCAGGTTCTGCGGGCCCTGGAAGGGGGGCGTGCCCGGCGCGCCGAGTGCCCAGAACAAGCTGATCATGAGCATGAAGCCGAAGAAGCTCGACGCCTGCAGGAAGTACGCGCGGCGCGTTCCCAGGTTCGACCGCAACAGCATGAACACGCCGCCGAGAAGGAACAGGATGCCGGTGGGCACCGCGATCTGCGCGCGCCAGTCGTCCGGCGGGACGAACTCCTCGCTGGCGAGGACCGCCAGGTCGAAGATGAGCTCCATGTACCGCTTCTCCCTCTAGCTCTCAGGCCGCTGGTGTTCGCCTCTACCCGCCCACGTGCGCGGTCTCGGGGTCGTCTTCCTCGTCGTCGCCATGGGTGGGCACGCCAGGCGTCTGGTACCGCCCCGCGTCCTCGGGCAACTCGTCGGGTTGGAGCTCCTCGAGGTAGTCGACGACGCTCTCGAGCATCTCGTCGTCGACCCGGGTGCCCTCGTACATGTAGCCGTTCTGGAACGCGGGCATCACCGTGCCACCGGAGAACACGATGCCGTTGCGGAGGATGCCGAGGATCGTGTCCTCGTCGTGGCGCTCGAACACACCGACGAGGGAGGGCCCCACCTGGCCTTCTCCCCCTGGTCCGTGGCACTCCGCGCAATTGGCCGTGAAGAACTCCTCACCCGACATGTCGGTCGCGGAGACCTCCTCCGCGGCGCCCTCCTCCTGGTTGACGAGGATCCAGTCGACGATGTCGCGGATCTCCTGGTCGGTCAGCGGGCCCTGGTAGGCCTGGCCCCACTGCGGCATCGGCGTCCCCGGCCGACCCCGCTCGAGGACCTCGGTGAGGAACAGCCGCATGTCGTCGACGTTCTCGCTCTCCTCGTAGCGCTCGACGATGTTCGTGACGCTCGGCGCGGGCCACGAGGCGTCCGAGTACGGCGAGGGAGCCGCACCGCCGCCGCCGTCGCCGCCATGGCACTCCGCGCAGTTCGCCTGATAGAGCGCCTCGCCCGTGGCGACCGACGAGGTGAACAGGCCCGCTTCCGCGGTCTGGAGCCGGTTGGCCTCCTGCACCCAGTACACGGGGAAGAAGACCGCGAACAGAGCGGTGAGCACGAGCCCCCAGCCCATGTACCGCTCGATCACCGTCTTCTCGAGCTGCTCGTCGGAGAAGCCGGGCCGCATGGCCGGTGGCACCTCCTCGTAGCGCCGCCGCTCCTTGCGAACGTTGCGGGTCAGGAACCAGGGAACGGCGAGCGCGGCGAGACCGAGCACCGCGATGATCACGCCGATGGCGACCGCTTCGCTCAACGTTCGTTCCTTGGCTGGTCAAATGGAAGCTTGCAGTGGTCTCTCATACGCAGTGCGCTCCTTCCGGTGGCTGCTGAAGCGCCCCCGCACCGCGTGACGGTCCGCTGATGATCTCGGACGTGTCGAGCAGCAGCTGGCCTTCGTCGCCGACCTCGACGCGGAACCGGTCCATTCCCCGTGGAGCCGGACCGTCCTGCCACTCGCCCCAGCGGTTGTACTGCGAGCCGTGGCACGGGCACTCCCACCACTGCGAGCTGTCGCAGAAGGGCACCGCGCACCCGAGGTGCGGGCAGACCTGGTAGAGCGCGAGGATGCGCGCGTTCTGGTCGTCGGTGAGCTCCGCGTACTGCCCCTCGGGGTCGTCCTCGGGGTCGTAGCGCACGAGCAGCGCGCGTCCGGGGGGGTACGAGAGGCGGCCGTTGTTCGCGTCGATCTCCGAAAGGAGCGCATCTTCGTCGTCGACCTCGAAGACCGCGCCGAAGCCGCCGCGCAGGTCCGGCCACAGGAAGGCGATGCTCGCGGCGCCGAAGCCACCGAGCGCACCGAAGGCGGACAAGCCGAGCCCCGCGCGCAGGAAGGAGCGGCGGTCGGGGAGATTGCGGGACTTCTTCCCGCCCCCGCCTCCACCAGAGGTCCCACCGCCACCGCCGCCGGCCGCGGCCATGAGCGAGACCTGCGGGCAGCCCTCACAGCCGTCGGCTCCCGCACCGGCGACGGCGGGACGCACGGGCCGGAGCATGGCGCGGCGCAACCACCAGCGGCTGACGAGCGCCGCGGCGAACAGCGTCGCCAGCAGCACTGCGAGCACGATCGCGAACGTGGTCATCACGGCAAGCACAACTCCTAGAGGACGAACCAGATGCCATCCGTCCACGGCCACGTCCAGTTGAGACCGGGGCCGCGGAAGAACGACATCACGAGGACGAGGGTGGCGGACGCCACCATGAACATGGTGAAGATCGAGTACGCGGTCTTGCGGTTCTCCGGTTTCACCGAAGGGTTCTTGTCCGCGTAGGGGATGATCATGAGCCCGATCAATCCCACGATGCCGGGGATGGTCACACCCGCGATCATCGGGTGGAAGTAGAGCAGCAGCTCCTGCAGCCCGAGGAAGTACCAGGGCGCCTTCGCGGGGTTCGGCGTGACGTTGGGGTTCGCGAGCTCGTACAGCGGGGCGGGCGCGAACGCGCTGAACACCGTCACGAACGCCATCATCGCCATCAGCGCGATGAACTCCGCGGAGATCAGGTGGGGCCAGGTGTAGACCTTGTCCTCCTGCTTGCCCCGGATCTGCTGGATGCCCGATGGCGGCACCATGGCGAGCAGCCGGTGGGTGTGCGCCTGGCCCGCGTGGCGGGTCTCCT
>SKQL01000015.1 GCA_007119035.1 Nitriliruptorales bacterium | reverse complement strand
TGCTCGCCACGCTGACCGCGGCCGGCGTCGGAGCCCTGGCCGCATGGGCCGGTGCGGTCCCGGACCCGGGGGACACACTTTTCGACGACCTGCCGTTCGAGGTCGCGTACACGGTCGGCCCGGGCCTCCCCCTCCTCACGGGATGGGCGGTGACGGCCCTGGCGGTCGGAGGCGGCCGGGCGAGGGGGGCCTTCGGCGTCGTGCTGCGGGTCCTGCTCGCACCGGTGTGGGCGGTGGGGGCCGCCCTCTTGCTCGCCGCAGCGGTGTGTGCGCTCCCCGTGGGCCCGAAGGGCCTTCGCGCCCGTCCGTCGCGGGCGCTCGTGGCAGGCACGCTCGCGGGCGCGGGGGCGGTCCTCGGGTTCGGGGGCAAGGCCAGACATAGGCAAGCGCCCGATCCTCGTGCATGATGCCGCGGCAACGACCAGAGGAGTGAGGGATGGCACAGATCATCGACGGGAAGGCGACCGCGGCGGCGGAGCGGGAGCGGATCGGCAAGGAGGTCGGTGCCCTGCCCCCGGGCGTCGTGCCGGGCCTTGCCGCCGTCCTCGTGGGCGACGACCCCGCGAGCCACGTATACGTGGGGCAGAAGGAGCGGATGTGTGAGCGTGCGGGCATGCGCTCGCTGGGGGCCCGTCTCGACGCGGACGTGAGCCAGGAGGAGCTCCACGCGGAGATCGACCACCTCAACGCGGACCCTGCCGTGTCGGGGATCATCGTGCAGATGCCATTGCCCGACCACCTCGACGCGGTGACCGCGCAGGAGCGGGTCGACCCCCTGAAGGACGTCGACGGTCTCCATCCGGAGAACGCGGGGCGGCTCCTGCGGGGGGACCCGCGCTACGTCCCCGCCACACCGCTGGGCTGCACCGTCCTCCTCTCGACCTACGACATCGACGTCGCGGGCGCGGACGTCGTCGTGATCGGACGGTCCCAGCTCGTCGGCCGTCCGCTCGGGGCGCTGCTCAGCCTCAAGCCCGGTGACGCGAACCCCGTGGGCAACGCGACCGTTACCCTCTGCCACACCGGCACCCGCGATGTCGCCGCGCACACCCGGCGCGCCGACATCGTGGTCGTCGCGGCGGGGCGCCCCCGCACGCTGACCAGGGAGATGATCCGCCCCGGGGCGACCGTCATCGACGTGGGCATCCATCGAGCGGAGGACGGCTCACTGTACGGAGACGCGGACTTCGACGAGTTGGAGCCCGTTGCGGGAGCGATCACGCCGGTCCCCGGGGGCGTGGGCCCCATGACGGTGACCATGCTGCTCGAGAACACGCTGCGGGCGGCCCGGTTGCAGCACGGCCTGCTCGAGTGACCGCGTTGGTCTCAGCGGCGGAGGGAAGGGTAGGCTCGTGACACCTGAGAGGGAGTCGGGCAGTTGGTTGGCAATAGGGGAGACACCGTGAAGATCACCGTTGTTGGCGCAGGCAAGTACGGGTCGACGCTCGTGGAGAAGGTCGCCCGGGCGGGCTACGCCGACGAGATCGTGATGGTCGACGTGGTCGACGGCCTGCCCCAGGGACTCGCCCTCGACATCAACCAGTCCCGGCCGATCGAGCGCTTCGAGACGAAGGTCGTCGGCAACAACGAGTACGGCAACACGGTCGGCTCCGATGTGGTCGTCGTCACCGCGGGCAAGCCACGCAAGCCGGGGATGAGCCGCATGGACCTCATCAACGACAACGCGAAGATCGTCGGCAGCGTCGCCCGGGAGATCGCCTCCACGTCACCTGATGCGGTGGTGATCGTGGTCTCGAACCCCCTCGACGAGATGACCGCCCTGTTCCGCCAGGTCTCGGGCTTCCCGCCCGAGCGGGTCCTCGGGCAGGCGGGGATGCTCGACACCGCCCGGTTCGCGGACAAGGTCGCGACCGCGTTGGGCGTCTCCCCGTTGGCGGTCGACGCGATCACCCTCGGCAGCCATGGCGATACCATGGTGCCGGTACCGTCGAAGGTCACGGTGAACGGCCAGCCCCTCATCGAGCTCATGGATCAGGGGACGATGGAGAGCATCGTCACTGCGACACGCCAGGGCGGCGCGGAGGTCGTGGCGCTCCTGAAGACCGGCTCCGCGTACTTCGCGCCGGCGGCGGCGGCGGCGCGCATGGTCGAGTCCATCGCGAAGGACGAGGGAGCGGTGATGCCCGCGTGCGCGTGGGTTACGGGGCAGTACGGCATCTCAGACGTCTACCTCGGCGTGCCCGCACGACTCGACCAATCGGGTGTGGCCGAGATCGTGGAGATCGACCTCGAGGAGTCCGAGCTGGCCGCGTTGCAAGAGGCCGCCGAGGCCGTGCGCGAGAAGCAAGCCGACGTGAAAGGGCTCGGGTAGCCCCGAGCTGGAAAGGCCGGTCACCATGGAACGCAAGCGCAAGAACGGTCCGTCGGAACCCGCGGAGGGCCGTCGTCGCAGCGGCGGCGGGGAGGCCACGGAGCGCATCCGCCAGCGCATACGCGCGGAGCCGGGGGTCGAGCTGTCGGAGGAGGAGCTGCGTGCGCTCGCCGACGAGGGCGTCGACCCCGAGGACCTTCGTCGCGCGGTGGCCTCCGACGAGGAGCAGGAAGCCAGCGTGCACGACCGCGACACGCCGCGGGACCGCTTGGAGAGCCTCGTCTTCGACGAGGACGAGTACTAGCGGGGCGAGAGCGAGCGAGGCGAAGGAGCCGATCATGTCTGATTCCGCTATCGAGAACCTCTACAGCGAAGCCCGTGTCTTTCCCCCACCCGAGGAGTTCGCTCGTCAGGCCAACGTCTCCGACCCGGCGGTCTACGAGGAGGCGGACGAGGACTGGCAGGGCTGGTGGGAGCAGCACGCGCGTGCGCTGCGGTGGATGCGGGACTGGGACGCCACCGTCGAGTGGTCCCCTCCCCATGTGAAGTGGTTCGTGGGCGGGCAGCTGAACGTCAGCGACAACTGCCTGGACCGCCACATCGACGAGGGCCATGGCGACCAGGTGGCGTTTCACTGGGAGGGTGAGCCCGGCGATGCGCGCGATCTCACCTATCGGGAGTTGCGCGACGAGGTGGCGCGCTTCGCGAACGCGCTCAAGGGCCTCGGGGTCGGCAAGGGCGATCCTGTCACCATCTACCTGCCGATGATCCCTGAGCTGCCGGTGGCGATGCTCGCGTGCGCCCGGATCGGCGCTCCCCACTCGGTCATCTTCGCCGGGTTCTCGAGCCAGTCGGTGGTCGACCGTGTGGAGGACGCGGACTCGCACGTGCTCATCACCGCTGACGGCGCCTACCGCAAGGGCAACGTCGTGGCCCTCAAGGACAACGCGGACAAGGCCATGAACATGACCGACCTGATCGAGACGTGCGTGGTCGTCGGGCGCACGGGTGAGGACGTCGCGTGGACGGAGGGTCGCGACCACTGGTATCACGAGCTGATCGAGGGTCAGTCCCCGGACTGCCCGCCCGAGCCCATGGATGCGGAGGACGTGCTCTACATCCTCTACACGTCCGGGACGACGGGGAAGCCAAAGGGCATCGTGCACACGACGGGTGGCTATCTCACCCAGGTCGCGGTCACCCACCGCCTTGTGTTCGATCTCAAAGCAGAGTCCGACGTGTACTGGTGCGCCGCGGACATCGGGTGGGTGACGGGGCACAGCTACATCGTGTACGGCCCGCTCGCGAACCGCGCGACCTCGGTGATGTACGAGGGGGCGCCCGACCATCCCGGCAAGGACCGCTTCTGGGAGATCGTGGAGAAGTACGGGGTATCGATCCTCTACACGGCCCCGACGGCCATCCGGGCGTTCATGAAGTGGGGGTCGGAGCATCCCGAGGCCCACGACCTGTCGACGCTGCGGCTGCTCGGCTCGGTGGGCGAGCCCATCAACCCCGAGGCCTGGATGTGGTACCACGAGCACATCGGAGGCGGGAGAGCCCCGGTCGTGGACACATGGTGGCAGACCGAGACGGGCGGCATCATGATCACGCCGCTGCCGGGCATCACCGCGACCAAGCCGGGCTCGGCGATGACCCCGTTCCCCGGGGTCAAGGCGGTCGTCGTCGACGAGGAGGGCAAGGCCGTGCCTCCGGGTGGGGGCGGCTATCTCACCCTGCAACGGCCGTGGCCGGGGATGCTGCGCACGCTGTGGGGTGACGACGAGCGGTACCAGCAGACCTACTGGTCGCGCTTCGGGCCAGAGATCTACTTCGCAGGCGACGGCGCGAAGCTCGACGAGGACGGCCACATCTGGCTCCTCGGTCGCGTGGACGACGTCATGAACGTGTCCGGGCACCGAATCTCGACCACGGAGGTCGAGTCGGCGCTCGTCGACCACCCGCTCGTGGCCGAGGCCGCGGTGACGGGCCGTTCGGATCCGATGACAGGGCAGGCCATCGCCGCGTTCGTGACGCTGCGCGGCGATCGTAAGGGAGATGACGCGCTCGCAGCGGAGCTGCGCGAGCACGTCTCCGAGCGCATCGGGAAGATCGCCCGCCCCGCGAACCTGCTGTTCACCGATGACCTGCCCAAGACCCGCTCGGGCAAGATCATGCGCCGGCTGCTCAAGGACATCGCGGAGGGTCGGGAGCTCGGGGATGTGACCACGCTCGCCAACGCGGACATCGTGAGCCAGATCGAGGCGAGCTCCAAGGAGGAGTGAGCCCGCGAGGCTTGCGAGGCTCCGGGCTAGGTGAGCGCGGCCTGGATCTCGAGTTCGACCTGCAGGGTCTTGCTCACGAGCACCCCACCCGTCTCCATGGGCGCGTTCCATGTGATGCCCCAGTCCTCGCGCGCGATGGACGTGGCCGCGGAGAACATCGCGATGGTGGGTCCCATGGGGCTGACCGTGACGCCGAGGAACTCCACGTCGAGCGTGACGGGCTTTGAGACGCCGCGGATCGTGAGGTCCCCGTGGACCTTCCATGCCTCGCCCGCTGGTTCGACGCTAGTGGACCGGAACGCGATGGTCGGGTGGTTGTCCACGTCCAGGAAGTCGCCCGATCGCAGGTGCCCGTCGCGGTCCTCCTGGCTGGTGTTGATGCTGGCGGCGTCGATCTCGACCTCGACGACGGAGTCCTCGACCGGCTCGGCGACGAGGATGCTCCCGGAGAACTCCTCGAAGCGTCCCCGGACCTTCGAGACCACCAGGTGACGGGCAACCGCCTCGATGCTCGAGTGGGCGCCGTCGATCTGCCAGGTGCCTGCGGCGGGTACTTCCTTGCCGGTCACGGAATGGACTGCGGTAGCGGTGCTCATCAGTGATGTCTCCAAGTGATTAGGGGCCTAGTCATTAGGTTACGAACTGTTGAACGGGCACCACCACCCAGCTATTCCGCCTCGACAGAAATCCATGAGGATCTCCTGCGCTAAGCCACTGTAAGATCCCGGCAGGCGTTGCTGTCGGGGCAACGGTCGGGGAAGGTGGGGCGGTGGGACCCGGTGAGGTCAGCGTGCCCGAATGGGGTTTCCGATTGCTCGGGGGAGTGGTCGCGACGCAGGCTGGCCGCCAGCGAGCCGTCCCCCCGCGTTGCCAGAGTCTGCTGGTCATGCTGCTTCTCGACGCTCGCGCCCACGCCCGCAACCAACTCGTCGCGACGCTCACTCCCGACCTCGGTCGGCAACAGGGTCGTCGCAGTCTCAGTCGCCGCTTGTGGCTGCTGCGCGACGCCCTGCCGGGGTTGCCCGTAGAGGCCAAGCGGGACACCGTCCGCCTTCCTCGGGAGGCACGCACGCTCGATGTGGAGACGTTTCGGTGCGAGGCGGCCACGATGGCCGGGTGGGAATCGGCCATCGACCGATACCGGGGTGACCTCGCCCCCGAGTGCGGGCTGGCGCCGGTCGACCGTGAGCGAAAGGCGCTGCGGGCTCGCTACACCGAGCTCGCCCGGGGGCTCGCGGAGCATCTTGTCTCCACGGGGGAGCTGGTCCGCGCGGTGGACCTGATGTCAAGAGTGCTCCAGGTCGACTCCCTCGACGAGCGGGCGTTGCGAATCCTCATGCGGTCCCAGTCCGAGCTCGGCCAACGACGCGACGCGATAGCGGCCTTCCACCGCTTCGGGGTTCATTGTCGTGCCGCGGGGATGACTCCTGGTCGGGAGACCACGGTGCTGTTGGAGCACATCCGCCACATGGAGGCGCCACCCTCGAGCGACTCCACCACTGACGCGAGGCTCACCGGTGACCTGCGGGCGGCGGACGCCGCGTTGGAGCGGGGCGAGCTCGCATTGGCCCGCGGGTTGCTGCGACGAGCGCGGGGAGACCCGGGCGGGCGCAGCCATCGTCGTCTCGTGGAGGCCCG
>SKQL01000036.1 GCA_007119035.1 Nitriliruptorales bacterium | reverse complement strand
TCGTCGCGGGCCACGACCCCGAGGCGTACGCGGCCGCGCTCGCGCCCTACCTAACCGATGAGGGCGTGCGCCGGGAGGCGGGCAAGGCGGGCGTCACGCACGCGGAGAGGTTCGGGTGGGACCGGGCGGCGGAGGCGACGCTCGAGGTGTACCGCTCGGTGCTCGCGATGCCCGCGCTCGCCACGGGCGCCCGCGGGGCGTAGGTGGACGCCGCGGAGGCGATCGAGGCCTGGCTCGCGGACCAGCCCGACCTGCTGGGCGAGCGGTCGAGCGCCCACGGGTGGGACCTCATGCTCTCGGGCGAGCGCAAGCGCACCATCCCCGTTCATCTCGAGGTCGGCGCGCACACGCTGACCGTCCAGTCCTTCTTCATGCGCGCGCCCGACGAGAACGCCGACGAGCTCTACGCCTACCTCCTGCGTCGCAACATGCGCACGTACTGCCTGCGCTTCGCGCTGCACCCCGACGGCGACATCCTCCTCGTGGGGGTGCTGCCGCTCGCCGCGGTCACCACCGATGAGCTCGACCGGCTGCTCGGCCAACTCCTCGCCGCCGCGGACGAGGCGTTCGACCACGCGCTGCGCACCGGCTTCACCTCCTACATCGAGCGCGAGCAGGCGTGGCGGGCCAAGGTCGGCCTCGGCCGCAACCCGATCTCGTAGCCGCTAGCCTGCGCTTCTATGAGACTTGCGATCCTCGGGACCGGGCGGATGGGTGAGGCGCTGCTGTCGGGCCTGCTGCGAGTGGGCTGGACCACGCCCGACCAGATCCGCTGCACCGTCCGCCGCGCCGACCGCGCCCAGGCGCTCGCCGACGCCTACGGGGTCCACGCGACCACCGACTCCGCGGCCGCGGTCGCCGACGCCGACGTCGTCATCCTCGCGGTCAAGCCGCAGAACATGCACGACCTCCTCGACGCGGTCGGCCCGAAGCTGCGCACGGGCCAGACGGTGATCTCGGTCGCCGCGGGCGTGCGGACCAAGACCATCCAGGACTGGACCCCCGACGGCGTGCCTGTCGTGCGGGTCATGTCGAACACGCCCGTGCAGGTCGACGAGGCGATGAGCGTCATCGCGCCCGGCACCCACGCGCGGTCCGCCGACGTCGAGGTAGCGCGGGAGATCCTCGGCGCGGTGGGCCGGGTCATCAGCCTGCCCGAGGAGCAGCTCGACGCGGTCACTGCGCTGTCGGGCTCGGGGCCCGCGTACCTGTTCCTCCTCGCGGAGGCGATGATCGACGCGGGCATCCTGCTCGGCATCTCGCGCGACACCGCCACCGAGCTGATCGTGCAGACGATGATCGGCGCCGCCCACATGCTGCGCGACACGGGCAAGCATCCCGTCGAGCTTCGCGAGAACGTGACGTCGCCGGGCGGCACGACGATCTCTGCGATCCGGGTGCTCGAGGAGGAGCGCGTCCGCGCCGCGTTCCTCAACGCGATCGAGGCCGCGCGGGATCGATCGATCGAGCTCGCGAGCGACTAGGTTCGGTTGTGATATCGGCTCGCCCGGCACGCCGCGCTGCCGGCTGGAAGGGCGAGTAGGCGCCTGTCACGGGGGAGGTTCTGCGGGCACTGTCGGCCGTTGTTCGGCCCTTCGGCCCCCAGGCCAGCCTACCGCATTGCGGTAGGTAGTACCTTCCGTGTTGTGGTAGCCTCCTGGTCCCGAGGCATGGAAGGCGACTGTGGAGACCTCCCCGTTCCGCTACCAGGGACCGCTCGCCCCCGACGAGCTGCGCGGGCGCGACGCCGTGCTCTCCGACCTCACGCGCCGTATCACGGAACACCGCGTCACCGCGCTGCTGGGCCCCCGCCGCTACGGCAAGACGTCGGTGCTCGACCGGCTCGCCGCCGATCTCGGCGAGGTCTCAACGATCGGGGTCGATCTCTACGGCGTCCAGTCCTCCGTTGACGTCGCCACCCGCGTCGACGACGCCCTGGCGCGATCCCCCGCGTCGTTTCGCACCGCCACCCAGCCCATCACGGCGAAGGTTGGCATCAACCTCGGGGCCGTCCGCGCCGAGTTCGCCCGCGCTCGCCGCAACCAGCCCGACCCGACCGCGCGCCTGTCCCAGCTCTTGGATGTGATCGTCGACACCGCCCGGCGCGTGCCTACCCTGCTCGTCCTCGACGAGTTCCCCGACATCGAGCGTGCGCCCGGCGCCGCGGGGCTGATGCGCACCAAATTCCAGCGGGACTACCACCGGCTCGGGTTGCTGTTCGCGGGCTCTCGCGTGTCCGCCATGCGGGCGATGTTCGCTGACCGCGACCAGCCGTTCTACGGGCAGGCCGACCTCGTCCCCATTGGGCCGCTCGATCCCGTTGTTGTCCACGACCTCGTCGGGGAGGGCTTCGAGGCCACCGGACGCCGCCCCGGCAATGTCGCAGCGGCCATCCACGCCCTCGCCGGCGGACACCCGCAGCGCACGATGCTGCTGGCTGACGCCGCCTGGCGCCACACCCCGGAAGGCGGCGACGCTGACGACCGCTGGGGCGACGCGCTCACCGACGTCCGCGGCGCCCTCGACCCCACGATGCGCACCCTGCATGACAACCTCGAGTGGGGCGAGCAGCGCGTGCTGCGCCTGGTCGCCCACGACGAACCGCTGCACGGCGCCGCCGCCGAGCAGCTCAGGCTGACCGGCGGCACCACCAGCAACGCCCACCGGCAGCTGACCACCAACGGTCACCTGCACGACGACGGCACGTTCGTCGATCCGCTGTTCGCCGACTGGTTCCGCCAGACGCTGCCGCTGACCTGACTCGGCCTCACCGATGCCTTCGTCGAGCAGATGATCGACCTGCCTCAGGCGGGCTGCCTCGCCGCCTCGAAGAACTCGACGAGCTGGGCGGCGACGGCCTCGGGCTCCACGATGGGCGCGAGGTGACCCGTGCCCGGCAGCTCGCGCACCGTCGCGTCGGGAACGTGCTCGGCTGCGAAGCGGACGCACTCGACGAACCACGGCTGCGGGGTTCGTGAGCCCTGCAGCAGGAGCACCGGCACGTCGACCTGCGCGAGCACCGACGGGTCGGTCGGGCTCGGGCCCTCGAAGTCGACCGCCTCCCAGAACTCCTCGAGGTCCAAGGGCAGGTACTGGGCGGCGAGGGCGAGCTCCTCGCGGTCCGAGGTCAGGAGGGCGAACTCGTCCTCGTTGGCGGCGAACGACATGAAGGATTCCGCGGCCTCGGCGGCGCGACCCTGCCCGCCGACCTCGGCCATCCGCTCGAGACCCTCGGTGAAGCGGGCCAGCGTCTCAGGGTCGATTGCCTCGAACACGACCGGCTCGTACCCCACGACCGCGGTCACCGCGCGGGCGCGAACCGCGACGTCGAAGACGAGCATGCCGCCGCCCGACAGCCCCACGAGGCCGACGGGCTCGCCGATGCTGTCGACGAACGCGGTGATGTCACGGACCCGGGCCTCGCGCGAGACATCGGGGTGCGCACCACTGAGGCCCCGCCCGCGCGTGCTCGGCACGTAGCAGGTGAACCGGTCGGCGAGTAACGGGACGAGCGCGCCCCAGTCGGAGTCGCCGTCGGCCATGGCGCCGTGGACGAGCACCAGGGGTGGCCCCTGTCCGTGCACCCGGCCCGCGATCTCCGTGCCGTCGTCGGAAATGGCTCGATGGATGCGGTCTTGCGACATGATCGCTCCCTTGCGCTAGCCGTGACAATAGATTGAACGAGCGTGCTAACTATATTAGGCACGAGCGTGCTACCTTGTCAAGCATGAGCGAGACCACGACCGACCAGCCCCGACGCCGCTCCGATGGCGAGCAGACCCACGCGGCGATCCTCGACGCGGCGATGCGGCTCGCGTCGATCGAGGGGCTGGGCAGCCTCACGATCGGCCGGCTCGCGCGGGAGCTCGGCGTGAGCAAGAGTGGGGTGTTCGCCCACTTCAAGTCCAAGCAGCGCCTCCAGCAGGAGACGATCGAGGCGGCCACCGAGGTCTTCGAGCGCGAGGTCTTCGCGCCGGGCATGGCGGCCCCCGAGGGGCGGGCACGCATCGAGAGCCTGTGCGAGTCCTACCTGTCCTACGTCGAGCGCGGCGTGTTCCCCGGCGGCTGCTTCTTCGCCCAGCTGCTCGCGGAGTTCGACGCGCCCTCGGGGCCGATCCACGACGAGGTCGTCGCCGGCCAGGAGGGATGGCTCGCCCTGCTCGAGGGCCAGATCGAGGTGGCCAAGCGCGAGGGCGAGCTCGATCCCGCGACCGACTCCGCGCAGCTCGCGTTCGAGCTCTACGGGCCGCTCGAGCTCGCCAACTACCTGGCCACCCTCAACCGGGATCCCTCGATCACCGACCGGGGACGGGGGGCGGTGCGCGCCGCGCTCGGCCGGGCCTCACCGCACGGTGGCGCACGCTCTTGCGGGGCGCAACCGTCCCCGGGCGGCGGCTAGTGCCACCTACCTGCACCGGGCTGCCAGAGCCTGCCACGGACCTCGTCAAATAGTGCCGGATCAATGAACTCGGCGACCTCCGCCACGACGGTCGCGAAGTCGTCGGGTAGGCGGTCGTGCATCTGCTGCTTCCGGACCCAGGCGCTCCATCGCGCCTGGTTGAGTTCGCCATAGCCGTCCAGGACCTCATCCAGCGCAGCGAGCTCCGCCTCCCGGTAGTCCGCGACGGCGGTGACCGCGGCAGCGAGCTCATCCCCGACGACCTCGTGGCGCCGCGACAGCAACAAAAGGTCACAGAAGTCCCGCCACCGGGTGTTTGCCTGTCCCCGCTCGACGGCGGTAACGCCCTTCTCGGCCAGCACCATAGGCAGCGGATAACCCAGCATCTCCACAGGCTCATCGTCGAGGAGACGCGAAACCTGCACCTCGATTGGCCTCGGCGCGATCGGGTCGCCAACGCTGATGTCGAGCAGCAGCTTCATGCGAGCCGTCGACAAACTCGACGCGACCGAGACCCGCACGCCGTGGTAGCCGTCGTCGTCCCGGATCACGTCCGCAGTTACGGTGTCGGCCTCGTAGAAGAGCCCGTCATCGACCGGCACAGCCAGGACCTCTCGCGCAGCCTCCACAACGGCTTCGACGTCGTTGTCGAAGTCGAGGGCCTGCATGTCGATGTCTCGGGTGGGCCGGCGCGTGTCGAGCGCGGCGAGCAGCATCCCGCCCTTCAACACGAACGTGTCGCGGTGCCGGCTGGCGGCGAGCCGCACCAGGAAACCCTCGAGCGCGTAGAGCGTCAGCAGCTCGTCGGTGGCTCGTCGGTCGGCACGCGCACGACGTTGGAGCGCTCGGTACCGGGTGGAGGCGGAGTCGGTCACAGCAGTACCTCGAGGTCGCTGCGGATCTGAGGCGCCGCCTTCGGGAACTTCGCTGCCATCGTGAGGAGCGCGGAGGGCTGGTTGCCCGTGCCTCGGAGCCAGGCACGCAACGCCTCCCGAGCGGTCTCCACACCGACGAAGTGTCGCAGTCGGTAGGCATCGATGATGCTCCGGGCCGCGCCGTACAGTCCGATCGTGAACCCCGGAGAGACCTCGATCTCTGAACGTCCGATCTCGAACGTCTCGGTGGCGAACTGGTGCCACGCGACAGCCGCCGCGAGCGTCGGCCGGTGCACGTTGGCGGGAAGAGCCAGGTGGATCTTCGACGGGATGTCGTCGATCAGGCCGTGGTGTGCCAGTGCGCTTGTGAGGCACAGTGTCGCCTGCGGGGAGACGGTCGCCACCTCGACGAGGTCAAGGTCGATCGGGGGGGCATCGGCCCGAAGGTACAGGCCGTGACCGATCCGTTCGATCCGGCCGGCCTCGATCAGGCGGTACAGGCGTGGCTGGGTGATCCCGACGGCGTTCGCCTCGGCCCAGCGGAACACTGGTCCCAACTTGTCGAGGAGGTCGTTCACAGGAGTGGCCATCTCGGAATCCGTACAGTATCCATCTGGAATAGGGGGTATATCAGGTGAATACTGTACGGGCCACGGTCCGTGGCCGCAATCCTGCATTTCGCCTGACGCCTGCGGGATCACTTCAGGGCGAGCGTGCGCCAAGTTGTGCGACGGCGCTGCGCCCACCGCGCGACGCAACGCGAACGTGACAACCGCGTCACCGCCACCGAGGTCACCAGTTCCCGGTCGCTCAGCGGGTGGCCGGCGAGGGACATGACCCTCCGAGATATTGCACCGCGGCAGGTCCTGGGTAGTCTTGCCCTTGGATCCTTGAAGGAGGACGGGAGCTAGATGCCTGCGACGCCACTGACCGCCGCAAACCGCTTGACCCGCGAGTTCGAGACCGCCTGGCGTGACGACACGCCTGTGT
>SKQL01000092.1 GCA_007119035.1 Nitriliruptorales bacterium | reverse complement strand
CGGGTCATCGAGCAGCGCGCCGAGCGTGTGCTGCCCGACCACGAGGCGGTCATCGGCAACGCCGCCGACCGACAGGTGCTCGAGGACGCCGGGATCGAGCAGGCCTCGGTCGTCGTTGTGACGACCCACGACGACAACATGAACATCTACCTCACCCTCTACTGCCGGCGCCTGCGTCCAGACGCGGACATCCTCGGTCGTGTCGGGCTCGACCGCAACGTCGCGACGATGTACCGGGCGGGCGCTGACTTCGTGCTCTCGTACGCGTCGGTGGGCGCCATCGAGGCATGGAACGCGATGCAGACACATCCGACGGTGCTGCTTGCCGAAGGGCTCGTCGCCTTCCGCGAGCCAGTGCCCCCCGGGCTCGTCGGGGTGTCGTTGTCGGACACCGACATCTCCACGTCAGGATGCGTCGTTGTCGGCATGCTGCACGACGGACATTGCCTCACCGACATCCCACCCGATGAACCGCTACCGGGCGGCGCCCACCTCATCCTTGTCGGGGAGCCCGAGGCCGAGGCGCAGTTCCATGTCCGCTACAGCGCGGGGGGCTCCGCTCGAAACTCTCGCCGTCTGCGCCGCCTGCGCCGCCTGGCCGCGCGACCTCTGACTGCGGCCTGAGCCCGCGCCCGTGTTGTGCGGGCCGACAACGGACCGCCGCACAGATCGGCGCCGACTCCAGATGGCGATGCATGTCCCTCCACGGGGTCAGGCCGACGCCCGGGTCACGCGGAGCACTCGGGACACAGCAGCGTCAAGTGGCGCAGGTCAGCGTAGACTTGGCCAGGGTCGGGGAGGTCGTGGGCCGTGGAGGGGTAGGCCTCGACGGCCGATGTCGTCGTCGAAGTCGGCGAGCTGCGCCAGGAAAGGGCGAGGAGTCGCGCGGAGCGCGCCGTCGCCGCGTCTACCCGCCGACGGTTCTCAGCGATGGCTTTACTGCGGACCTTGCCCAGGCGCCGCGTCGCGCCGTCGATGACGGCGATCGTCTCGCCGGGACGAACATACCCCGAAACCCGTGCCATACGGGGATATCCGGGACGGGTCATGTCAGCCCGGGACGACCGTTCGCGGGTTCGAATCCCGTCGGGACCACCACATCGCACCGATCACGCCCGCCGCGACGACGATGATCGGCACCTCCCCCCACAGCGCGTACGGGGTCGAGCCGGAGCGAAGGGGCACGTCGATCTCGAGGGTGTCTCCCGCGTAGAGGGCCGTCGAGCCGACGAGCTCCCCACCGGGCATGGCCACCGCGGAGCGTCCTGTCGTGGCCGCTACGATCACCGGTTGATCGAGCTCGGCCGCGCGTAGCTGTGCCGCCCCGAGCAGTTGATCGCTCACAGGCTGGTCGGGCCCGTAGCTCGCCTGGGTCGTCAGCGCGGCCACGCCCTGACCGACACGGCCCGCGTCCCGCACGAGCCGCGAGAACGTCACCTCCCACGACACGACGGTGCCGAGCGTCGCCGACCGCCCCCCAGAGACGTCCATAGGGACCGCATCCTCGCCGGGGATGGCGTCGGAGGGCACGAGCCGGCCCACCTCAGCGATGCCACCGAGCGTGCTGCGCCAGGGCACGTACTCGCCGAAGGGCACCGGCTTGCGCTTCGAGTAGTGCGCAAGCACCTCGCCGTCGGTGTCGTAGAGCACGTTGCGGTTGTGATACCGCCCGGGCTCGCCGGGGTTGGTGATCCCGGCCAGCAGTGGCGCGGGCAGCGTTCCCGCATCCTGGTGCAGCACCTCCCCGGCCTCCTCGGGGCTGTCGGCACGCAGGGTGCCCTCCCCCCACAGAAGGAGATCGGGCTCGTCCTCGAGGCCCGCGGTGCCCGCGACGAGGGCCTCGAGGAGGCGCGCCCGCAGGTTGGGGCAGTCCGCGGCGAACTCCCCCGGGCACGGATCGTCGACCTGCACGACGGCCACCGTGAGCTCCCCGTCGTCGGAGGTCCACGGCAGCATGCCCACCCCGGTCAGCACCCCGACCGCCAGGATCGACAGGGCGAGCGGCCGCCAGCGCGCGGGGCGATTCGCCAGGACGACCAGGCTCGCCGCCACGGCGACGGTCAGCCCCGTGAGGCCAAGTGCGCCCACCACCGCAGCGGCCTCCCTGACGGGAAGGTCCGCGCTCGCAAGCCCCAGCTGGCCCCACTCGAAGCCGCTCAACGGCCACCGTGCGCGGATGGCCTCCACCAGCGTCCACACCGCCGCGACGGTGACGACCCATCTGCCGTCGAGGCCCGATCGCGCAGTGCGGGCGACCGCTGCGCCGGTCAGCGCCCAGAACGCGGCCTGCAGCGGCACGAGCCCGAGATAGGCGACGAGGTCGAGCTCCAGGGCCCAACGGAACATCAGCGAGCCGAAGCCCAGGCCCCACGCGAGCCCACAGGCCGCGCCACGTCGCCCCGAGGGCATCCTCGCCATCGCCCACAGCCCCGCGGCCACCCCGAGGAGCACCGCGCCGGGGAGTCGCGTCGGCGGGAACGACAGAGTCGTGAGAGCGCCGCTCAAGAAAGCGACCGCCATGCCCCACGGCAGGGGCAGGGCGGAACTCGGCGAGGCGGTGCGGGCACCCTCCGCCCTGCGCTCGGGCGCGATAGCGGTCACGGTGGGCCGGCCCCTCTCCTGCTCACACGCAGTCGAAGCACATCAGCTCGTCCTCGTCGGCCAGCTGTGCCCGTCGCTTCACGAGGAAGCAGGAACGGCACGTGAACTCGCCCTCACCCGCGGGGGTCGTGGTGGGCGATGCACGCGCGCCCTCCCCGCTGGGGGCGAACTCCTCCTCGAGGTCCTGCTCGCGCGCGAGGATGACGTCGAGGGATTCCTCCTCCTCGTCCGGCTCCTCGTCATCGTCGAGCTCGTTGTCCTCGTCTTCTTCGGTCTTGGCTCTCTTCTCGCCCTTGATTCCGAGGTCGTCCGCGTCGTTGCCGTCGTCGGTGTCGTCACCGGCGTCCTCGGCCTCGGTCGCGTCGCTGCCCTCGGCGATCGCAAGGTCGTCAAGGTCGTCGTCGAGCTCTTTGAACTCGTCTGTCTCCAGATCGTCGGGTGTTGCCATTGGCCTCTCCACGTCGTTGCGGTCCCAGGGGTCGGACGACCTAGCATCCCGCGGCGTTATAGGGCTTATGCCGAGCCATCGCAACGATGGGGGCGCCGAAAGTGTTCCCGGCGAGGCCAGCGTATGCCCGAAAGGCGGTGTTCCGGACGCGGGCGGAGAGCAGAGGGCCCCGGGGACCGAGGTCCCCGGGGCCTTGCTCGAGTCGCAGGTACTGGGCTGTTGGCACCGATGACGCGCGACGGACTACCCCGTCATCGTTCTCTACTAAGCCCAGGCCAACCCACGCGCCGGTGGTGCCGGCTTCCTTCCCCTAGCGCTCCTCACCGTGGCGGGAGCGCATCGACGTCTGCCAGCCAATCGGCTCGCCCCCATGGGCGGCAACCGCGTCCGTCATGGCCCGGCGAGTCAACCCCCATCCGTACGGCGGGGGCCGCTCACCGATGCGGCACCTTAGGTCGGTTGGCAGCCTGACGTCAACCCGGAAAACGACTCCGCAACCCCTGCCTGACCTGCACACACGATGCGAACGAGCAGGTCAGCGCGCTCGGAAGATTTCGTCTTTCTTCCACCTCTCCCACGCGCCTTGTAAGCGTTCCTTTCGTCACCGTTGGTCACGGAGGTATGCCGTCGACAGGGCGTCGGCGTACTCGTTCCAGCGCGAGCCCGCGTGCGCCTTGATCCATTTGAGGGTGATCTCGGGACGGGCGACCGCACGTTCGTAGAGCGCTCGCACGAGGTCGAGATTCTGCACGGGCCCCGACTTCCGCCTCCATCCTTGCTGAGCCCAGGTCGGGGCCCACTTCGTGATCGTGTCGACGGCCAGGCGGCTGTCGGTGTGCACCGTCGTGGGCACCCCTTCGGGCACGAGGTCGTAGCCTGCGATCAGCGCGGTGAGCTCCATGCGGTTGTTCGTGGTCTCCGGGTCATGTCCCCAGTCCTCCGCCACGATCTCCCCGTCGCGCACGTACACCGCCCCCCAGCCACCCGGTCCCGGGTTGGGGCTCGCGCTGCCGTCGGTGAAGACGCCGTCCGTGGGGCCCTCGGTGTACTTCTCGAGCACCTCCGCGACGGTCAGGTTCTCCTCGACCCCGAAGGGGCCCTTCGGGGTGCCCGAGCCCGCCGCGGGAGATTTCCTGCCCTTGCTCTTCGCGTGGCACCGGCGACAGCGTGTGGGCACCCAGCCGGGGTACTTCTCGCGCACCGAGTCGGGAACAGTGAACGCGGCGCCGCATTCGACGCAGATGTGCTCATCAGGCATGGGCCGGCACGGTACTCCTCATGCGCCCATCGCGCCGAGCACGAGGATGGGGCTCAGGAACGTGAACACGACGGTGGCCGCGGTCCAGGTCAACCGCCGCCGACCGGGACGATGATCGGCGAGCATGTCCAGGATGCCCGCGAGCAACAGCCAGCCGCTCGCGACGAGGGAGCCCACGACGAGCCCCATCATCACCGCGACGAGCCCCAGGCGACCCCCGCCGCCGAGCAGGACGGTCGCTACCAGCAGCAGGCCACCCGCCACCGCCCAGGTGAGCAGCCCCGCCCGAATCCCCCTCCGCACGACCTCGCGATCGCGTCCCCCGTCGCCGGTGGGATGCGCGCCGGTCATCCCGCGGGCACGGGGCGACGCTCCCCCGTGTTGAGGCGCTCGATGCCATCGTGGGTGACCACGACGATGTCCTCGATCCGCATCCCGAACCGGTCGGGAAGGTAGACCCCCGGCTCGATGCTGAAGGTCATCGTCGGCTCGAGCGGGAGCTCGTTGCCCGCGACGATGTAGGGCTCCTCGTGCTCCTCGAGGCCGATCCCGTGGCCCGTTCGGTGGATGAAGTACCCGCCCAGTCCCGCCTCGTCGAGCACATCGCGCGCGGCCGCGTCCACGGCCTCCGCGGTCACCCCCGGGGCCGCGATGTCACACGCGGCTTGCTGGGCGGCCTCCAGGGTCGCGTGGATGTCCATGTAGCCCAAAGGGGCATGCCCGACGAGGTAGTCGCGCGTGCAGTCCGAGCCGTACCCGTCGAGGGTGCCCCCGATGTCGACCACGACCGCGTCGCCGGGCTCGAGCGCCCGATCGCTCAGCTCGTGGTGTGGCGACGCCCCGTTCGGGCCCGAGCCCACGATCACGAAGCTCACCTGCTCGTGGCCCTCCGCGAGGATGAGGTCAGCGATGTCCGCACCGACGGCCGCCTCGGTCCGCCCCGGTCGCAGCAGCCCCGGGACCCGCGCGTGGACACGGTCGATCGCCTGCCCCGCCCGGCGGAGCGCGTCGATCTCCTCGGGGCCCTTCCGCATCCGGAGCTCCCGGGTGACGGTCGACGCGGGAAGGTAGCTCGCTCGCGTCGGGAGGGCATGCTGGATGGCGAGCAGGAACGTCGCCCACAAGCGGTCGCCGACGCCCAGCCGCGGCGAGGGCCCGAGGGGCGCGCAGGCCGACGCGACGAGGTCGACGGGGTCCTGGGTCTCCGCGAAGTCCCGCACCTCGAGATCGTCGGGCAGGTCCATCGCCTCGGCTCGAGGTCGCTCGAGCTCGGGGACGATCAGCGTGTGGATGTCGTCGGCCCGGGCGACGAGCAGGGTCATCCGCTCGAGCGGCAGGGCGGCGTAGCCACTCAGGTAGCGCAGGTCGGCACCCGGCCCGATCAGCAGCGCGTCGACGTCGAGTGCTCGCATCTGCTCCGCGGCGCGCCTCAATCGATCGGGGGACATGGGGCCTCCTCGGCAGGATGCGGACAGTGCTCAGATCTTCAGGCGCAGCGCTCCGGGGAGCAGGGTGAACCGTGCGGGGGTCCGCCCGACCAACTCGTCGTCGACCGCCACGCGCAGCGGGGGGTCGCAGTCGACCGCGACGAACGGCGACTGCCACTCGGAGATGTCGGGGCTCGGCAGGTGCCGGCCGTGGACCATGTCCGTGGTCGCCACGAACACCTGATTCGGCTGCCCGGTGAACGCGAGGATGTTGAAGCGCCCATCGTCGGGCGTGGCCCGCGGAGCCATCCGCAGGCCCGCGCCGACGAACTGCCCCTGCGCGACGGCGAGCTCAACCGCGTCGACCTTGCGGCCCGCGTGCGCCAACTCGAGGGTCATCCGGTGGCGCTCGGTCGCGCGGATCCCCGCCCAGGCCGCGAGCAGGTGACGGAAGCGCCCCAGTGATCGTGGCAGTCGCCCGGTTAGGCGGGTGACCTCGGCGCCATAGCCCACGCGTGCGGCGTTGGTGAAGTAGCAGCGCCGCTCCTCGCCGCCCTCGTCGACGAACTCGACGACGCCGAGGTCGACATCCATCGTCCCCGGGCTGGCGAGGCGGGTGGCGAGTCGCTCCGGCGGCAGGCGCATGCCGATCGTACGGGCCAGGTTGCCGCCCTGACCCGCGCTCACGATGGCGAGCACGACACCGTCGGCGATCGGCTCGTCATCCGCGAACAGGCCGTTCGCGACGTGGTGCACGGTCCCGTCTCCCCCGACGGCGGCGACGTAGCGGACGCCGTCGTCGACGGCGGTGCGCACCGCGTCCTGGATGGCCTCCGAACCGACGGCCTCCGCCACGTCGCAGCCGACCCCTCTGGCCTCGAGCGCCGAGCGCAGTGCCGGCAGCATCGCCCGACTCCGTCGGTCGCCGCCACGGGGGTTGACGATCAGCCGTAGGTGACCGAACGGGCTCGACATCGGATCTCCGTGCTCAGGGGTCATGGCCGCTGCGGGTCGGTCAGCCTACAGGCCATTGTGGGCGACCACGCCACGGACGAGGGCGCGGTTGGCACGTTGCGCCTGCGCGGCGAGATCGCTGTCCCCGACGACGTCGCGCAGTTGGCGCAGGAGATCGGCCACCTGCTTCACGTTGCGGAGGAAGTCGCCCGGGGTCATGTCCTCGTAGCCGAGCGCGGCATCGAGGTCGGATCCCGACGCCCAGCGCCACACCGCGGCCGCGAAACCCGGGTCCGGCGCGCTCGTGGGGGGCAGTCCCGCGGCCTCCTCCCGGCGGGAGAGCTGCTCCCACCGGGTATGCAGCTCGCCCACCCGCTCGGCGACGACGAGGGTGGGCATCTCCGGCTCGGGTGGGTCCTTCGAGCGGGTCTCGAAGGTGAAGCACGACACGAGTGCCGCGAGATCCGCGACGGTCAGATCGCCGAGGAGGCCGTGGCGCAGGCACTCCGCGAGGAGGAGGTCGGTCTCGGCGTAGAGGCCCGCGAGCTGCTGCCCCCGCGTGCTCGGATGTGGCTCCCCGTGCTCCTCCACCTCCAGGTACCCGAGGTCGGTCAGCACTGCGATGATGCGGTCGAGGCGCTTCACGAGCGACCCCGTCCGCCGCTCCACGCGAGCTTCGAGCTTCTCCGTGTCCTCTTTGAGCTCGTCGTGGCGATGTGCCCACACCTCGATGTCGGGCAGGCCCGGATCCGCGTGGACGGGGTGCTCGGAGAGCTTGCTCCGGAGATCGGCGATCTCGGCGGCCCTGTCGTCGTCGACCGGTTGGGTGCGCGCATGCCTGCGGCGAGGCTCCACCTCGGCCCGGCCCAACGCGTTCGCCACCTCCTTGCGGTACGCGGCCTGGCGGGGGCCGCCCTTGGCGGGCAGGGAGACCTCCCCCACCCGCTCGGGTGGCTCGGTCAGCTCCCGGGGCCCCACGCGCACGAGCTTGCGGTCCTCGGTGACGGTCTCCGCGAGCGGGACCCCACCCCGGGTCACGCTCACGCCGGTCACGACGACGACCTCCCCGTCGTCGAGGCGCGCGACGTCGCCGGGGTTGAGGTCCGCGATGCCCTCCTGCACCGCTTCCCTGCGCGCCTGGCGGCGTTGGCCCACGCCCGCGCTCTCCGCTCGCGACAGCGCACGGCGCAGGGCCCAGTACTCCGCGAAGTCGCCGTGCGTGGACTGGAGGTTGGCCGCGTAGCCCTCCAGGGCGGCCCGGTTGCGCCCGATCCGCTCCACCTCGTCGGTGACCCGCGCGTCAGCCTGCCACTGGGCGAAGGATCGGGCGAGCAGGGCCTCGGCCTGGGCGCGATCGTGGCGTCGGAGGAGGTTCACCGCCATGTTGTAGGAGGGCTGGAAGCGCGAGGTGAGCGGCTCGACGCGCCGACCCACGAGGGAGGCGACGGTCGAGAAGTCGATGTCGCGCTGGTGCAGGACCACCGCATGGCCCCGCGTGTCGAGACCGCGCCGTCCGGCACGGCCCGTCAGCTGGGTGAACTGGCCCTGGGTGAGGAGGGTGTGGCGCTGGCCGTCCCATTTCTCGAGGCGCTCGATCACGACCGTGCGGGCGGGCATGTTGATGCCGAGCGCGAGCGTCTCCGTCGCGAAGCACAGCTTGAGCAGCCCGCGGACGAAGAGGTCCTCGACGATCTCCTTGAACGCGGGGACCATGCCCGCGTGGTGCGCGGCGATGCCGTGGGCGAGGGCGTCCCGCCAGGGCCGAAAGCCGAGCACCTCGAGATCGTCGGGGTCGAGGTCCGCGGTGCGCTCGTCGACGAGCTTGCGGATCTGCTGGCGCTCCTCACCCGAGGTGAGCCGCATCCCGTCGCTCACGAGCTGGGTCACCGCTGCATCGCACCCGTTGCGGCTGAACACGAAGACGATCGCGGGCAGCCATCTGCGGCGGGAGAACTCCTCGACGAGCTGGGACCGTCTCGGTGGGCGCATGCGCACCCCGCTCGGCACCGGCTGACCCCGTCGACCCCGGCGGCCGCTCGGCTTCGAGCGTCGTTCGAGCATGAGGATGTCGGGATTGGGGCTGCCACCTCGGGCTTGCTTGGCCGCCTCGATCTGCGCAGGGCTCGGCTTGCCGCCTCCGCGCTTGGCCCCCGCCTTGAAGAGCGGCTCGACGCGCTCGTTGTACGCGTAGTGGTGGGAGAGCGGAACGGGCCGCTCATCGCTGATCACCACGTCGCATCCCTCGGTGTGGGCCGCCTCGTGCCCGTCGGGGCTGGGGGTGCTCCGCACGTGCGAGAGCCACGCGCCGAACTCCTCCGCGTTCGATACCGTCGCGGACAGGCACGCGAGCTGCACGCCCGGGGCGAGCTGCACGATGACCTCCTCCCACACCGCGCCGCGCTCGCGGTCCGCGAGATAGTGGACCTCGTCGAGGACGACCGATTGGAGGTTGTCGAGGGCGGGAGAGTCCTCGTAGAGCATGTTGCGCAGGACCTCGGTGGTCATCACCACCACGGGCGCGTCCCCGTTGATGACGCGGTCGCCGGTCAACAGCCCCACGCTGTCCTGGCCGTAGACGCGCTCGAGCTCCCGGAACTTCTGGTTCGACAGCGCCTTGATCGGCGTGGTGTAGAAGGAGCGGGCCCCCTCCTGCAGCGCGCGCCACACCGCATACTCCCCCACCACCGTCTTGCCCGCGCCGGTGGGGGCGGCGACCAGCACGCTGCGGCCCTCGCTGAGCGTGCGGATCCCCTCGAGCTGGAACGGGTCAAACTCGAAGTCGTAGCGGGCCGTGAAGTCCTCGGGGGTGCTCACGCGGGAGTGGTAACCCCCCGGCGGCGACGACGACGCTCGAGCCACCGCGCAGTGAGCACGCAGATCTCGTAGAAGGCGATCAGCGGCAGCGCGAGGGCGGACATGGTGAAGGGGTCACCCGTGGGGGTGATGATCGCGGATGCGACGAAGGTGCCGAAGATCGCGTGGCGCCGGTACTTGCGCAGGCCGGCCGAGCCCACGATGCCCATGAGGATCATCATCATGAGGACGAGCGGGAACTCGAACGCCAGGCCGAAGGAGACCAGGGTGAAGAGCATGAAGTCGAGGTACTCGTGCGCGGCGAGCACGGGCGTGATCCCCTCGCCGGCGAAGGAGAGGAGGATGACCAGTCCGCGGGGGATCACCCAGTAGGCGAACCCGGCGCCTCCGAGGAACAGCACCCAGCTCATGACGAGGAACGGGATGGCGTAGCGCTTCTCGACCGAGCGCAGCCCGGGCGTCACGAAGCGCCAGACCTGGTAGCAGACGATGGGGGCGGCGACGATGACCGCGACGATCGCGGCGGCCTTGATCGAGATCATGAGGCCGTCGAGGACCCGCAGGACGATGAGTGCGCACTCGTCGCCGTCGGAGACCGCGGCGGCGCCGGCTCGGACGCTGTCGGGGAGATCGCAGTAGGGCTGGCGGATGATGTTGATGACGTGCTCGCGGAGGACGAAGCCCACCACGAACCCCACGGCGATGGCTGCGAAGCTCTTGCCGATGCGGTTTCGCAACTCGGCGAGGTGCTCGAACAGCGTCATCTCGCCGCCACGCGGCTGGTCGTCGTTGCCCGCCGAGCTCGGCGGCGAGGCCGTCGCCGTCATCCAGGTTGTCCGATGATGCGTCTAGTTACTGGCTCGAGGCGTCGCGATCTTCCGCGTTGGCCTCGACAGGAGCTCCGGAGGCGGCGGGCGAGGCCGGCTCAGAGGCATCGTCCTCGTCCTCCTGCCCCTCGGCGACCCCCTTCTTGAAGTTCGTGATCGTCTTGCCGACGGAGCTGCCGAGCTCGGGTAGTTTCCGGGCGCCGAACAGCAGCACGACGACCGCGAGTATGAGAATCAGCTCGGGTCCCTGTGGCAGAGTCATCGCAGCCTCCTGAGTGGTCCGAGTGCAAGTGTAGGCGCCGTCACTGCTCGCGTCTTCCCCGAAGGCGCTCGGTCTGGGCCTCCAGCCGCTCGAGCTCGGTCTGCGTCACCGCTATCTCGTCGCGCAGCTCCTCGGTCAGCGGAGCGAGGCGCTCGATGCTCGTCCGCACGCCCTGCGACATGGCCGCGGCCGTGCGGACGAGCCGGACCGTGATCACCACGGTCACCGCGACGATCGCGATCGCGATAGTGACGGACAGCACCACGAAGACTGACACCGGGCGGAGCCTAACGGGCTTCCGCGCTCGGAGGGGTCATGCTCTCGAAGAACCGCAGCATCTCCACCGGCAGCGGGAAGATGAGCGTGGAGTTCTTCTCCGCGGCGACGTCACTCATCGTGCCGAGCAGTCGCAGCTGCATGGCTGCGGGGTGCCGCTCGAGCTCGGCAGCCGCCTCGGTCAGCTTGGCGGCAGCCTCCTGCTCACCGAGTGCGTGGATCACCCGAGCACGGCGATCGCGTTCGGCTTCGGCCTGGCTGGCCATGGCCCGGCGCATCGACTCTGGCAGCTCGACGTCCTTGAGCTCGACGATGGTGACCTTGACCCCCCAGGGGTTGGTCTGCTGGTCGATGATCTGCTGGAGCTCCGCGTTGACCTGCTCGCGCTCGGTCAAGAGATCGTCGAGCGAGGTGCGGCCGACGATGTTGCGCAACGTGGTTTGCGCCACCTGCTGCGTCGCGTACCCGTAGTTCTGGACGTTGACGATCGCGTTGATCGGCTCCTCAACGCGGAAGTACGTCACCGCGTTGACCCGGATGGTGACGTTGTCCCGGGTGATGACGTCCTGTGGCGGGATGTCCATCGTGACGACCTGTAGGTTCACCTTCACCATCTGCTCGACGACGGGGATGATGAAGAACAAGCCGGGGCCGCGGGCGCCGACGACCCTGCCGAGCCTGAAGATCACGCCCTTCTCGTACTCCTTCACGATCCGGATGGAGTAGGCGAGTATGAGCGCGATCAGCGCGATGGGCACCGCGATCGCGAGGATGGTCTCGAGTTCCACTACTGCTCCTCTGGTTCGACGTGCAGCGTCAGGCCGTCCTGGCCGACGATGCGCACGCGCGTTCCCTGTTTCAGTTGCTGGCCTGCCGTGTCAGCCTGCCACAAGGCGCCATCTACGAACACCTGCGTGTAGTCGTTGCTCGAGACCCGGACCTCAGCCCGCTTCCCGATCATCGCCCCCTCGCCGAGCGCGGGGGGTCGGTTTCGCTCGCGCGCGGCCATGATCGCGATGCCGACCGCGCCCGCCGCCGCGAGCGCGACGGTGGGCACGAGCACCCACCAGCTCACCGCGACGCCAGTGGTGCGGTCGAACAGCAGGAGGCCGGCGAACAGCAGCGCGAGCGCGCCGCCGCCCGCGAGGACACCGACTCCGGGCGCGAACAGCTCCGCGATGAGCAGGCCGATGGCGAGCAGCAGCAACGCGACCCCGGCGAAGTTGGTGGGTAGTACGGACAGCGAGTAGAACGCGAGGATCAGCATGATCGCGCCGATCGTCCCGCCGATGCCCGCGCCGGGATTGGCGAGCTCGTAGATCACCGCGAGGGTGCCGATGGAGATGAAGATGAACGCGAGCTCGGGGTTGGCGAGGGCCTGCAGGATCGATCGGGCGAACGTCATCTCGAACTCGGTGACGCCCGCGTCGGCGGTCTCGAGCGTGACCGTCTCCCCCGTACCGAGCGGCACCTCCTCGCCGTCGACCGCGGAGAGGAGCTCCTCCCGGGTGTCCGCGAGCAGGTCGATCGCGCCGATCTCCGCTGCGGCCTCCGCGGTGATCGACCGGCCGTCCACGACGGCTTCGCGGGCGAAGTCGACGTCGCGTCCCCGTTGCTCCGCGAGGCTCTCCGCGTAGGAGGCGGTGTCCTCGATGATCTTGTCGATCACCTCGCCGCCCTGGGCCCCGACCGGCGTGGCCGCCCCGATGGTCGTGCCCGGCGCCATCGCGGCCACATGGGCGGCGTAGGTGATGAACGTGCCCGCGGAGCCCGCGCGGCTGCCGCTGGGCTCGACGTGCACGATGATCGGGACCTCGGACAGCAGCATCGTCTGGACCATGTTCCGGGTGGTCTCGAGCGCGCCTCCGGGCGTGTCGAGTTGCAGCAGGATCGCAGCGGCCTCCGTCGCCTCCGCCTCGGTGACCGCGTCCATGAGGTGGTCGCTCGTGACCTGCGTGATCGGCCCCCGGACCTCCATCACGAGGACGTCGCCGGGGGAGGCCTCCATCTGCGCGGCAGCGGGCGCGGCGAGGACGAGCGCGAGCATCGCGGTCAGGGCCGCGAGAAGCATCCGGCCGAGTCGGCCGGGGATGACCGTGTACATACGGCCATGGTCGCACTCCGCGACCCCATGTTCACGAAGGCCGAGCCGGCGGACACCGTGGGCAACGGGTGGCTAGCGTCCCTCGGAGGAGGCGGACAGCAGGCGGTCGAACCAGTCGTCGGCCTCGAGCAGCGCATGGAAGTCGAGGAGGTCGTCGTGGCAGAGCGGCGCGTCGTCGAAGCGCTCGGCCAGCGTGGGCGCGGGTGCGGGGTCGGGCTCGGGCCGCACCGGCGAGACGCCGCCGGACACGAGCAGCCGCACCACCCGGTCGTCCGCGGGCTTGCGGATCGCGTGGGCGCACTGCGGGCACAGGAACTCGTAGGAGGACTCCGTGTCGCCCGAGGGGTCGACGTGGAGCTCGATGTCGGCGGGGGTCAACGTGACCTCGCCGCACGACGGGCACGTCGCCTTGATCGTCGTCATCAGATCGCCTCCGCGGACCTAGCGGTAACTGCGCTTCTGTGGTCTCTCTCGGCGGGTCAGGGCGAACCTTTAGGGGCGGTCGCACCCGGTGGCGTCGTACTGCGACCGCGTCGCACGCACGAGATCGCGGACGTGCTCGGCGAGCGAGGCTGGCTCGAGCACGCGGGCGTCGCCCGCAAGGCTCAGCACCAGCCGGGCGGCCCACTCCATCGACCGCGCAGGGAACGCGAGCGTGCGCTCGTCGCGCAGGGCGGCGCCGGGCACCGCGTCCGCGAGCCACACAGCGCGGGGGTCGAGGTCGAGCAGCACCTCGACGTCGTCGTCGGACGGGACGTACCGCGGTGGCGTGCTCATGGCGCCTGCAGGCGGCGGCGCTCCACGTTGCCCGGTGCCCGACGCCTCCCGTATGCGGTCGAGGCGGAAGTCGCGCGGCGCGCCCGCTGCCCTGCAGAAGCCACGCAGATACCACGACCCGTGCGCGGCGAGGACCGCCCACGCCTCGACGTCTCGCTCGGTCTCCCGCTCCGCTCCCGTCGAGCGGTACGTCAGGCGGACGACCCGGAGCTCCTCCGCGGCCTCGCGTAGACGTCCCAGCAGGGACTCGTCCGCGTCGCCGAGGTCGACTGCGACCTCGGCCACCCCGAGCCACCTCTCGAGGCGCTCCACCGCCCCCCGGAGGGACGCCGGGTCCCGAAGCCCGGGCGTGGCGAGGAGGGTCCGGCCCGCCAGGAGGAGCGTCACGCCCTCGCGCATCCCGAGCGGCAGCGGGCGACGGAAGAAGTCGGCCATGCGCACGTGCACGCGATCGCCCACGACGGTGGCCTCGATGAGGTCGCCGCCCCCGTAGCCGGGCACCCCGCAGTAGCCGAGGATGTCGAGGTCAGCCGCGATCTCGCCGGCTGTGGTCTCGAACCGCTCGGCGACCTCATCGAGGTGGGCGCCGGGGTTGGCGAGCAGCCAGGGGACCATGGCGAGGATCCGGTCGAGGCGCGCGAGGGTGGCATTCACCGGTGGGCAGCCTCCAGCCGGTCGAGGGCCGCGGCTACCTGCGCGCGGATCCCGGGGGGCCCGAGGAGCTCGGCCTCCGGGCCCAGTGGGAGAAACCACGAGAGGAGGTCGTCCGCGTCCCTGGCCGAGACGGTGTAGCTCGTGCGGCCGTCGTCCGTGGGCGTGCCATGGCCCCTCGCCCGGCGTGCCACGAGCCAGCTCACGGTGGGCGAGGCCGCGACCCGGGCCTCGAGCGACTCCCCCGTCCCCGGGACCACATCTGTCACCCCGACCGGTCCCTCGAGGCGATGAGACCGGTCGGCGGCCACGCCGACATCCACCACATCGCCCTCGATGCGGTCGAGCCGGAACGCCCGACGCGCCATCCGGTCGACGTCGGTGCCCACGACGTACCAGCGCCCGGCTCGGTGGACGAGTCCCGCGGGATCGAGGGTGCGAACAGCCGACGGCCGGCCGGGAGGGCGGTAGGGGAAGCGCACCCGCCGCCCCTCTAGTTGCGCGGCGAGCAACGCGTCGCGGTGGGGTGCGTCGACGGACACCGCCAGTGCGGGCAGCGTGCCGGGTCGCCCGCCCTCCGGCGCGTCGACCTCGAGCTTGCGAAGGGCCCTGCCGCCGTCGAGGCCCGTGACCTGCGCGGCCACGGCGAGCGCCGCCAGTTCCGCCGGCTCGAGGGCGATGGGAGGCAGGTCGTAGTCCTCCGGCCTGATCCGGTATCCCTCGACGTCGCGCCACCGATCCACCGGGGCGGTCACGAGCGGCACCCCGAGGTCGCGGAGGTCTGCCTTGTCACGCTCGAACATCCGCCGGAAGGCGCTCGGGTCGGTTTGCCCGTACCCGGCCACCTTCTCCCGGATCTCCTCGGCGGTCATGGGCACGCGCGCCTCGCGCAGGGCGATGACAAGGTTGATCAACCGCTCGAGCCGGTCACTCACCTGGGCCCCTCCCGCTGGTGTGTCCGCGTCGACGTCGACAAGGCTAACGGCTGTCACGTTCCAGACGGTGGTACACACACCTGTCAGCGCTGAGAGGCGCATACTGGGCCCCGAGCAGATCGTCGGATCGCCACATCCACGACCAGGAAAACGATGCCGGGCCTCTTCCGCCTCGGGGTGACTTCCCGTGGCAGCCGTCGCCCACGGACGCACCCTTCCCCCGAGGGACCGTGGGTGTTCCGGGCTGTCCGCCTGTTGGTGGGCGTGCTCGGGGGCCTCTTCGCGCTGACGGTGCTCGCCAGCGCCCTCGGTCCCCAGGTCTACACCGATGTGGCGCACTCCGTCGACGCGCGACTCGTCCTGCCCGAAGAGGCGGAGCTCCCGGCGCTTCGGGAACGCTCCGCGGTGTACGCGGCCGACGGGTCGCGACTCGCCCTCATCCACGACGAGGAGCAACGCGAGGTCGTCGACATCGCGGACCTGCCCGACCATGTCTGGCAGGCGGTCATCACCGCGGAGGACCGGAGGTTCTTCGAGCACGAGGGCTACGACGTGGAGGGCATCGGTCGTGCTGCGGTGGCGAACCTCGAGGCACGCGGCATCGCCCAGGGCGGGTCGACGATCACCCAGCAGCTCGCGAAGAACAACTTCCTCGACGACGAGCAGACGCTCGACCGCAAGTTCAGCGAGCTGCTCTACGCGATGGCGCTGGAGCGCGAGCTCGGCAAGGAGTACCTGCTCGACCGCTACATCAACCAGGTCTACTTCGGCGGCGGCGCGTACGGGATCCAGGCGGCCGCGGAGGTGTTCTTCGGCATCGACGCCGCCGAGCTCGAGCCCCACCAGTCCGCGATGCTCGCGGGCATCATCCGCGCTCCGGGCCTCTATGATCCCCGACGCGACCCCGACGGCGCCCTCGCGCGCCGGGACCGCGTCCTCGCGGGAATGGCCGCCGAGGGGTACCTGGAGGCCGAGGAGGGCGCCGAGCTACGGGAGCTCGACTCGGGTGTCATCGACCCTCGCGGCGACCAGACACGTGAGCCCTTCGTCGTCGAGGCGGTGAAGCGGGAGTTCCTCGCGGACCCCGCGTTCGGGGAGACCCGCCAGGAGCGTCAAGAGCTGCTCTTCTCCGGCGGTCTCGAGCTGCACACGACGATCGAGCCGGACCTGCAGGACATCCTCCGGGAGGTCGTGCGTGACCACTATCCGGAGGGGGCCCCCACCGCGGCGATCTCGTCGGTCGAGCCCGCCACCGGCAGGGTCGTGGCCCTCGGCAGCGGTCAGGAGTTCGACGACTCCCAGTACGACCTCGCCCTGCAGGGTCGCCGTCAGCCGGGTAGCGCGTTCAAGACGTTCGTCATGCTCGAGGCACTGCGCCAGGGGTTCCCGCCCGACCTCCTCCTCGACGGCGAGAGCCCCCTCGAGTTCGACCTCGACACGGAGGTATGGGAGGTCGGCAACTACGGAGGGCGGTCCTTCGGCCCCATCGACCTCGCGGACGCCACGAGGCAGAGCGTCAACACCTACTACGCGCAGCTCGCCACACTCGTCGGTGTGGAGGAGATCACCACCCTGACCGACGAGCTCGGCATTGACCGTGCCGCGTACGGCGCCTGGGCGGGGCTGGCGGCGGTCAGCATCGGCGGCCTCGATCGTGGCACGACGCCTCTCGAGATGGCGAGCGCGTACGGCGTGCTGACCCACGACGGGGTGCGCACCTCTCCCTTCCTGCTCGAGCGCATCACCGACGTCGATGGTGAGGAGATATGGGCGCACGAGATGGTGGAGGACCGGGTCCTCTCCCCCGAGGTCAACGCGGTCGGCCGGGACCTCCTGATCGAGGTGGTCGAGAGCGGGACCGGCACGGCCGCTCGGCTCGACGGGTGGGAGGTCGCGGGCAAGACGGGCACGACCAACGACAACTACGACGCCTGGTTCGTGGGTGTCACCCCAGCCCTCTCCACCTCCGTGTGGGTGGGCCATCCCGGCGGCAACGTCGCCATGCCCGACGCGACGGGCGGTGGCATGGCGGCCCCGCTCTGGCGGGATTTCATGCAGCGGGCCCTCGAGGGCTATGAGCCCTCCCCCTTCCCCTCGCCCGACCCCGAGGCTCTCCTTGCGGTCTACGAGGGCGAGGAGATCGACGTTCCGAGCGTCGTGGGCCTCAGCGAGGAGGAGGCCTTGTGGGAGCTCGCCGCGGCGCGGCTGGTCGCGGACCCCGTCACCCTCGATTCCGCGGCGCCTGCGGGGACGGTGGTGCGCCAGAGCCCTCGTGGTGACTCGACGGCCGCGGTGGGCAGCACCGTCGAGATCTTCGTGTCGAGCGGCACCCCACCGCCGCCCCCTCCGGAGGAGGAGGACGACGACGAGGACGACGACGCAGAGGATCCCGACGTTCCCGACGTTCCCGACGATCCCGACGATCCCGACGAGACGCCGGAGGAGCCCTCCGAGGGGGCCAACGGCGGCGAGGACGAGGGCGACGGCGAGGTGAACGGGGCGGGCGAGAGCGACGAGGTCGCCGAGGGCGACTGACCGGGCACCGCCCGCGGGCTCACATGCTCGCGATGAGCTTGTCCACCCGCTCGTCGGTCGCGCGGAACGGATCCTTGCACAGCACGGTGCGCTGGGCCTGGTCGTTCAGCTTCAGGTGCACCCAGTCGACGGTGAAGTCACGGCGCCGGCGCTTGGCCTCCCGGATGAACTCGCCGCGCAACCGCGCGCGGGTGGTCTGCGGAGGCGTGTGGCCGGCCTCCTCGATGTCGTCATCCTCGACGACGCGGTCCATCTTGCCCCGACGGGCAAGCAGCTGCTGGAGCCCCCGCTTGCGGCTGACGTCGTGGTACTGGAGGTCGATCATGCCGACGCGCGGGCTCGACAGCGGCAGGTCGTGACGTCGCCGGTAGTCCTCGACGAGGTGGTACTTCGCCACCCAGTCGCACTCCCGTGAGAGCTTGAGGGGGTCGTCCGCGAGCGTGTCGAGGACGCGGCCCCACTCGCTCAGCACGAGGTCGGTCTCCGGGTCGCTGCCGGTGTGCTCGATGTACTGGGACACGCGCTCGAAGTAGGCGCGCTGGATCTCGAGCGCGGTGATCTCGCGCCCGCCGGCCAGCCGTACCCGGCGCTGGCACGTCATGTCGTGGCTGATCTCGCGTATGGCGCGGATGGGATTGTCGAGCGTGAGGTCGCGCATGACCGCACCGCCCTCGATCATTCGGAGCACGAGGTCCGCGGTCGCGACCTTCAGCCACGTTGCGTACTCGCTCATGTTCGAGTCGCCGACGATGACGTGGAGGCGGCGGTAGCGCTCCGCGTCCGCGTGCGGCTCGTCGCGGCTGTTGATGATGGGCCTGCTCCGCGTCGTCGCGGAGCTCAAGCCCTCCCAGATGTGCTCCGCACGCTGGGAGATCGAGTAGATCGCCCCCCGGGGGGTCTGGAGGATCTTGCCCGAGCCCGCGAAGATCTGGCGACTCACGAGGAAGGGGATCAGCGTGTCGGCGAGCTTCTGGAACTCGCCGAAGCGCGCGACGAGGTAGTTCTCGTGGCTTCCGTAGGAGTTGCCCGCGGAGTCGGTGTTGTTCTTGAACAGGTAGATCTGGCCCGCGATGCCCTCCTCCTGCAGGCGTTGCTCCGCCTGCTCGGTGAGCGCCTCGAGGATGCGCTCCCCCGCCTTGTCGTGCACCACGAGGCTGCGCACGCTGTCGCACTCGGGTGTGGCGTACTCCGGGTGGCTGCCGACGTCGAGGTACAGCCTCGCGCCGTTCTCGAGGAACACGTTCGACGAGCGCCCCCAGCTGACGACGCGGCGGAAGAGGTAACGCGCGACCTCGTCAGGCGAGAGGCGCCGCTGCCCCCGGAAGGTGCAGGTGACCCCGTACTCGACTTCGAGGCCGAAGATCCGACGGTGCATGCCATTTCTCCGTTCGGAGTGTCCCGACAGTGTACGTGCCGACCTCCCCGCCCGACTCCCGATCCCATCCCCCTGGGTGGGAGCGGCCGGCGACGCCGCGTGAGGGCAGGCGGCACAATCGTGTGGATGAGTGAGTGGGAGCCTGTCGACCGCACTCCCCCGCGGCGCGTACGGGTCGTCGCTGCCGTGGCCGCGGCCCTCGCCGTGGGGGCGGCCGTCGCCCTCACACAGACGGGGACCGGGGAGGAAGGAGAGCCATCGGAGCGTCCCGGCGGAGAAGTCACTGTCGAACAGGATGCCGAGACGCCCGCGGCTCCAAACCCCGCGCAGGAGGTGGTCGACGACCTGGACGGGACCGGCGAGTGGGCCGTGACCCCCGAGGCCCCGATCCCTCCGAGGCGCGGGCACGTGGCTGTCTGGACAGGGAGCTCCATGCTCGTGTGGGGTGGCTTCGACGAGGCCGGTGGATGGCACGACGACGGCGCGCTCCACGACCCCCACACCGGTG
>SKQL01000058.1 GCA_007119035.1 Nitriliruptorales bacterium | reverse complement strand
GTGCTCGTCCTCGTGATCAGCGCGGTGCCGTCCTCGAGCGGCCCTCGGTTGTGGGTCGTGGCCGAAGAGCGGGCGGGCGGATTCTCCGCTACCCGCCTCGTTCCCGTCTTCACACCTGAGCGGGGGCAGGGGCTCGCGGTCTTCGCGACCGACCACGCGCGGGAAGCGGCCGATGCGGTCGCCTGGGCGTGCATGCGGGAGGGTATGCGCCCCGCGGGCCTCACCGTCACGACGCGTCGTTGAGGACGGGCGGCCGTGATGTGGATTCTCGTGCCCTTGAGGGCACAAAGACGCATGCAACGCCACATCAGGGGGGTCGATGCCCGAAGTCCAGGTCGGTCGCGTGCGGCTGTACTACGAGCGTCAAGGCTCCGGCGAGCCGTTGCTCTGGATAACCGGGTACGGCTCCAGCTCCACGATATTCGACCCGGTCATCCCACGGTACGTGAGGGACTTCGACTGCATATCCTTCGATAACCGCGGTGCCGGCCGCTCCGCGTCGATCCGGGGCCCCGTGTCGATCCCGGACCTGGCTGCAGACGCGACCGGGTTGCTCGATCAGCTCGGTGTGGACAGTGCTCACGTCCTCGGGGTCTCCATGGGCGGGATGATCGCGCAGGAGTTGGCGATTCGCTTCCCTCACCGGGTGCGCGGGCTCGTGCTCGGCTGCACGACGTCGGGCGGCCATGGCACCACGTTGCCGGGCTCGCGTGAGCAGCGGCTCATCCTCTCCCGCCTGCGTGAACCACCGAGCGCGGAGACTCTCGGCGAGTTGCTCTTCTCCGAATCGTTCCGCCGTGAGGCTGACGAGCGGTTGGACGCGTCGCTCCGGCACTTCCGGGCGCATCGTCCCAGCCGGAGCGCCATCTTCGGCCACCTTCTGGCCATGTTGATGCACGACACCTCACGGCGCCTGCATCTGATCCAAGCTCCGACGATCGTCGTCCATGGCGACCAGGATGTGCTCGTCCCCGTCGAGAACGGTCGTCGCTTGGCCGCCGGGGTCCCGGGAGCCGAGCTTCACGTGGTGGAGGGAGCGGGCCATGCGTTCGGAATGGAGCGCCCGGGGCGGACCTACGAGGTCTTGCAGGACTGGCTGGAGCGGCACGCACCGATCGAGGCAGGTGTTCCCCCGCAAGGTGCGGCCGCCGCGAGGGAGCGGCTTTCCCGCTCACTGGCGCTCCCCGTGGGAGCCGCTGTGCTCACGCGGACCCTCGCCGGCCGCTGCGTGGCGGTGGAAGGCGGCCGTCGCCGCGAGTCCCGACTCCCTCGGAGCGGCGCCGTGGGGTGACTTCGCGCGGTTGTGGTGGATGTGGCCGGGATAGCGGCCGGATCCACCACAGGTGGAGGGTGCGCGCGGGAAACCCGCCGGGTTGTGGTGGATGTGGCCGGGATAGCGGCCGGATCCACCACAGGTGGGGGGTGCGGTCGCACATGTGGCGGGTGGGGTCGGCGCGGGCCGAGGAGTGGGGGGCTACCGGTATGGACGGTTGCCGTACCGGTCGACATGCACGACCTCGCTGATCGGACGCCGGGTCGTGGGCCCGTAACGCCCTCGGGGCCATCCCAGCGGGATCGCGCAGACCGGCTGGACGCGACGTGGCAGCCCGAGGATGGCGCGGGCCCTGCGGGCTGGACGCAACGGCAACGTTGTGAGCGCTGCGCCGAGCCCCACCGCACGGGCGGCGAGGAGAAGGTTCTGCACGCTCGGATAGATGGAGCCGTCGACCGTCCCCGCGAGGACGGGTGGCCACGACCGGACCCGCACCTTTACGCAGGCTACGACGATGGCAGGGGCGTCCGCGAAGTGCTCAGCCTGCCAATCCACCGCAGCGAGGAGGCGCCGCTGTGCCTCTGTCTTGACGAACGGGCCGTAGGCCCGCCGCAGCCAGCCCCAACTCCTTCGATTGAGCGCAGCGAGTTGCTCCTTCACCGCGCGGTCCCGCACGACGATGTAGCGCTGGGGCTGGCGGTTGCCACCCGAGGGCGCCTTCTGGGCTAATTCGAGCAGGCGTAGCAGAACCGCATCGTCGACGGGCTCGGTCGTGAGCCGGCGGACCGCACGCTGGGTCTGCATGGCTTGCACGAGCGGCATGCACAGACGCGACTCGACCTCGTCGAGATCGGCGGTCGGCGTCACGGAGGGCTCAGGGATGACGTGTCCTTGCATCAGCAGTCGGTGCTTCCGCCGTCTGCTGCCCAGCTGCGAATGCCTGTCGACGCACGGTTTCGCTCAGATCCTGCAGCTCGGTGCCGATCCGGGGTAGGGGGGGCTCCTCGGGATAGGGGGGCAGTCGCCAGCCGTCGGGGAGGCGCGAGAGCTCGTCGCGGGCTCGCTCCCGGATGGTGTCCAGGGACTCTACGGGCTTCAGCGGCTCGTCCTGCCAGACCGGCCCGAGCAGCGGCTCGCCGAGCCCGGCTCCGTCCTCAACGGACAACACGTCGCCCTCGGGACCCTCGTCGGTCGGGCGGTGGACCTGCTTGCGCCCTGGGTAGGTCGACTTCACCCCGCTGAACTTCGCCACCGGCCTGCCGTCGTAGTCCACGAGCTTGTAGACGATGTCGAGCGCGGGATGGTCCTGCGACGTGGCCAACGACGACCCGATGCCGAAGGCGTCGATCGGTGCCCCTTCGGCGAGCAGCGCGTGGATGCGAAACTCGTCCACGCCACCGGAGGCGAAGATGTGCGTGTCGGTGTATCCCGCCTCGTCGAGGAGCTCCCGGCTGCGTCGTGCGAGTGCGCCGAGGTCGCCCGAGTCGAGCCGAACTCCCTGCAGGCCCCGCCCCGCCTCGCCGAGCTCATCGGCGGTGGAGATGGCACGGCGCACGCCTTCGATCGAGTCGTAGGTGTCCACGAGCAGTACCGTGTTGTCCGGATTGTTGCGGGCGAACGTGCGGAACGCATCCCGCTCGTCGGGGAATGCCTGGATGTAGGAGTGCGCCATCGTCCCGCTGACGGGGATCCCATGGCGACGACCCGCTTCAACGTTGCTCGTGGCGAAGCCACCGCCCACGTAGGCGGCCTCCGCCGCGTCCACGCCGGTCTGGAGGCCGTGCGCGCGGCGAAACCCGAAGTCCGCGAGTCGCCGATCGCCTGCGGCCAGCCTGCAGCGGGCGGCCTTCGTGGCAACGGCCGTGGGGTACTGGACGAGGTTCACGACCGCGGTCTCGAGCACCTGCGCGACGGGCATCGGAGCGGTGACCTCGAGGATCGGCTCGTTCGCGAGCACCACGCTTCCCTCGGCCACCGCGCGTACCTGCCCTGTGGGGGCGAAGGAGGCGAGGAACGTCAGGACGTCGTCGCCGAGTCCGAGCGTGGCCAGATAGTCGATCTCCTCCGGCCCGTAGCGGAACTCCTCCAGAATGTCGAGTACCCGTTGCACTCCGAGGGCCACGTACCAGGGGCGGGCCGCAGACGGGCGAATGAACAGGCTGAAGGTGGCCGGCGCCACCATCCCCTCCTTGAGGTAGGACTCCACCATGCGCAACTCGTAGAGATCGGTGCAGAGCCCCAGCCTGCTCCCCGTGGGCTGCCCGCATCGGTGCCTCACGCCCATCTGCTGTCCTTCGCCGCGTCTTGCCCGAAGACCTCGGTCTCGAGGTCGCCGTCGAGAAAACGTCGCGCTATGTCGTGCAGGCGCTCGTTGCGACTGCGGGAGTACCTTCGGATGCGGTCGAACGCATCGCCCGTGTCCATGCCCGTCCGCTCTGCGAGCACCGCCTTGGCCTGCTCGATGGCCGCGCCGCTTTCGAGCGCGCGCTCGAGGTCGCGGACGCGCTCCTCGGCGGTGGCCATGAGGCGGTGGTTGGTGATTCCGACCGCCGCCATGTCCGCCAGGCCGCGTGCGACCGCGAGGTCATCTTGGCTGAAAGCGCTGGGCGTGTCCCAGAACACGTTGAGCGCGCCGATCTGTTGCTCGCGCACCCGCAGGGGCTGGCCGGTCGCGCTGCGGTAACCAGCGGCCATCGAGGCGGAGACGAACTCGGGCCAGCGGCGATGCATCTTCCCGAGGTCATCGACGTTGACCGCTTCACCGGTGAGGTATGCGTCCACGCTGGGGCCCTGACGGGACTGCAGCTCTCGGAATTCGAGGGCGCGCATCTCGTTGCTCGATGCCGCGACGATGTCCAAGGTCCCCGATTGCCGCTCGACGAGTAATCCCGAGGCCGCGGCGGCGAGCAGGTCGGTGCAGCGCTCACTCAACGTATAGAGGAACTCGAGCAAGTCGTAGTCGCAGACGAGCGTGTCGCCGAGATCGACTAGCGCACGAATCAGCGCCTGTTCTCGCGAGTTCGCCACCCCGCCCTCCGATGCATGGACCGTGGGGCGACGTGCCCCTACAGTATCCTTGCCGATTGTTGGTCCGTCCACACCGCCCTAGGGCCCTAGGATGGACGGTCAACGCGCCCGTGACCCCGGCGTGGAACCTCGGCGCCGCTCCTTCCCCCGGTGGCGCTGTCCGATTGCCCCGTACGGACAGTGTCATGACTCACTCCTACTTGTCCTCCATCGACTCTGCCCCCCAGTGGCCCGTCCGGGTCTTTCCCCCCGAGGCCGCAAGCGTGCCCGCCGCCCGACATTTCCTGCGGGAATGCCTCGAGCCCCACGTGGCACCCGACGTCGTCGGCACCGCGGAGTTGCTGGTCAGCGAGCTGGTCACCAACGCTGTCGTGCATGCGGGCTCCGTGTGCTTCCTGCACCTCGAGACCGATCGGTCCGGGATGATGCGGGTTGCGGTGGAGGACTCCGCTCTCAAGCCGCCCGAGCCGCGGCAAGCAGGCACCGGCGATGCGAACGGACGCGGCCTTGCGCTGGTGGAGATGCTCGCGTCCGAGTGGGGCCACTACCCCGTGGCAGCCGGAGGCAAGGTCGTCTGGTTCTCGGTACCCGAGGGGTAGCCGAGACCCTCGCGCCCGGCCCTCCGCCCACACCACCAACCGGGAGGGGAGGGCTACCGGTGGTGGCAGCCGGGCCGGTGGCACGACGGCTGGGTGTGCGTGAAGGCCCGGTGGAGGTCGAGCCAGCGTTGCGCCTGCTCGGCCGTGGACCTCGTCTCGAACTCGTTGCACTCGTCGCAATGCGCCCAGTGTGAGCGCGGCTGCTCGGTAGCCATGTCTCCCGCCCTGATTCCTGCACCTCGCCAACCGATCCCCGAGCGTACTCGCTCGGGGCTCCCTCGTTGCCCGCCTCCCCGTCTCGGGGTGCAGCAAGGGTGTTTGTGTTCATTAGGAGGGTATGCGGCGCAAGGAGTCTACGACAAGCACCTGCGTCGCGCTCGGTTACGGAGAATGCCGACCTGTCGGAGGAGACCATGTCAGGGAGAACGATCACGGGCATCGTCATCCTAGTGGTGGTGGTGGTCTCCGCGGTGGTGGCCGCCATCCTCCCCGCCACGCTCGATGCGCCCGAGCCGGGAGAGTCCGTCGCGGTGGTCCCCCTGGCCGGTCAGATCCGGGAGGCGCCCGCAGGCTTCGCGGCCGCGGGGGGAATCATCACGCCCGCGATCGTGCGCGAGCGACTTGCGGAGGCTGCCGCTGACCCCAACGTTGGCGCGGTCGTCATGCGTATCGATTCGCCGGGCGGCAGCGTCGCCGCATCACAGGAGATCGCGGCGTTGTTCGACGAGCACGCGGATCCCGTGGTTGTGTCGATGGGCGACCAGGCTGCCTCGGGCGGGTACTACATCGCCACGGGCGCGGACCAGATCGTCGCGCACCCCGGGACCATCACCGGCAGCATCGGCGTGATCTTCCAGCTCTTCGACGTATCCGAGCTGCTTGACAACTGGGGTGTGGAGATCGAGACGATCACCCAGGGGGAGCTCAAGGACGCTCTGTCGATCGAAGGTGTCGACGAGGAGGGCCGTCAGATGGTCGAGGGCCTGACAGAGGACTTCTACGACCAGTTCGTCGCCGCCGTCGCGGACTCACGGGACCTGTCCAAGGACGAGGCGACCGAGTTGGCCACCGGGGCGATCTTCTCGGGAGCCGAAGCCGCCGAGCTCGGCCTCGTCGACGAGCTAGGCGGTGTGAACGAGGCGGTTGACGTCGCAGCGGGTCTCGCGGGCATCGATGACCCGCAGGTCATCGAACTCCGTCCCGGCTTCTTCGACCAGTTCCTCGGTGGCGGCCAGATCGCGCTTCCCTTCTCGCGGACAGGCTACGAGCTCGACGCGGAGGGCCTGCTGCTCTGGGAGGCGCTCCGTGGAGCAAGGACGCCGCAGTACCGCGTCCCGCTCGGCATCGAGGCAGAGGTGTCATCGTGACCCAGGACCCACACCAGGAGCGGCTCGACGAGCCCCGGTCGGAATCTGCCGTCACCACGGAGCAGCCGCCTCACGTCCCTCCCCCCGAGGGATTCCTCGACACCGCCGTCGGCGTGCTGAGCGCACCCGTGGCGACGATGCGCCGTCTCACGGTGCATCCCCGGGTCGGCTGGGCCATCGTGCTCACGGTGGGGCTGGCGGTGCTGTCGACGCTCGCGGGAGCGCCCGGGATCGGCGAAGCGGCCCCCGGAGCGGGGATCACCGCGCCCGCGGGACTCGACGGCCTGGGGGGAGTGATCTTCGCGGGTTCGCTGATCCTCGGGCCGCTGTTCGCACTCGGGCTACTGGCGGCCTGGAGTGGCATCCTGCACGGGCTGGCCCGCCTGCTGGGCGGTGTCGGGATCTACTCGGGTGCATTCACCGGCGTCGCCTTCGCGAGCGTCCCCCAGGCGCTGGGGATCCCCTTCCAGCTGCTGCCCCAACTCGCCGGGCCCGCGGGCGCCGTCATCTCCTCGCTCGTGAGCTTCGCCCTGACCGTCTGGATGGCGGTGCTCACCGTCATCGCCGTGCGGGAAGGCCACGGCATCACGACGGGGCGCGCGGTGGCGGCCTTCGTCATACCCCTGGCGGCGCTGCTGTTGCTGGTCGTGTTGTTCGTCGTGCTCGTAGGAGCCGCGTTGTTCGCGGCGCTCCCGATGTGAGAGAAGTGAGAGAAGAGGATCACCGTCATGCCCACCGACGAGGAAGACCTGCCGGGCACGTTGCAGCGCTCGCCCGAGGAGGCGCAACGCACGTACCAGAAGGCCCTCGACTCCGCGCTCAAGCACAGGTTCGAGAAGTCGGCGACCACTGGGAGCCCAAGGGTGACAAGGGGCCCTCGGACTGAGGCGATCTCCCGGAAGCAGGACTAGCCATGGCTGGGACCGAGGCGATCGTCCGAGCCGTGCTCGACCGGCACGGTCGGACCTACGCCGAGGAGATCGGCTTCGACGGGAGCCGGAACGAGCCCGAGGAGCTGTTCCGGCTGCTCACCGCAAGCCTGCTGTTCAGCGCGCGAATCCGTGCCGACATCGCGGTGCGGGCGGCGCGCGCCCTCGGCGAGCAGGGGTGGACCACCGCCGACCGACTGCTCGAGTCCTCCTGGGAGCAGCGCGCCCGGGTCCTCAACGAGTCCGGCTACGCCCGCTACGACGAGCGGACCGCGTCGATGCTGGCGGAGACCTCGGAATTGGTCCGTGACCGCTGGGAGGGTGACCTGCGTCGGCTCCGCGACGAGGCGGACCGCGACCCCGCCGCCGAGCGTCGGCTGCTGAAGGAGTGCAAGGGCATCGGCGATGCGGGTGTCGACATCTACTTCAGGGAGGCGCAGGGGGCCTGGGGCGAGTTGTACCCCTTCGTCGACAAGCGCGCGCGGGCGGGGGCCGAGGCGCTCGGCCTTCCCGTAGAGCCGGAGGCGCTGGCCGAGGCGAGCCCGGATGGGCCGGCGAACTTCGCGCGCCTAACCGCAGCCCTGGTCCGGGTCGATCACGCGGGTGACGCGGACGAGCTGCGCGAGGCGGCCGTCTGAGGACTACGTGGAGCGGTTACCGGCGCGACGTGCCTCAGCTACGTTGGGTGGCGGCGTGCCCGGCAGGTGCAGGAAGTTCTCGACCTTGCGCACGCCTGGTACGCGGCTGACCTCGTCGACGAGGTCGCGGATCTGGTCGGGGCGGTCGAGCTGCCCGCGCAGCGCGACCTCACCGTCGGCCGCGTCGACATTGATGGTGTACGGCCGCCACCGCTCACCGCCGACCACCTCGCTGCGCACCTTGTCGATGAGAGTCTGATCGTTCTCCGGGACAAGATCCGCCTCGTCGCGGGCCACCTCGTGCGCGATCCCGTGCGCACGGTCCTCCGCTCGCTTGATGGTCCTCTCCGTGCGGTCCTCCGCCTTGCGGACCGACCGACGAAGCAGGGCCCTCACGCGGTCGGCCAGTTCCGACCGGCGGGTGCGACCCATCGTCGGATCGAGCAAGTACGCGGCGCCAGCTCCCACGCCCATGGCCACCAACATGCCCGGGGCGAAGACCTTCGACCTGATGCGACCCATCGTCACTCCTACTTCCGACCCTCGGCTCCTACATGGCTCACAGGCGGGGATACCCGGAGTGGAAGCCCCAAAACCGGATGAAAGCCTCAGCGGAGTCGTCTGCGCCCGAGGAAGCCGAGCTCCGCACGGTGGTACCAGGCGAGATCCTCCTCGCCTTCGAGCCAGCACAACAGCACCGGCTCGCCGTCGAGCGTGCTCGGGAAGTCAAGGAGGAGAGGCGCGATCCCCTTGAGCTCGAGCCCCTGCTCAGGGAACCACTCGATGAGCTCGTGCACACGCGCTTCCAGGGCCTTGGTCTCCGCGAGTGGCAATGCCGCATCCTCACCGGCCGCGCGTGCGACCGCTAGGTCCGCGCGCAAGTCGATCAGCTCCGCCGCGGCGTCCTGGACGGCGGGGAGCAACGCTCTCGCTTCCGCAACGGAGAAGGTTCGCATCCCCCCGGAGCCTATAGGTTGTGCCTGTCCATAGTGAGCACACCCGGTCGGCGCTGCGTCGACCCCCACGGAGGAGCGGAGATGACGGACAAGGACGGGAGCCGGCCACTGGGCTTCGAATCCAGGCAGGTGCACGCGGGAGCGGAACCGGACCCGACCACGGGCGCGCGGGCCACGCCCATCTACCAGACCACGAGCTATGTGTTCCGTGACACCGCGCATGCCGCGGACCTGTTCTCCCTCGCCGAGCCCGGCAACATCTACACGCGCATCATGAACCCCACGCAGGATGTGGTCGAGCAGCGCATCGCGGATCTCGAGGGCGGGGTGGGGGCCCTGGCCGTCGCGAGCGGGCAGGCCGCCCAGACCCTGGCGATCCTCAACCTCGCCTCCTCGGGTGACCGGATCGTGTCCTCGTCGTCCCTCTACGGAGGGACGTACAACCTGTTCCACTACACCCTGCCCAAGCTCGGCATCGAGGTGGACTTCGTGGAGCCCGACGACCTCGACGCGTGGCGGGCCGCGGTCAGCGATGACACCAAGGCGTTCTACGGGGAGACCATCGGCAACCCGAAGGGGGACGTCCTCGACATCGAGGGGATCGCGGCGGTCGCGCACGAGGTCGGTGTGCCGCTCATGGTCGACAACACGCTCGCGACCCCGTTCCTGTGCCGACCGCTCGAATGGGGAGCGGACATCGTGGTCCACTCGGCCACGAAGTTCATCGGTGGCCACGGGACCGCCATCGGGGGGCTCATCGTCGACGGAGGAGCGTTCGACTTCAGCGCGTCGGGCCGCTTCCCCGACTTCACCACCCCGGACCCGAGCTACAACGGGCTCGTGTACTGGGACGCGTTGGGCTACGGGTCCTACATCGCCAAGGCGCGGGTCCAGTTGCTGCGTGACCTCGGCCCCGCGATGGCGCCCATGAACGCCTTCCTTTTCTTGCAGGGGCTCGAAACGCTCAGTTTGCGCATGGAGCGCCACTCCGCCAACGCACAGACAGTCGCCGAATGGCTCGAGGCCCGCGATGACGTCGAGTGGGTCATCTATCCGGGACTCGCCTCGAGCCCCTGGCACGACCGGGCGCGACGCTACCTACCCCAGGGGTCGGGTGCGATCCTGTCGTTCGGCATCGAGGGGGGGATCGAGGCGGGCCGGTCGTTCGTGGAAGGGGTCGAGTTGTTCAGCCACCTGGCCAACGTGGGTGACACGCGCAGCCTCATCATCCACCCGGCCACCACCACGCACGCGCAGCTGAGCGAGTCTGAGCAGGCCGCGGCGGGGGTTCGTCCCGAGCTCATCCGCCTGTCGGTCGGCCTGGAGACCGTGGACGACCTGCTGGCCGACCTCGAGACCGGCTTCGAGGCGTCGACGAAGTGATCGTCGTTGCCCGTGCATGATGTCGCTCCCGCCACGGGCGCGTGGCTCCCTGGGCATCCGCAGGGGCGGCGGGAGTTCCTCACGGTGTTCTCCGACGCGCCGTTGAGGCTCGAGGCGGGCGGCACCGTCGGCCCGATCACCGTCGCCTACGAGACCTGGGGCACCTTGGACCCGGACGGTGGCAACGCGGTCCTCATCGAGCATGCGCTCACGGGGGACAGCCACGTCCTGGGGCCGGCGGGGGAGGGGCATCCGTCTCCCGGGTGGTGGGAGGCGATGGTCGGTCCCGGCAGGGCCATCGACACCGACGAGTGGTTCGTGGTGTGCCCCAACGTGCTCGGTGGCTGCCAGGGCACGACCGGGCCCTCCTCGACGGGCCCGGACGGACGGCCCTACGGGTCCCGGTGGCCGCGGACGACGATACGAGACCAGGTCGCGGTGGATGCCGCGCTGGGGCACGCCCTGGGCCTCTCGACCTGGGCTGTGGTCATCGGTGGGTCGATGGGGGGCATGCGCGCCCTCGAGTTCGCCGTCGGCTATCCCGAGCAGCTGCGGGCGGCGGTGGTCATCGCGTGCGGCGCGATGGCGTCGGCGGATCAGATCGCGTTGGGCACCATCCAGAGCCGGTCGATCAAGCTGGACGCGGGCTTCCGGGGTGGGGACTACTACTCAGCCGCGGACGGTGAGGGGCCCCACGAGGGCCTCGGGCTCGCCCGCTGGTTGGGGCACTACAGCTACCGCACGGAGAAGGAGCTCGGGGAGCGGTTCGGGCGTCGTCCGCAAGGCGATGAGGACCCCCTCATGGGTGGGCGCTATGCGGTGGAGTCCTACCTCGACCACCACGCGGACAAGCTCGTCAGGCGATTCGACGCGAACAGCTACCTCGCGCTGACGGAGGCGATGAGCCACCACGATGTCGGCCGGGGCCGGGGGGGCATCGCGGCCGCGCTCGCCAAGGTGGCCGCGGACGTGACGGTCGTGGGAGTGGACAGCGACCGTTTGTACCCCGCCCACGAGCAGCGCGCCCTCGTCGAGCTGCTGCCGGGTTCCCCGTCGCACGCGACGCTCGCCTCGCCCTTCGGCCACGACGCGTTCCTCATCGAGACCGATCAACTCGCAACGGTCGTGGAGGCGGCACTGCGGCGCGTGCTGGCCTCGACCTCCGGTTGACCCGTCCGGTCGTGCGGCCCGGTCGCCCCACCGGGTCGTGTAGCGTTGCTCGGCCATCGTGGCGGAACCAGCGGGCAGGAGTTGTCGATGCGCAAGATCCATGTGGGGGGCGCTCTCGTCCTGGCGTTGGCGCTTGTCGCGTGCGGGGGCTCGGAGGATCTCGCGTCCGACGGTGCACGGGTCGGGGAGCTCGAGGCAGAGATTGCCGAGCTCGAGGAGGCGCTCGGCGAGGCCCCTGTGCAGCCTGCGCCGCCCGCCCCTCCGCGTACTGCTGAGGGACTCGTCGAGCAGTTGCACATGCGCCACGCCGATGAGGTAGCCGACGACGCGCCCGCGGAGTGGGAGCCGGGCGCGGGCGAGTGGGAGAGCGCGGAGATCCCCGAGGGGTACACGGAGACGACCGCAGACGGACACACCACGCCGGGCGGCCTCCTCACCGCCTTCGTGTCGGACTTCGAGGCCGACCTTCTAGGCACGGAGGTGTGGGAGATCACCAGCAGAGTCCTGCCCGCGGACGCCGACGACGAGGCGACGGGCGCCCTGCTGCTGTGGGGGCTCGCCGACGACTCCCTTGCGGGCATCGACTTCCGGTTCTCCCTCAGGCAGAGCCCGGAAGGGTGGTACGTCGAGGACGCGGAGTCACGGCCCCATTGCCGACGCGGTGTGACCGGCGACGGGCTGTGCTCCTGACGTGATCGGCTGCTCGCGGGGCTACTGGTTGGAGGAGTGCCCGGGGAAGAGCTTCGCGTCGGGATTGATGGCGGTGGCCGCGTTGTTCACCGCGGTCGCGGCCTCCCCGAAACCCACGGAGATGAGGTCGACCTTGCCGGGATAGCCGGTGATGTCGCCCGCGGCGAAGACGCGCGGGAGATTGGTCGCCATCGTCGTGTCCACGAGGACCTTCCGCTTGTCCTGCTCGAGTCCCCAACGCTTCATAGGCCCGAGGTCGGCCTTGAAGCCGAGGGCCGCCACGACGGCCTGCACCTCGAGCGTGCGGCGCTCGTCGGTCTGGTTGTTGAAGATCTCGACCGCGGTGACGCGCTCGTCGCCGTGGATGCGTGCCACCTCATGATGGGTGAGGACCTCCGTGGATGACTCCATCACGAGCTCGACGGTGTGCTCGTGCGCGCGGAAGCGGTCGCGGCGGTGGACGAGCGTGACGGAGGCGGCGATCCCCTCGAGGTTGAGTGCCCAGTCGAACGCCGAGTCCCCTCCGCCGACGATCAGGACATCGAGTCCCGACAGCACGTCGAGCTTGGGGACGAAGTACATGAGGCCGCGACCCTCGAACGCCTCCGCGTCGGGAAGGGGGCGCGGGGTGAAGGTGCCGATCCCTCCCGATACCAGCACCGCGCGACACCGGATCTCCTGACCGCGGTGGCTTGTGACCACCACGTGCTCCCCGTCGTCGGTGTGGACGAGCTCCTCCGCGCGATGACCCATGAGGTAGTGCGGAGAGAAGGGCTTGGCCTGCTCGACGAGGCGGTCGACGAGCTCCTGACCCTTTACTTCGGGGAAACCCGCGACGTCGAAGATCAACTTCTCCGGATAAAGGGCGGCGATCTGACCGCCCGGCTCCGGGAGGGAGTCGATCAGCGCGGTCTGCATCCCACGGAAGCCCGCGTAGTAAGCGGCGTAGAGCCCCGCGGGCCCCGCTCCCACGATCAGTAGGTCGACGTCGACAGTCTCCGCCATTCCAGTGATCTCCTCAGCCTTAGTTCTTGGTGCACGTACCAGTAGGGTAACGGCGCGTGCGAACCGGCGGAACCACGGGAGGGCGCGCCCGGCGACGGGAAGTCGTAGGCTCATCGCATGAGCGAGCCCTCCTTCGAGACCATCCGGCCGTTGCTCGTGTCCGTCGATGGCACCGACCCCGTCCGTGTCGCTCTCGAGCACCACACAGAGCTTTTCGTCGCAGAGCAGTCGCTGTCCTCCGGGCACGAGGACGCCAGGGCCTGCGCGACTGCGAGAGCGACCACCGACGCGCTCGGGCAACTCACGCCCGAGGCGGTGCGGTTCAGCCTCGACTGGTGCGCCCTCGTGAAGACGGGCGTGCACCTGCCCCGGCTGGTCGTCGTGATGGTGGCGGTGGACGTGGCCGGCGCTGAGATGCGTTACGCGGGCGCTACCGTGCTGGGCGAGGACACGGGCCTCGCCGCGGCGAAGGCTGTGCTCGACGCCATGAACCGCCGTCTCGGCGTCACCGGGCTGTGAGGACTGACTCTGCCGGGCACACTAAGGGGACCTAAGCTGCGGAGAGGCGCTCAAGACGGCCCGTAGGGCGACGCCAACTGCTGGGAGGGCGATGTACGAGCGGCTGTCGGTCTTCGACGCATCCCTGCTGGAGCTGGAGCGCCCCGAGACCCCGCTGCACGCGGGCGGCGTGAGCATCTTCTCGCCGGGTCTCTCCTTCAGCGACGTGCACGAGACCCTCCGCAGCCGTCTGCACGAGGTGCCGCGCGCCCGTTGTCGCGTCCGTTCCGTCCGCCTCGGGGGACGTCCGATCTGGGACCACGACCCCGACTTCGACCTCTCCTACCATCTGCGGCACGGCGCGCTTCCCGCTCCGGGCAACGCCGCTCAGCTGGGCGACTACCTCGCCCGGCTCATCGCTCGACCGCTCGATCGCTCGCGCCCGCTTTGGGAGGTCTACCTCATCGAGGGCGTCGACGGCGACAAGACCGCGCTCTTCCGCAAGGTGCATCTCGCCATGGCGGGTGGTGAGGGCGGGGATCCGTTCGCCGTACTGCTCGACGCAGATACGGATGGTTCCCGGACGCTCGTGCAGGGCAACTGGCGGCCCCAGCGTGCCCCGTCGGACTTGCACGTCGCCGCGGACGCGGTGCGCGAGCGGATGACCCACGCCCTGCAAGCAGGCCGTGAGCTAAGCGCGCTGGCGCTGCGTCCCACGAAGGCCTTCAAGGTGGCCACGACCGCAGCGGGCTCTGCGGCGGGGTTGGCGCTGCGGGCGGTGAGGTCGCCTCCCCGCAGCCCCCTGAACCGGCCGCTCACCCCGCACCGCCGCTTCGCCGTCGCCCGGGCGGAGCTCGACGATCTCCGGAGGATCAGAGCGACGTTCGGGGGGACCATCAACGACTCGGTCGTAGCGGTGTGCGCGGACGCGGTCGGTAGGCTCCTGCGCTGGCGGGGGCACGAGACCAAGGACCTCGACCTTCGCGTCATGGTGCCGGTTCGGGTGCACGCCGATGGCGTCGACGGCGAGCTCAGCGCTGCGGAGTCCCTGGGAGAGGGAGCGGTCGGCGTCCTCGCGCCGCTGCCCGTGATGGAGATGGACCCCGTCGCGCGCCTGTACCGCATCATGGGGGAGATGGCCGGCCTCAAGGAATCGCGCCAAGCGGTCGCGGCGGATCGGCTGGTGACGTTGGCGGGATACGCGCCCGCGCAACTGCACGCCATCGCGGCGCGGCTCGCGACCGGGGAGCAGCGCTACAACCTCGCACTGTCCAACGCCCCGGGCCCGCAAGACCGACGCTGCCTCGCAGGCGTCCCGCTCGAGGCCAGTTACCCCTACATCCCCCTGGCCGGGGACGCGGCACTCTCCATCGCGGTCACGAGCTACAGCGGGTTGTTGTGCTTCGGGCTCGTCGGCGACCGCCGGGCGCTGCCGGACCTCAACTACCTGGCGAGCTTCATCAACGACGCCATCGAGGCGCTGCTCGACGCGGCGATCGCGGCCTGATGGAGGTCTACGACGCGCTGGGCAGGGCCCGAGGACGGGGCCAGCGGGCTGTGCTCGTCACCGTGCTGGATGTGTCGGGCAACGCGCCCAGCCATCCCGGCGCGAAGCTGGTGGTCGGGGAGGTGGGCGTGCTCGCAGGCACACTCGGGTGCTCGGAATTCGACACCGCTGGCGCGGAGGTAGCACGGGAAGCGCTCGCTCAAGGGGGGCCCATCCGTCGTCGCCTCCAGTTCCCCACCCGCGACGAGGAGCGTGCTGTCGAGCTGTTCGCGGAGGTGCACGAGCCCGAGCCCGCGGTGCTCGTCCTGGGCTCCACACCCGTTGGGCGGGCGGTCGCGGAGATCGCACGTCTGACCGACCGACGCGTGACCCTGGTCGCTCCCGGCGGTGCGGTGCCCGCCGCGCAGGGTGTGGAGGTGAAGGCCGACGATCCCGCGCGCTACCTCCTGGCCGCGCCGCCCGGCCCCTCGGATTCCGTCCTTATAAGCGACCACGACGCGTCGTGGGTCGGAGAGGTGCTGCGTGTCGCGCTCGCAAGCGAGGCCCCGTTCGTGGGCATGCTCGGCAGCCGGCGTCACGCCCCCGAGGCGGTACGTCACTTGCGCGACTCAAGCGTCCCCGAGGCCCACATTGCCCGTCTCCGGGCGCCGGTCGGCCTCGACATAGGCAGTCGCAACCCGGGCGAGATCGCGGTGTCCGTGGTGGCCGAGATCATCGCGACCGAACGCGGCAGGGATGGTGGCCCCATGACCGTCGACTGGTCCGCCATAACCTGAGGACACGCGGGCGCTACTCCCAGCCCACTACCTGGTGGAGCATCTTCCGTTGCTCGGCGAACCATGTCTCGGGTGGTCCGACCCGCGCGGCGCCCTCGAGCTCCCGGGCTCGTCCTGCCCGGTCATCGGGCCCCATGACGAGTGCGAGATGGAGGGCGTCGGCCTGTTCCTCGATGTCGAAGGGGTTGATCACGACCGCGCCTCCCCGCAGGACGGTCGCGGCTCCCGTCTCCCGGCTCAGCACGAGGACACCGTCCCGCTCGTTGAGCACGGGCCCCTCTTTAGCCACGAGGTTGGTGCCATCGCGCACGGGGTTGACGAGGAGCACGTCGTAGCGTTGCAATGCGGCGACCGCCCGCGGGTAGTCGTCGCCGACGAAGATCTCGAGGCTGTCCTCGCCGAAGCGGGAGCGAATGCGGTCCGCGACCTCGTGGCACGCGCTCAGGTACGCGCGGTACTCCTCGACACCCTGTCGGGATGGGTTGAGGTGGGCGTAGTGCCACACTTTGCCGCGGTGCTCGGGGTGGCGCTCGAGGAGGAGCTCGTAGGCGAGGAGGCCACGGAGGATGTTCTTCGAGAGGTCGGTTCGGTCCACCCGCAGCAGGAGTTGCCGGTTCGCGATGCGCGTGTCCAGGTCCCTGCCGGCCTCGAGGGTGGGCGACGCCATGGACGAGGAGGAGAGGTCCAGCTCGTCGACGCCGAGCACGAAGTCGCTCACCACCGTCCGTCGACCCTTGTGCAGGACCGCCTCCCCGTCCACGGAAGCGCCGCAGAGCTCGACCGCGCAGCGGCGGAAGGCCGACGCCCACTCGGGGGCGGATAAGCCGATGACGTCCGCGGCGAGCAGGCCCTCCATGACGCCCTGGGCGATCGTGTCGGGTAGCAGGCCCAGTTCCCGTGGACGTGGCCACGGCGTATGGAGGTAGTGCAGGATCGGCGTGTCGGGCAGTCGCTCCCGGAGCGAGCCGGCCACCCCGGCGAGGTGGTAGTCGTGGAGGTGGACTTCAGGCCGCTCGCCGGCCGCTTCCGCGATCGCGGCGGCGATGTCTGCATTGACCTGCTTGTACCCGCCCTCCCAGGAGAGGGGCCAGCCTCTCGCGGTCGGCTCGTAGGCGGGGTTCCACAGGCCGTGCATGGTGAACCACAGGAGACGGTTCGACACTTCGTTGTAGTAGGCCTCGAAGCGGTCTCCGGGGTCGAGTACGCGCACCCGGTAGGAATGCCCGTCCGCCTCGACCGCGAACGGGGAGGCGGGATGCTGTGCGGCGACCTCGCGGTCGACGTCTGACATCGCGACGGATACCCACGTCCCCGGCTCGTCCTGGAGGGCGCCGCCAAGCGCGGTGACGAGTCCCCCGAAGCCTCTTCGGGGGATGGGGACGTCGTGGGGGTCGAGGCGCCAGCTGACCGGTCCGCGGTTGCTCGCGACGAGAAGGGAGTCGGTCTTCATCCTGGCCTCCTGCCAGGGTCGGTGCTTAAGGCGGTTTCCACTGCGTCCATGATGGACGCATCCTCTGGCGGGTCGGTCATCAAGCTGTCAAGGCCGACCGCGGCCGCGGCGATCTCGGGGTCGAGGGGGTCGACGCCGAGGGCGGTGAGAAGGCGGCGCGGCTGCCACGACCGCAGCAGCCCGCACTGGACGAGTGCGCCGTGGCGGCGACGCCGCTGCGCGAGGCCCACCAGTTTGCGCCCGTGCGCGACGAGCTCGCCGCGTCCGAGGCTCGCGTAGCAGACAGAGGCGATGAGACGTGCCCTCGCATCCTTGCCGCGCGGGGTCGTCGACGGTCCCTTGTGCAGTCGGAGGCCCGGGACGCCAAGGCCCTGCAACGCGGACAGCCATGCCGCGCCGACGAGGTCGAAGAGCGCGCCGAGGTCGTCCGAGAGCCATGGGTGGCCGGCGGGGACCAACACGTCGAGGGAGAGCGTGGCGGTATCGAGCAGCACCGCGCCGCCTCCCGACGACCGCATGTGGATCCCGATGCCGTCTTGCTCGGCCACCTCGAGGCGCCCCTGCCCCCGCCCGAGCACGATGCCGGTCACCGAGGGGATGTACCACCGGAGCATGGGGACGGGCTCGTCCCCCAAGGCGTCGAGGAGTGCGACGCTGCGGTCGAGAAGCTTGTCCGGCAGGTCGCGCTCGAAAGGGAGCACTCGCCAGTCAGGGGGCGTGACGGAGGCGGCCTCCACGCTCAGCTCCCCTAACCCACTTCGCGGACCATGCCGTACTTGTCCTCGTAGGCGGTCATGTTGGTGTTGAGCGCGCGAATGATCTTACCGACCATGGTCGGCGCGACCTTCACGCGGGAGACGACCTCGGCTCGTGGCTTCCCCGGCTCTCCCCCGGGGAGCACCTGGCAGAAGTCGAGCGTGAACTCGTGCGGCGAGTGGCTCACCACCAGGAAGTTCGCGTAGGTGCCGTGCTTTCGTTCGTCCTCGACGTGGACTTGCAGCTTCTGGTGGCTGCTGGACTGCTCGGGTGGTACGGGCTCCTCGTCGCTCACGGGTGTTCCTCAATGGTCGTTGTCATGGGCCAGGGTGCATCGTAGGTTGCTGCACTGCGTCCCGCCGGGCGGGTGGGCCATGGACTAGACTGGCCGCTCTGGACTCGGGCGCTTAGCTCAGATGGCGAGAGCGCTGCCCTTACAAGGCAGAGGTCGCAGGTTCGAGCCCTGCAGCGCCCACCACGCAACAGGGCTCCGTTACCGCCGCGAGGGGGAGGACAGGAGGCCCAGGCGCGACGCCTTCTCCACGCCGGTCGACTCGAAGAGCCGCTGGAACAGCAGTTGCGCGCTGACTGGCGAATACCTCGGGTGAGCGCCGTTGGTCCACCTGCCGAGGTCGTCCTCGCAGACGACCGGGGGGGTGATTGGGCACCAACCACACCGGGACGCCGTCCGTGTGCCCGAGAGCGGTGTGGCAGGCCAGCCGATGATGGCCCTCATGCACCATGGAACGGTACTGGTCGCCGCGGACGAGAAGATGTCCCGCGATCGCGTCCTTGCCCGGCCCCTCGTCTCGCAACCCCCTTTCGGCCAGGCTCGTGTACAGGGCCAGGGTTCTCTGGAGCTCCGTCTCGACGTGCTCGTGGGAGGCAGGCCCCCAGTACAGACCCGGGCGATCGAGGCTGCCAGACTGCCTTGGGGAGTAGGGGTTCCACAGATCGCGCAATTGCCCCCTGACCAGGGAGACATCGGACAGCCCCGGGATCGGATCGTTCCTGTCCTCGAACAGCGCTTCCTGAACGGTGCTGGGCTGAAAGGCGCTGTACAACCGCGCGAGCGGGCTCTCCTGGACCTCGTCGTGGCCGTGCTCGGCCCGGGAATCGAGCCAGCGCAGCGTCTCCACATGGGGATGCCATCCCGCCTGGGCGAAGGAGAAGCCGGTAGCCGTGGTGATGTGCTCCAGCCGGATCTCGAGCCTGCCGGGCGCCCCCGCCCACGACAGCGACGCAGGCAGTCGGTATCGGTACGGGCTGAACGGCCGGGAGCGACCACGATGGCGGATCATGGTCACCCCTCCCCGGTGCAGTTGACGGACGGTGAAGGCATACAGGGCCCGACGGGGGGCTCGGTGGCTGGTAGTGGGCATGAGCTCGCACCTCTCGTCGGAGACACGGCGATAGTGAGGCGGTTTCATGAGGAGCAGGTGACAAGGCGATGAGAGGTTTCTCATCAACGGGGGCATAGGCCCTCGAAGATCTCGATTATCTGCCTGGCCAGTGCGGAAGGCTCCGCTGGTGAGCGTTCGACTGCGAGTGAATGGGCGGGGGCCGACCATGGCGGGGGACGGGCTCTCACGAGCCCGCCGTCCGCTGTCCAGCGCGCGGGTGCGGATCGCGTTGTGGCATGTCCTCCTCGTCGCAGTGGTCCTCGCGCTGGCGATCGTGACCATCCGGCTGGTGCTGCTGGTCCGGCTGGACGAGCGCATCGATCGCGAGTTCCAGCAGGAGGTTCAAGAACTCCGCACGTTGGCCGGCCGGACCGACCCCGCC
>SKQL01000001.1 GCA_007119035.1 Nitriliruptorales bacterium | reverse complement strand
GTCGCGCGCGCCATCGCCCGCGAGACCGGCGTGCAGCCGCACGCGGGCCGGGAGCTGGCTGCGGTCGGCGGCGCCAACCTCGCGGCTGGCCTGTCGAGCGCCTTCCCCGTCGCGGGCGGCTTCTCGCGCAGCGCGGTCAACCACGAGTCCGGCGCCCGGACTCCCGCTGCGGGCCTCGTCACCGCAACGGTGATCGCCCTCGTCGCCACCATGGCCACACCGCTGCTCACGCCGTTGCCGCGGGCGGTGCTCGCTGCGGTCATCGTCACGGCGGTGCTCCGGCTAGTCGACCTTCGCGAGATCGCCAATCTGCTCCGCAGCCGTCGTGAGGAGGGGCTGGTCGCGCTTGTCACGTTCGTCGTGACGTTGACGGTGGGCATCGAGACCGGTCTCGGGGTCGGCGTCGGCGCCGCCCTGCTCCTCGCCGCGTGGCAACGGCGCACCTCCGCGCGGGGGAAGGAACGCGGCCTCGGGGACTGAGGCGCGCGGCCGACGGACCAAGGTCCCGCGCGCAGAGTGCCGTTCGCCCTACCTCCCCCCGCCCCGGCGATCGCAGCATTGCCCTACGAGGACGTGAGGGAGCTGAATGGGACGCGCCACCATCGATGGCAACGAGGCCGCAGCCAACATCGCCTACGCGCTGTCGGAAGTCATGACGATCTATCCGATCACCCCCGCCTCGACGATGGGGGAACTCGCGGACGCGTGGTCCGCGGCGGGTCGACCAAACGCGTGGGGCAGCGTGCCCAGGGTCATCGAGATGCAAAGCGAGGGGGGCGCGGCGGGTGCCCTGCACGGCGCGCTCCAGAAGGGAACCCTCGCGACGACGTTCACCGCCTCGCAGGGCCTGCTGCTCATGTTGCCGAACATGTACAAGATCGCAGGCGAGCTCACCCCGGCGGTCATCCACGTCGCGGCCCGGACGATCGCCACCCACGCCCTGTCGATCTTCGGCGACCACAGCGACGTCATGGCCGCCCGCTCCACGGGCTGGGCGATGCTGGCCTCGGCGAACCCCCAGGAGGCGCAGGACCTGGCCGCGGTCTCCCACGCGGCGACGCTGTCGAGCCGGGTGCCCTTCCTGCACTTCTTCGACGGCTTCCGCACATCCCACGAGATGGCGAAGATCAGCCTCCTGCAGGGTGGGGAGCTCCTCGCCCTGCTCGAGGACGACGACATCCTCGCCCACCGGGAGCGGGGGCTTCACTCGGGGGCTCCCGCCCTTCGTGGCACCGCGCAGAACCCGGACGTGTTCTTCCAGGCGCGCGAGGCCGCGAACCCCTACTACGCAGCGGTGCCGTACGCGGTGAGGGAGGCGATGCAGCGCCTGGCCGAGCAGACCGGGCGCCGCTACGACCTCGTCGACTACCACGGGCATCCGGAGGCGGAGCGGGTCGTCGTCCTGATGGGCTCCGGCGCGGGCGCGGTGGCGGAGACGGTCGACGAGCTCGTGCGTGGCGGTGAACGGGTCGGCATGGTCACCGTTCGCCTGTACCGCCCGTTCCCGAGCGAGGCCCTGCGCGCTGCGCTGCCCGCAACGGTGCAGTCGATCGCGGTCCTCGACCGGACCAAGGAGCCGGGTGCACCCGGGGAGCCGCTCTACCTCGACGTCGTCGCTGCGCTCGCAGAGGCGGGAGGGCGGATGCCCACGGTGGTCGGCGGACGCTACGGGCTGTCGTCGAAGGAGTTCACCCCGTCGATGGCCAAGTCGGTCCTCGACGCGTTGCGCGTCGATCCTCCACCCCGGTCGTTCACCGTCGGGATCATCGACGACGTCACCCACCTCTCGTTGCCACCCGACACGAGTTTCCGCGTGCGTCGCGCGGACGGGGAGCTGCAAGCGGTCTTCTACGGCCTCGGCAGCGACGGCACGGTGGGGGCCAACAAGAACTCAGTGGCCATTGTGGGCGACCAGACGGACCTGTACGCCCAGGGCTACTTCGTCTACGACTCGAAGAAGGCGGGCGCGGTCACCGTGTCCCACCTGCGGTTCTCCCCCGAGCCGCTTCGCTCGAGCTACCTCATCGAAGAGGCTGATCTCGTGGCGTGTCACCAGTTCGGGTTCCTCGCCCGCCGCGACGTGCTCAAGCTCGCCAAGCCCGGCGCCACGTTCCTGGTCAACAGCCCCCACGCCGCCGAGGACGTGTGGGAGCACCTGCCGGTGGAGGCGCAGGAGGCGATCGTCGACAAGGGCCTCGACGTGCACGTGATCGACGCGTACCGCATCGCGCGCGAAGCCGGGCTCGGCATGAGGATCAACACCGTCATGCAGGTCGCGTTCTTCGCGCTCACCGACCTCCTCCCGACCGACGAGGCGGTCGGCGCGGTCAAGGGCGCGATCGAGCGGTCCTACGGCAAGCGCGGGGCGGAGATCGTCGAGCGGAACAACGATGCGGTCGACAGGGCCCTCGCGGGGCTCGCGCGCGTCGAGGTGCCGGACCGGGTGACCGCGACGACGTATCGCGAGCCCCCTGTGCCCGCGGAGGCACCCGACTTCGTGCGCCGGGTAACCGCGCGCATGCTGGCCGACGAGGGCGACCTGCTGCCCGTCAGCGCCCTGCCGGTCGACGGGACGTTCCCGCTCGGCACGGCCCGGTGGGAGAAGCGCGCGATCGCCCAGGAGATCCCGATCTGGGATCCCGAGATCTGCATCGACTGCGGGAAGTGCGCGATCGTCTGCCCGCATGCCGCCATCCGCATGAACGTCTTCGAGCCGTCCGCGCTCGACAGCGCCCCCGACAGCTTCCAGTCGAAGCCCTTCAAGTCGAGGGAGCTCAGCGACCACCTCCTGACCATCCAGGTCGCCCCCGACGACTGCACGGGGTGTGGCGTGTGCGTCGAGGTGTGCCCCGCCACCAGCAAGGAGCACGTGGGTCACAAGTCCATCAACATGCGCCCAGCCGAGGAGCACCGCGAGGTCGAGCGGATCAACTTCGACCACTTCCAGCGGCTGCCCGTCCTGGACCGTGATGCACTGCCGCACAACACCGTCAAGGGCTCGCAGGTGCTCCTGCCGCTCTTCGAGTTCTCCGGGGCGTGCGCCGGCTGCGGCGAGACGCCGTACCTCAAGTTGCTGACCCAGCTGTTCGGCTCCCGCATAGTCGTCGCGAACGCCACCGGCTGCTCGTCGATCTACGGCGGCAATCTGCCGACGACCCCTTGGTCGACCAACGCGGAGGGCCAGGGCCCCGCGTGGGCCAACTCGCTGTTCGAGGACAACGCGGAGTTCGGTCTCGGCCTCCGGCTCGCCCTCGACCACCAAGGCACGGAGGCGCGGCGACTGCTGACCGAGCTCGCGGGCGAGGTCGGTGACGATCTCGTGCGGGCCCTGCTTGATGCGGACCAGTCAGAGGACGCGGGGGTCGCCTCCCAGCGCCGACGTGTCGCGGAGTTGACCGCCCGGCTCGAGCGCAGCACGGACACCCGCGCAGCCCGCCTCGCGTCGGTGGCTCGTGGCCTCGTCCGTGAATCCGTGTGGATCGTCGGTGGTGACGGCTGGGCCTACGACATCGGCTACGGGGGCCTCGACCACGTGCTCGCCTCGGGCGAGGACGTGAACGTGCTCGTGCTCGACACGGAGGTGTACTCGAACACGGGTGGCCAGGCGTCGAAGGCAACCCCCCGGGCGGCGATCGCGAAGTTCGCGACCGCGGGCAAGTCCATGCCGAAGAAGGACCTCGGTCTGCTGGCGATGCAGTACGGGACCGTCTACGTCGGCCAGATCGCAGTCGGCGCGAACGACACGCAGACGGTGCGCACGTTGCTCGAGGCGGCCGCGTGGCCGGGGCCCTCGCTGGTGCTCGCGTACTCGACCTGCATCGCCCACGGGATCGACATGAGCCAGTCCATGGCGCACATGCGCGACGCGGTCAAGTCGGGTCACTGGCCCCTCTACCGCTACCAGCCCGATGGTGGGAGCGACGGCAAGCCGTTCCACCTCGACTCGCGCAAGCCCTCGATGCCGCTGGCCGACTTCGTGTCCCGGGAGGGTCGGTTCGCGATGCTCCAGCGCAGTGATCCCGAGCGTGCCGAGCAGCTCCTGCAAGCCGCCCAGAGCGACGTCGACCAGCGCTGGCGCTACTACGAGCAGCTGGCAGACGTGAGTAGGGACGCACCGGCGTCCGGTGAGGACACCACACAGGGGATGACAACACCATGACCGACCTGAGGACCCGTTATCTCGGTCTGCCTCTGCGCTCGCCGCTCGTGGCGTCCGCGTCACCGCTCACGGGGGCCCTGGACTCGCTCCGCGCCCTCGAGGCCTCGGGCGCCGCCGCTGTGGTCCTGCCGAGCCTGTTCGAGGAGCAGGTCACCCATGACACTCTCGAGCTGCACGACATGCTCGAGACCGGGGCGGCGAGCCATCCTGAGGCCACGAGCTATTTCGCGGAGCTGCAGGACTACAACACCGGTCCCACCCGGTATCTCCGGCTCGTGGAGGACGCGAAGGAGAAGCTCGAGATCCCTGTGATCGCGAGCCTCAACGGCACGACTCCCGGAGGGTGGACCCGCTACGCCCGGCTGCTCGCAGAGGCGGGAGCGGACGCGCTCGAGCTCAACATCTACCGGATCGCCGCCGACGTAGACGCCGACCCGCGGGAGGTGGAGGACGACTACGTGAACCTCGTCGCGAGGGTTCGCGAGGCGGTCGACGTGCCGTTGGCCGTGAAGGTCGGCCCCTTCTTCACGGCGTTCGCCAACATGGCGCGTCGCTTGGTGGATGCGGGGGCGGATGGGCTCGTGCTGTTCAACCGCTTCTACCAGCCCGACATCGACCCGGAGACGCGGACGGTCGAGCCCCGCCTCGTCCTGTCCACGCCAGAGGAGCTGCGTCTCGTGCTGAGGTGGATCGCCATCCTCCAGGGGCGGGTGGAGGTGTCGAAGGCGGCGACGACGGGCATCCACGCTGTCGAGGACGTGGTCAAGGCGTTGCTGGTGGGCGCGGACGTGACGATGCTGGCTTCCGCGCTGCTGCGGCACGGTCCCGCACGGCTCGCCGCGCTCGAGGACGGCCTCGCCACGTGGATCGCCGAGCACGAGTACGACTCGGTCGAGCAGCTCAAGGGCAGCACGGGGCAGCAGCTCGTCGCCGATCCCTCGGCCTTCGAGCGCGCGAACTACATGCGCACCCTGACCACCTACTCGAGTCCTTTCCTCGTGTGAGCACCGCCAGCCCTGCTAGGTCCTCGGCCTCACGTGGCGCCATGGCTGGCGGGGCCCGCGGGGCCCGCCGACGCATAGCTGGTGCCCCGGGGGATGTGGGGCAATGCCGCGACGAGGTACATCACGGCCAGGGCGAGGCCCAGTCCCCGGTAGCCCCCGACAGCCAGTGCGGCGCCACCTGCCCCCGCACCGATGAGGTAGCCGAACTGGACGGCGGCGGTTCGAACGCTCATCGCCTGGAGCTTGCACCGAGGCGCGATCGCGAGCCTCAGGGCGCTTCCCGCGAGCGTGCGGCCGCCGGCAGCGAACGCGAGGCCTGCGAACAGCGCGGCCGACCATGCGAGCCCTGTCCGATTGATCCTGAAGAGCGCGACGCCCACACAGGACGCCAGTGCCCCCCAGAACAGGAGATGCCGAGCGTGCCCGCCCACGCGCGGTAGGCCAGCAACTCACCACCGGCCCAACCGAGGGAGCCCCGGTGCTCCCACAACGGGGGCTCGCCTGTCGTGGTGGGCACGGATGCGGTGTCCCGGGGCCGTAGGTTGAGTGCCGCCGAGTCGGGTGCTAGGTGGTGACCGACTGCTCTGTCTGTGTCGACGGCGTCCGCCGATCGGGGTGGAAGGGGAGCCGCACGCGGGCGACCGTCCGGCCGTCCTCGGAGGCGAGAGCGAGGTCGCCACGGTGGCGCTGGGCCACGATCGCCTGGGAGGTGGCCAGTCCGAGCCCCGTTCCGTATCCGACCGTCTTGGTGGTGAAGAAGGGGTCGAATACGCGGTCGACGACCTCTGGGGGGATCCCGTCACCGTCGTCGACGATCTCGACGGTGACGCCGGATGTAGTGGCCCGTGTGACGAGCTCGACGGTTCCCTCCGAGCCCACCGCGTCGATGGCGTTGTCGATGAGGTTGGTCCACGCGACGTTGAGGTCACCGGGGTAGCCCTCGATCGTGGGCAGCGACTCCGCGTAGGAGCGGCGTATGTCGACGCGCTCAGGGATCTTGTGACGCAGCAGGGTCAGGGCGGCCTCGAGCCCCTCGTGGACGTCCACGTCCTGCACGGGCGCCTCGTCGTGGTGGGAGTAGGTCTTGACCGCCTTGACGATCCCACCGATGCGGTCTGCGCCGATGGCGGCCTCCTCGAGGAGACGGTCGATGTCCAGTCGGGCTGCCAGCCAGCGGGCGGCGCTGTCGAGGGCCGCGGCGGGCAGGCTCTCGGTCAGGGCCTCGAAGTCGTCGGGCGACAGGCCGGAGGCTGCGAGCGACCCGG
>SKQL01000132.1 GCA_007119035.1 Nitriliruptorales bacterium | reverse complement strand
CGCGCCGAGGGGAAGGGCACCGCTCGCGAGCGTTGCCACGCCACCGAGGCCGACGGCGAGCCATGCGTACTCGAGGCCGCGTCGGCGCAACCGGCGTGCGAGCCCCAGCGCGATGGCGACGGCTGCTGCCGCACTTCCCACGAGCTCCATGTGCCCCCGCGTGTCGGAATCCGCCTGTAAGTGTCGACCGCTGGGGCGGAAGCTGAATGACTTCTTGCGACCGCGCCCGGAGGGGTGCTGCTCGCCGATACGCTGTGGCCGATGAGCCCCAAGACACGGCGACTGACCGAGTTCAGCCACGGCGCCGGGTGAGCGTGCAAGCTCGCCCCCGGCGAGCTGGCGCAGGTCCTGCGCCGCCTGACCCCCCAGACGAGCCCTCACCTGCTCGTCGGCACCGACACGGGTGACGATGCGGCGGTGTGGCGTCTCGACGAGGACCGCGCGCTGGTCGTGACGGTCGACGTCATCACGCCACTGGTCGACGATGCCCGGACGTGGGGCCGCATCGCGGCCGCGAACGCGGTCAGCGACGTCTACGCGATGGGCGGCCGGCCGCTGCTCGCGCTCAACATCGTGGGCTGGAACCGCGACGAGTTGTCCCTCGACCTGCTCAGCGAGGTGCTTGCGGGCGGAGCGGACATGGCGGCACGAGGGGGTTGGGTGAACGCGGGCGGGCACACCATCGATGACCCGGAGCCCAAGTACGGCCAAGCGGTCATCGGGGAGGTCGCGCCTGACCGGATCCTGCGCAACAGCGGCCTGCGACATGGGGACGCGCTCGTCCTCACCAAGCCGTTGGGCACCGGTATCTTCGCCACGGCGATGAAAGCCGGATCGGTGCCCGATGAGCTGCACACCGCTGCGGTCGAATCCATGACGCGGCTCAACGATGACGCCTCTTCGGCGGCCTTGGCGGCGGAAGCGACGGGGGCCACCGACATCACGGGGTTCGGCCTGCTCGGCCATGCACGTCGGATGGCGGAGGAGGCCCGTGTGGACCTCGAGATCGCCGCGGCAAGCGTGCCGATCCTGCCCGGTGCCATCGCGTTGGCCACCGAGGGCGTCGTGCCCGGCGGCAGCCGGCGAAACCTCGATTGGGCACGTGCCCGCCTCGACGTGACCGGTGACGTCGACGAGGTGCTGCTGAGCGTCCTCGGTGACGCCCAGACCTCGGGTGGGCTGCTGTTCGGTGCTCGACCGGCGGCGGCCCACGAAGCGGTCGCGCGCCTGCGCGAGCAAGGACATGACGCGGCGGTGATCGGCAGCGTTCGTGACGGCAGTGGCCGTGTCGAGGTTCGCGACCAGCGCGACTAGGCTGGGTCCCGACGGCCCTCGAGAGGAGCGATGACGTGACGCGTGCGGAGATGGACGGGGACTTCGAGCTCGACCTATCCACGTATGACGCGCTGGTCGAGCACGCGCGCAGCGACGCGCCGTTCGAGGTCTGCGGCCTGCTCGCCACCGACGACGGCTCCCGCGTCGCCGTGCAGTACGAGATCCCCAACGCGGCCCGGTCGATGACGTACTACAACATGGACCCCAAGGCGATGCTGCGGGCATTCCGCGACATGGACGACCGCGAGTGGGAACTGCTCGCCATCTATCATTCGCATACCCACACGGAGGCATTCCCCTCGAAGACCGATGTCGAGCTCGCGTTCTATCCCGACGCGGTCTACCTGATCGTCTCGCTCCAGGATCCGGGCGCCCCCGTCGTCCGTGCGTTCAACATCCGCGACGGCAAGATCACCGAACGGGCCCTCACCGTCGACGGGGAAGAAGCATCGGTCGGCGCGCGTTGAGTGGGGAAGCGTTGCACCCACACCGACAACGGAGAGTCGCTCATGGCAATTGACGTCCGCGTTCCCACGGTCTTGCGGACCCATACCGACGGCGAGAAGAAGGTCAGCGCCGACGGCGCCACGCTGCACGAGGCGATTCGAGACCTCGGTCGTCGATACCCGGGACTCGCGGAGAGGCTGCTCGACGCCGACGGGTCGCTGCACCGCTACGTGAACGTGTACGTGAACGACGAGGACGTTCGCTTCCTCGGCGGCGCGCAGACGCCGCTCGAGGACGGCGACGAGGTCTCGATACTGCCTGCGGTCGCAGGCGGGTAGGTACCCTATCGTGCTCGCTCCCGACATCAGCCTCGCGATCGGCAACACCCCCCTTGTCGGCCTGCCGGGGGTGGCGCCCGACGGCTACGAGATCTACCTGAAGCTCGAGGGGCAGAATCCCACGGGGTCGGTCAAGGACCGGGTCGCGCAGTATCTCGTCGACGACGCGGAACGGCGCGGCCTGCTTCGGGCGGGTAGCCGGATCCTGGAGCCCACGAGCGGCAACACCGGCATCTCGCTCGCGGCGATCTGCGCCCCACGGGGCTACAAGCTCACGTGCGTGATGCCCGAGAACACCTCCGAGGAGCGGCGCACGCTGTTGTCGGCGTACGGGGTGGACATCGTCTACAGCCCCGCCACGGAGGGCTCGAACGGCGCAGTCCGTGTCGCCAGGGAGATGGCGGAGGGCGACCCTGACGTCCACATGCCGTTCCAGTACGGCAACCCTGCCAACCCCCGGGCGCACTACGAGACAACCGGCCCGGAGATCATCCGCGACCTCCCCGACGTCGCCGCGGTGGTCGCGGGATTGGGGACGGGCGGCACCCTGACCGGGCTGGGCCGGCGGCTGAAGGAGCACGATCCCTCCACCAGGGTATTCGCGGCCGAGCCCGAGTACGGCGACCTCGTTTACGGGCTGCGCAACCTGGACGAGGGCTTCGTGCCTCCCGTTCTTGACTCCTCCGTGCTCGACGGGCGCGTCAAGGTCGATTCCATGAAGGCGCTGGTGGCCACGCGCGAGCTGGTCAGTAGCGCGGGCGTGTTCGCGGGATTGTCCACCGGCGCGGCGGTGCACGTCGCCCGCCGTGTCTGCACGCCACGGCGGCTACCGCGAGGGTCGAAGGTGGTCGTCGTCTCACCGGACGGGGGCTGGAAGTACCTGTCCACAGGGGCGTACGACCCCGGAGACCCGGAGACGGTCGCCCGGCACCTCGAGGACACCCTCTGGGCGTAGCCCCGCGGTGCTCTCGCTTGGGTGCGATCCCCCCTAGACTCATGGCTTGATGACCACCCTGCGAGCGTGTGACGACGGGTCCGACCCGGGCGACTCGCGACCGATCGGGGTCTTCGACTCCGGCGTGGGAGGACTCACCGTCGCGCGAGCCCTGATGGACCTTCTGCCCGACGAGCGTCTCCTCTACGTCGGCGACACCGCGCGGGGCCCCTACGGCCCCCGGGAGCTACCCGAGGTCCGTCGCTTCGCCACCGAGATCATCGAGTGGCTCGCCGGCCAGGGCGCGAAGCTGGTCGTCGCCGCGTGCAACACCGCCACCGCCGCCCTCCTCGAGCAGGACCCGCCCGCGTTTCCCGTGCCCGTCATCGGCGTCGTCCAGCCCGCTGTGGTCGCCGCGGTACGTGCCACGGCCGTCGGTCGAGTCGGCATCGTGGGCACGACAGGCACGATCCGCTCGGGCGCCTACGAGCGGGCAGTCGCTGCGATCGCGCCGGGCATCGCCGTGCAGGCGCAGGCCTGCCCGCGCTTCGTCGAGTTGGCGGAGCGCGGACGCACGACGGACCCGGACGTGCGCGCGGTAGTGGCGGGCTACCTCGCCCCGCTCCGTAGAGCAGGGGTCGACACGGTGATCCTCGGGTGCACCCACTACCCGCTCCTGACCGGTGTCATCTCGCACTACATGGGCCCGGAGGTCGTGCTTGTCTCGAGCGCGGAGGAGACCGCTCGCACGGTCTTTCGCACCCTGGTCGACGACGGACTCGACGCGCATGCCCCCGCCGCGGCGCCTCACCGGTTCACCGTCAGCGGAGACGGGGTGCTGTTCCGGTCCCTTGCCACCCGCTTCCTCGGGCCCCGACTGGCCAGCGTGGGCGACGACGCCGCGATCCTCCAACCGGAGGTCAACTACGGCGACGTGCGCAGGGAGGCACGGACATGACGGGGATGCGCCTGACCGTGCTCGGCTCCTCCGGCACCCACGCGGCTCGGGGACGAGCATGCTCGTCCTACCTGGTCGAAGCGGGAGGGACCCGGGCCCTGCTCGACTGCGGCAACGGATCGCTTGCCAACCTCACGCAGGTCATCGACGTCGCGGAGCTCGACGCGGTTGTCCTCAGTCACCTGCACGTCGACCACTGCGCGGACATATTCGGCCTCTACTACGCCCTCAGATTCCACCCTGAGGGCCCGCAGACTGTCGACGTGTACGCGCCCAAGGGCGCGCACGGGCATCTCGCCCACATGGTCCACGGGGACCCGGAGTTCGGCCGGCGGTGTCGCTTCCGCGAGGTGGCCGCGGGCGACGTCGTCGAGGTGGGGGCGCTGACCCTGACCCTGTACGCCTCCGCGCACCCCGTCGAGACGCTGGCCTCGCGCGTCGAGGCCGACGGTCAGGTGCTTGCCTACTCGGGCGACAGCGGGCAGACCCCACGACTTCACGACTGCGCCCGCGACGCGGACCTGTTCGTCTGCGACTCGAGCTGGCTCGCGGCGGACGGTCCACACCCACCGGACCTGCACATGGATGGCAGGCAGGCCGGGGCCACGGCGGCGGCCGCGAACGCGCGCAGGTTGCTCGTCACCCACGTCTTTCCCACCGTCGACCCCGAGTCGGTCGCCGCCGAGGCGCGTACGGAGTTCGGTGGGGAAGTGCTGATCGCCGACGACCTGGAGGAGCACAGACTGTGACACGACACGACGGCCGCGACGCGGAGGACCTACGGCCGGTGAGCATAGAGGTGGGCGCCCAGGCCTTCCCCGCGGGCTCCGCGCTGATCACGTGCGGGCAGACCCGGGTGCTGTGCGCGGCGAGCATCGAGGCGGAGGTTCCCCGGTGGCGCCGTGGCTCGGGCCTTGGGTGGGTGACCGGTGAGTACTCGATGCTGCCGAGCGCAACGGGGGAGCGCAGCCCGCGTGAGGCGGCGCGTGGCCGCATCGGAGGCCGCACCTACGAGATCCAGCGCCTCATCGGGCGATCGCTGCGCTCGGTGATCGACCTCGCCGCACTCGGGGAGCACTCGATCATCGTCGATTGCGACGTCATCCAGGCCGATGGCGGCACCCGCACCGCGTCGATCACCGGCGGCTGGGTCGCGCTGTCCCTCGCGATCGACGAGCTCGTGCGCCGAAAGGCGCTGCCAAGCGCGCCGAGGCTCGACCCACTCGCCGCGGTGAGCGTGGGCATCGTGGGCGGGCAGGCCCTGCTGGATCTCGACTACGTCGAGGACTCGACCGCGGGTGTGGACATGAATGTGGTCATCGCAGGCGAGGACCGACTCGTGGAGGTCCAGGGCACCGCCGAGGGCGAGCCATTCTCGCGCGCCCAACTCGACCGCCTGGTCGACCTTGCTGAGTCGGGCTGCGCGCGCTTGCGCGACGCGCAGGAGGCAGCGTTGGCCGGGGCCCGGGAGCACGCTCGCCCATGAGGTTGGTGCTCGCTACGCACAATCCACACAAGGTGGACGAGCTGCGACGCATCCTCGGAGAGGCGGGCGTGGAGCCGATCCCGGAGCTGCTGTCGGGCAGGGACGTGGCCTTGCCAGACGTCGAGGAGACGGGTGCGACGTTCGCGGAGAACGCGATGCTGAAGGCCCGGGCGGGCTTCCTCGCGACAGGACTGGCCTGTGTGGCCGACGACTCGGGTCTTGTCGTCGATGCGCTCGACGGGGAGCCGGGGATTCGCTCCGCACGGTACGCAGGCGGGCACGGCGACGACGAGGCCAACCTCCGGTTGGTGGTGGAGAGGATGCGCGGTGCTGAGGATCGGCGGGCACGTTTCGTGTGCGCCGCGGCGGTCGTGGCGGCGGAGGGGGAGTGGGTGGTCGAGGACACCCTGGAGGGCAATTTGGCCGACGAGCCTCGTGGCGACCGGGGCTTCGGGTACGACCCGATTCTCGTCCCGCACGGGGACACGCGGACCTGCGCGGAGCTGACGCCTGAGGAGAAGGACGCGATCAGCCATCGGGGGAAGGCGTTCCGGGGGTTGCGCCCCATCCTCGAGGCGCTTTGAGACCGGCGGGCGTAGTCAGTCGCCCACGCCGATGTCCACCGCGTAGGCCTCGTACACGAGGTCCGCGCCCGCCTGCCGGTGGCGAAGCAGCTCGCGGATGACATCGGTCAGCCGCTCGCGCGCCTCGATCGCGGGGCCCACGTCACCGTCGTCGGTGATCTCACGGACCGCGCGGAGCTCACTCGCGAGCGTGCCCGTGATCTGCTCGTGCTCGGCCTTCAGTCGGGCCACGGTGTTGTCCAGACGCGGACTGGAGTCGAGCACCGCCGAGAAGAGCCCGTGGGGCCCCTCCGTCACCCCGATGTGGCGCTCGAAGGTGGCGGCGAGGTCGACCAGCGCATCGTGGACCGTCGCG
>SKQL01000080.1 GCA_007119035.1 Nitriliruptorales bacterium | reverse complement strand
GAGACGAGGTGGCCGATCTGGCTCTCGTGCTCGCCGACCGTCTCGAGGAGCCCCGCGACCTCGTCTTCCAAGAGGCTGAGCTTCGACGTCACGGCCGCGAGGCTCTCCTCGGCCTCGTTGTACTCCTCGACGGCCAACGAGAAGGCAGCCTGCATCTCCTCGAGTCGCTCCTCGGCGGCCTGCTGCTCCGCGGAGAGCTCGGAGTGGCGGCGCTCCGCGTCCCGCCGCTCGTCGCGAAGGTCCTCAAGGGAGGGATCGGCAGCGACGGGCGACGTGGGAAGCGCCACCACCAAGGCGACCGCCACCACCACGGCGAATGCGGGTCGCCAGTGACGGCTCACACCGCCGACGTACGAAGTCACCGCCACCTCCGGCCCGCCACCAGGACAACATGATGCTGACAGACAGGGGTGGATAAGTCCAACAGGCGACCGGCCGGATGGACAGGTCGGCGCCTATTAGTACTCGGGGATCGAGTCGTCGACCTGCTTCGCGTACGCGTTGATGCCGCCCTGCAGGTTCTTGAGCTTGCGGAAGCCGGCTCCGCGGAGCAGCTCGAGCGCCTCCATGGAGCGCGCGCCCGACTTGCAGTGCAGCACGATGTCCTCCGAGGAGTCGAGCTCGCTCAGCCGCGTCGGCAGATCGCCGAGGGGGATGAGCTCGGCGCCGGGGATGCGGCTGATCTCGTACTCGTGTGGCTCGCGGACATCGATCACGCGGACACCGTCGCGGATGCCCTCGAACTCCCGGGGGCTGATCTGCCAGTCGAGCGAGGTGACGTCCTCACCCTCGTGATCGTTGGCAGGCACCCCGCAGAACGCCTCGTAGTCGATGAGCTCGGTGACGGTCGGGTTCTTGCCGCAGACGGGGCACTCCGGGTCCTTGTTGACCTTGATCGTCTGCCAGCGGGGCTCGAGGGCATCATAGATCTGCATGCGGCCGACCAGCGGCTCCCCGACCCCCGTCAGGAGCTTGATGCCCTCGGTGGCCTGCCCCGCGCCGATCGTCGCGGGGATGACCCCGAACACGCCGCCCTCGGCGCAGCTCGGCACCATGCCCGGCGGCGGGGGCTCGGGGAACATGCACCGGTAACAGGGCCCCTCCTCGGCGTAGAAGACCGCGAGCTGGCCGTCGAACCGGAAGATCGACCCGTACACGTTCGGCTTGCCGAGGAGCACGCACGCGTCGTTGACGAGGTAGCGCGTGGGGAAGTTGTCGGTCCCGTCGATCACGACGTCGTAGGGCTCGATGATCTCGAGGGCGTTGTCGCTGCGCAGCGACGTCTCGTGGATCTGGACCGTGACGTTGGGGTTGATGTCCTCGATCGACTCCTGCGCGGAGACGACCTTGCGCTTGCCCACGTCCTTCGTGCCGTGGATGACCTGGCGGTGCAGGTTCGTCTCGTCGACGACGTCGAAGTCGACGAGCCCGAGCGTCCCCACACCAGCCGCAGCGAGGTAGATCGCCAACGGGCTGCCGAGGCCGCCTGTGCCCACGAGGAGCACCTTGGCCGCCTTGAGGCGCCCCTGGCCCTCCATGCCGACGTTGGGCATGATGAGATGGCGGCTGTAGCGCTTGATCTCTGCGTTGGTCAGCGGTGCGGGGTCTTTGATGAGTGGGTCCATGCCCTCAACAACCTGTGCTCGGTGTCGGATATTCCTCGCGAGCATCGTAGTTGCCCGTGCCTGGGCCGGCCTCTGCAGGCAGTGAAAACGGTGGGAACCGCCGGGCGCGAGTCAGACGTTGAAACCCATCGCCCGCAGCTCTTCCTTCGCGTCCTCGGAGATCATGTCAGTCGACCACGGGGGGCTGAAGACGAACTCGACATCGGCCTCCTCGATCTTGGGCAGGCGCGTGAGCACGAGCGTGACCTGCTGGTGGATCAACTCCGTGAGCGGGCAGCCCATCGTGGTCAGCGTCATCCGGACGTGTGCCTTGCCGTCGGCGGCCACGACCTCGTAGAGCAGGCCGAGGTCGACGATGTTGATGCCGATCTCGGGGTCCATGACCGCCTTGAGGGCCTCACGCATGGCCTCGGGCGTGGGATGGCCGCTCTCGTCGGTCTCCACATCGGCGAACGCCTGCGCGGTGCCGCCTCCGCCCGGGCTCTCGTGCTCGATCGGCCAGCCATTCATTTCGGTCATTGCCGCTACCCCTTATACGTCGTCGTGGGTGACCCGGCTCCCCGCCGCACCACCACGATAGGTCTCGATCGCGTCGCGCAACGCCATCCAGCCGAGCAGGGCGCACTTGACGCGCACCGGGAACTGGGCGACCCCCTGGAAGGCCACACCGTCGAGCATGTCGTCCTCGCGCTTCAGGCCCTCGCCGTGCATCATGAGGCGGAAGGCCTCCGCGAGGTCCTCCGCATCCGCGATGTCGCGGCCCATGACCGCCTCGGCCATGGCCGAGGCGGACGCCATCGAGATCGAGCAGCCCTCGCCATCGTAGGCGATCCCGTCCACCGCATCGGCCTCGTCCACCCGTAGGCGCAGGTCGAGCTCGTCGCCGCACAGCGGGTTCGAGTGGTGCACGTGCACCTGCGCGCCTTCGAGCTCAGGACCGCGATGCCGCGGGCTCTTGTAGTGGTCGAGGATGATCTCGTGGTACAGGTCTTCCATAGCCATGGCGCTACTCCCTAGACGTCGAAGAACCGCTTGGTGACCTCGATGGCAGCCACCAGGGCATCGATCTCGTCAGGCGTGTTGTAGAGGTAGAAGGATGCGCGGGTCGTGGCTGCCGACCCGAGCGAGCGCACGAGCGGCTTCGCGCAGTGATGGCCGGCGCGGACAGCCACGCCCTCGCGGTCCATCATCGTCCCGATGTCGTGCGGATGCAGCCCCGAGATCGAGAAGCTCACCGCGGCTCCCCGCCGCGCGGGGTCGCTCGGCCCGTGGACGGTCAGCCCCGCGACGGACTCGAGCGCAGGCAGGCAGGACTCGAGCAACGCCACCTCGTGACGGCGGATGCCCTCCATGCCCACCCGGTCGAGGTAGTCGACCGCGGCTCCGAGCCCGATCACCTCGCCGATCGGCGGCGTCCCCGCCTCGAACTTGTACGGCACCTCGTTGAAGGTGGCGCCCTCGAGGGTGACGTTCGTGATCATCTCGCCACCGCTCAGGAACGGTGGCATGGACTCGAGCAGCTCAGGCGTCGCGGCGAGGACCCCCACCCCCGTCGGGCCGAGCATCTTGTGCCCCGAGAAGCACAGCGCATCGGCCCCCAGGGCGAGCATGTCAGTCGGCAGGTGCGGCACGGACTGCGCCCCGTCGACCACGACGATCGCGTCCTCGTTGGCCGCGCGAACCGCCGCGCCGAGCTCCGCGACGGGGTTGATGGTGCCGACCACGTTCGACATCGCGGTCACGGTGAACAGCTTCACGCGCCCCGTCGCGACGATCTCGTCGAACGCCTCCCTATCGAGCTCGCCGTCGGGGGTGACGGGCACGTATCGCAGCTCGTAGCCCGCCTCGGGCTGGACCACCTGCCAGGGCACTAGGTTGGCGTGGTGCTCCATCTCCGTCGACAGGAGGATGTCGCCCTCACCGAGCCGGTGGCGGGCGAAGGAGTAGGCGAGCAGGTTGAACGCCTCGGTGGCGTTCTTCGTGAACACGACCCCGCGCGGGTCCGCACCGACGAAGCGGGCCACCTTGCCCCGCGCGGACTCGTAGGCCTCCGTGGCCTCCTCCGCGAGGGCGTGGACGCCCCGGTGCACGTTCGAGTTCGACTCCTCGTAGTAGCGGTGCATGGCGTCGAGCACCATCCGGGGCTTCTGCGAGGTGGCGGCCGAGTCGAGGTAGACCAGGTGACGGCCGTGGACCACGCGCTCGAGGACGGGGAAGTCCTTCCGAAGTGCGCTCGCGTCCACCATCGTTGCCTCCTCCGACTCTGACTCGTGCCTACGCGCTGGCTCTGAAGTGCTCGTAGCCACGCTCCTCCAGCTCGTCTGCCAGCTCCTTGCCCCCGGACTGGACGATACGCCCAGCATGCATCACATGGACGAAGTCGGGGGTGATGTACTTCAAGATTCTCGTGTAATGGGTGATGATCAATGCACCGAGGTCGGGGCCCCGCATCCGGTTGACGCCCTCGGCCACCACGCGCAGCGCGTCGATGTCGAGACCCGAGTCGGTCTCATCGAGCACCGCGATCTCCGGCTTGAGCATCGCCATCTGCAGGATCTCGAAGCGCTTCTTCTCCCCGCCCGAGAAGCCGTCGTTGACGTTGCGCTGCAGGAACTTGTCGTCCATCTCGAGCGCGGCGAACTGCTCGCGGAGCTCGGTCATGAACTGACGGACGGGTATGTCCTCCTCGCGGACCGCGTTGATCGACGTCCGCAGGAAGTTCGTGAGCGACACGCCGGGGATCTCGGTCGGGTACTGCATCGCGAGGAACAGGCGCGCCTGCGCGCGCTCGTCGGGGGTCATCTCCGTGATGTCCTCCCCCTTGAGGAGGACCTGTCCGCCCGTGACCTGGTAGGAGGGGTGGCCCATGACCACGTACGCGAGCGTGGACTTGCCCGAGCCGTTGGGCCCCATCAGGGCGTGGGTCTCGCCCTTGTTGACCTCCAGGTCAACGCCGTGGAGGATCTCCGTTCCCTCCACCGCGACCTTCAGGTCATGGATCTCGAGGTCTGCCATCGTGTCGTCTCTCCTTGTGCTTCGGTGTGATCTCTCGGGAATCGGTGGAAACGGGGCTGCTAGTGGCGGGGCACGGGCGCATCGTTCAGCTGCTGGTCGACGTCCACCCATATCCCGCCGTCCTCGACCTTGCAGGCGTACACGGGGATGGACTTGACCGCGGGCAGCCCCTGGGGCTCGCCCGAGTCGAGATCGAACGTCGAGCCGTGCAACGCGCACTCGATCTCGTTGTCGTCGACCTCCCCCTCGTGCAGCGGGTACTGCTGGTGACTGCACGTGTCATGGACCGCCTTGACGGTCCCGTCGGGAAGCCGTGCCACGCAGACGGGCTCCGCGAGGTCTGCGAACAGGGCTCCGCCCGGCTCCACCTTGTCGACGTCGGCGACTCGCTGGAAAGCCATCCGCGCTAGCCCTTCCGCGGGTTGACGAGCGCGGTGGGGGCCGCCTTCAGCCCCGACTCGATGACCGCGAGGACGGTCTCGGTGACGACGTCGAGGTCCACCCGGTCGAGCACTTCCTTGAAGAACCCGAACAGCAGCATCCGGGCGGCCTCGGGACGGGGGATGCCCTTGGACTCGAGGTAGAACAGCTGGAGCGGGTCCACCTGGCCCACCGAGGAGTGGTGCCCGCACCCGACCACGTCGGACGTGAGGATCTCGAGCCACGGGATCGAGTCCGCGTGCGCGCCGTCGGTGAGGATCAGGTTGCGGTTGGTCTCGTCGGAGACGGTGGCCTTCGCGTGCGGCTCGATGCGGATGTTGCCGTACCAGACCGCGTTGCTGTTGCCCTGCAGCGCACCCTTGTAGACGGAGTCACTCGACGTATGGCTCGCGTCGTGATGGATCAGCGACCGGTGCTCGAAGTGCTGCGTGCCGCTGCCGTAGTAGACGCCGAACAGCTCGCCGTTGCCGCCCTCGCCCGCGAGGTGCACGTCGGGACGCACGTAGACGACCTTGCCGCCGAACGTCGCCTCCAGGCACTTCACGTCGGCGTTTCGCCCGACCTGGGCACGGTGCCATGCGACGTGGGTGACGTCGCTCCCCCAGTCCTGCACGCTGACGACACGTCCGGCCGCGCCGCTGGCAGCGGCGACCTCGACGACCTCGACGACGGTTGCCTCCGCGTCGCCGGAATGCTCGATGAACACGTCGGCACGGGAGTGGGAGCCGAACGAGACGAGGATGCGCGGCACGTGGGTGCCTCCGCTCGTCACCTGATGGGTCACCGCGATCGGGGCTTCGAGGGCCACATCGGCGGGCACGTGGACGAACGCGCCGACGGTGAAGGCCGCGAGGTTCGCCGCGGTGTAGGCGCTCTCGAAGCGAACGATGCCGCCGAGGCTCTCGCGGACGAGGTCCGCGTGGGCGGTGGCGGCGGTAGCGAGATCGGAGACGATGACGCCCTTGCTCACAGCCTCCTCGGAGAGCTCCACGTCACTGACCGCACCGTCGACGATGCGCAACGTCGCGGCGGGGGTGGAGGCATCCACGATCCCGGTCGACCGGGCCTCCGCGTCTCCGCCCGCCTGCGCGAGCGGCGACTCCACGTCGATGCGGCGGGGATCGGTGTAACGCCATTCCTCGATCTTGGAATGGGGCCACTCGATGTCGGCGAGCGCCTTGAACGCCTCCTGACGGGTGTCACGGAGCCAGTCGGGCTCGCCTGCCGCCTCGGACAGCGCGACGACGTCGGCTTCGGTCAGATCCTTGAGACTTGCCACTCCCACTCCTCTTCACGTACCGCTGCGGTTGTCCAGCCCAGCTACCTACGAGGTCGCGTGCTCCACCTCACCAGCCTCCCGATTCCCTGCTCGGCCG
>SKQL01000140.1 GCA_007119035.1 Nitriliruptorales bacterium | reverse complement strand
CGAGCGACGCGAGAGCCGCGGGGCGCACTCGCGCGACGACCACCCCGACGTCGACCCGGGCCAGGCGCGCCGCCGGGGGCTCGTCGTGGCCGAAGACGGGCGTCTGCGTCCGGTCGACCTGCCTGCCCCGGGCGTCGCACATGCTGTCTCGGAAGCGGCGGGCGAGAAGGAGATGGTGCACCGATGAACGTCGTCCCACTGCCACGCGTGCTCGTTGAGCCGATCGTCGCCGCCGCGCTTCGCGAGGACCTCGGTCGCGCGGGAGACCTCACGACCGACGCGATCGTGCCGGGCGACCTTTCCGGCCGCGGCACGCTCGTCGCCCGCTCCGATGGGCGCATCGCAGGCCTCGACGCGGCGGTACTCGCCTTCGAGCTGCTCGACTCGTCGCTGCTCGCCAGGGTCCATGTCGAGGCCGGCAGCGCGGTGGTGGCCGGCGCGAGACTCGCCACGATCGAGGGCCGGGTGCGTGCGCTGCTCACCGCCGAGCGCACTGCACTCAACTTCCTCGGACACCTCAGCGGCATCGCCACCGCGACCGCGGGGATCGTCGACGCGATCGGCGGGCAGGGCACGAGGGTCGCCGACACACGCAAGACCACTCCCGGCCTGCGCGCCCTCGAGAAGCACGCCGTCCGGGCCGGAGGCGGCTCGAACCACCGCTTCGGCCTGGACGACGCGGTGCTGGTGAAGGACAACCACGTCGCCGCGGCCGGCGGGGTCGGTGAGGCGGTACGGCGGGCCCGGGCGTACGTCGGGCACCTCGTGAAGGTGCAGGCCGAGGTGGACGAGCCCTCCCAGATCGACGACGCACTCGACGCCGGGGCCGACGCGCTCCTCCTCGACAATTTCTCGCCCGATCAGCTCGCCTTGGCGGTCAAGCACGTCGGCGGTCGGGCGATCACCGAGGCCTCGGGCACGATCACGCCCGCGACGGCACCGGCGGTGGCGGCCAGCGGGGTCGACCTCCTCTCGGTGGGTTGGCTGACGCACAGCGCCCCCACCCTTGACGTCGCGCTCGACCTCGACGGGTAGCCGGCCCTCCGCCGCAGTTCCCGCGCGCTCAGTGAGGTGGAGCAGACGCGGTTGGTGCCGTGGAGAGGCGCCGATGCCGCCGCGCCAGTCCGATGATGGCCAGCCCGTAAGCGAAGTAGACGACGTGTAACCAGACGACGACACCGAGGAAGGCCACCTGCACCACGATCCAGCCGGTGAGCGCCACCCCTACGGCGAGGTGGCCGCGTGCCGCCCAAGCTCGGTCGGTGAGCGCTCCGATGACGACGATGGTGGGCAGCACGCCGTTGATCGCCGCGAGCGCCACGCCGCCGAAGACAGGTGAGCCGAAGGGCAGGTCGCCGGCGGCTCCGACGAGTAGCTGTGGGAGGCACGGCGGTCACTGTCGCACCGGGCGCTTGTCGGCGTGGCTCACGGCAACACGATGCGTGCCTGGGCGGGTCGACACGAGGCGGCCGAGGGCGGCCAGCGTCGCGCCGGCGAGGACCGCGAACATGCTAACCGGCGCCCAACTGCCCTCGTCGGCGTAGGCGAGCCCGGGGTGTGGGCTCGCGGAGAAGTGCCAGCCCCGCGAGGAGCAGCAGAGCGGCCGTGGTCGCCTCGGCGGCGATGTGGAACCAGATCGAGCGCAGCCCTTCGGCGACCTCTGGGACCTGGCCGGTGGCGAGCAGGAGCACCCAGAGGCCGGCGAGGGCGCCCCCCACGCCGACTTGGTAGGCAGCGAGGACCTTCATTGTGGCGCTCTCCCGGGCGGGTGGGCTGCGGACAGCTGCCCGGCGATGTCGCGCGCCCAGTCCTCGACCGTTGCCCAATCACGGTAGTCGCCGTCGGGCGCGCGGACCACGGCGACGATCGCCTTCTCGCCCCAGGACAGGTGCGATTTCTCGAGCTTGCCGGCAAGCACCCGGTGCTCACGTGCGCCGGTGGCCGCGACCATCGCCGCCGCGTCCGCGGGATCCTCGGCCGGCTTGGGCGGGTCGCCTACGGGGCCGCTCGAGAACAGCCACACCGGGCGCTGCTGCAATGCGTCCCCGCAGCCCTCCACGAACGCCTTCGCGCTTTCCATCCAGCGCCCGGCATATACCGCGCTGCCAAGCACGACCGCGTCGTAGCCGCTTACGTCGGCGACCTCCGAGACCGGGCGCAACTCGCAGGCCACGCCCGCGTCGGTGAGATGATGGGCGATCGCATCGGCGAGCTCGACGGTGGCGCCGTGCTTGGAGGCGACGGTGACAAGGACGGTCATGAGAGAGGCTCCGCGTTGCTCCCAGCGTGCAGTCACATAGTCCGCGCTCGTCCACCCGCCCGGCAGCGCCGAACGGCTCCGCCCGGGCAGGACCCAGGTCCCTCGAGTGCGCGGATGCGAGGAGCGCCTGTCGGGCCGGGGCCGGCGGCTCGTTCATGCGATGAACAAGATGTCGACCAGTAGGGCGAAAAGTGCCATCCCGCCCCACGCGAGCGCGGTGAACCCGGCCAGGTAGCCGATGCCGATCAGTGGCAGGCGCAGCTCACGTGGTCGGCCGAGCAGCCAGCCGATCAGCATCAGGTACACGGGGGAGAGGACGATTCCGAAGATGAGCACCGGCCCGAGTCCGAACCCGGTCATGATTCTGCCTCCTTCAGTTCGATGAGGGGTACGACCTTCACCGCGACGAGGAAGAACAGCACCATGATCGAGAGGGCGCCGACGAGGGAGGACAGTTCAACCCATGACGGTGTGTAGCTGCCCGGCACCCCCTCGTAGAGGTCGAACACCGGGTACATCAGCCCTTCGACCACGAACAGGGTCTTCTCGATGAGGATCGCTACGAGGGGCAGCACTGCCACGGCGACGGTGCGTCCGACGCTGAACCGCTGGGGGGCGAGCATCTGCACGCCGACGTGGGCGACGGTGACCGCCAGCATGGCGAGGGCCACCCAGTAAAGGGGGGTGGCCACGACGGCGTCCACTGCCGTTTCGATCGACAGCGGGGCCATTGCGGACCCGGTGACCACCTTCTGCAGCTGCAGCCACAGGAACAACAGCGCGAACAACCCGACCCAGCGCGAGAGGCCGCGAAAGACCCGGTCGTCGATGAGCTCTTCCCACCGGTAGACGCGGCGGAGGACGTAGGCGAGCAGGGTGACCGCTCCCAGCGCCGAGGCGAGTGCAGCGGCCAGGAACTGCGGTCCCTGGACTGGGCCGAACCAACCCGGCTGCCCCGGCAGCAGGGCGAACAGCCACGGGATCACCCCACCGTGCAAGAAGAAGGGAGCGAGCACGATCAGCCCTAGGGCCAGCCACCACGCCATGCGCTCGGCCTTCGCCTGCTCCCCCGGGCGGTGGCCGGCCAGCAGGAGCCGGTACAGCGGCGTGAACGCCCGGGGCAGCCGACCGGCCAGCCTGTGCAGGTCGTGGCGCAACGTCAGGGTCAGGTAGGTGGCGGTGAGCACGAAGTACAGCGTGATCACCACCACGTCCCACGCCAGCGGCGAGGTCTGGATGGTTTGGGGGAGGTTGGGCAGGATGCTCGACACCACCCGGTCGGGTCGCCCCAGGTGGATGACGATGTACAGGCCCGCGTTGGCCAGTCCGGCCAGGGTCAACAGCTCCGCGATGCGGGCGACCGGCGCGAACGTGTCCATGCCGAACAGCCGTACCGCTGCGGAGACGATGATCCCTCCGTGGGCGATGCCCACCCACCAGATGAACGAGCCGACGTAGAACCCCCACGGGATCCCCCCGACGTAGCCCCAGTCGGCCAGGTTGGTCACGATCAGGCCGTAACGCAGCTGGAAGACCCATGCCTGTGCGAACCACGCCAGCCCGACGGCTGCCGCCGCCAATGTGGCCATCCACCGCCATGAGGGACGCCCCAGCGGTCGCAGGATCGTCGCGGTGAGAGCGCTGTCGCCGGTCTCGTCGACCGATGGTCGTTGTGTGGTGGCCATGTCTACCCCTCCCTGGCGAGGCGACGGAACCAGGGCTCGGGCCCTTCGAGGACCGCCCTGCGGTCCTCGGTCAGGTCCCAGTCCTCGTAGTCGAACGGGCCGTCGATGAGCTCGGCCTGCGCGGACGGTGGCTGGCCGATGTAGATGATGTTCGGCTCGGTTCCGAGGCCTTCCAGCAGTCGGAAGGTCGGCAGGTTGCCGCCGGCCTCCTCGCGCCGTTGGGCCAGGTAGCGGTTGGGAGCGCTCTCGGGATCGTTGAGGTCGCCGATGTGCAGCGCCCCCATGGCGCACGCATCGACACACGAGGCGGTGCCGCGACGCTCAGGGTCCTCCTGCCGGATCGGGCAGAACGTGCACTTGCCCATCACGCCCATGGGCGGATCGCCTGCGACCTTGACTCCGCGGCTGTCCCGCCCGTCGCCCTGGAAGCTGCCACCGTAGACCGCCGGGTGCGACCACTGGAACACGTTGGCGCCGTACGGGCAAGCGACCTGGCAGTAGCGGCAGCCGATGCACACGTCGTAGTCGGTCAGCACCAAGCCGTCGGCCAGCCGCCGGTGGCGAGCGCCGGTGGGGCATACCATCACACAGGGCGCCTTGGTGCAGTGCTGGCACATCCGCACGAGGAATCGCGGATCGACGTCCTGGGGCTCCTGGTAGGAGAGGACGTAGGGCCACAGCACACCCTCGGAGAGCCCGTTCTCGTCCGAACACGCCTGGACGCAGTCCAAACAGCCGTCACAGCGCTCGAGGTCGATCACCATCCCGAACTGCACGGGCAACTGCTTGCCCGGCGGGGCGACGCCACCCCCGGCCGCGCGGGCGGTACCGTCTCCCCGCGCGGACGCGGCATCCCCCTGGGCGGGTGGTTCCCCCGCACTCGCGTTGCGACGGAACATCTCACCGAAGAACAGGGCACCGATCGCCGCACCTCCGACTGCGCCCAGCACGGCTCGGCGGGGCACCGTCGCAGGTTCGCCGGGCCCTCCGTCGTCGCCCGCGTCGGTGTCCTGAGGCCTGGGTGGCTCGGCGATGTCGCGCGGCCCACGGTCGGCCGGTGACGCCTCGGCACGGCTTCGCTCAGGATCCGGAGGGGCCAACCCATCGTCGAGGCTCGGTCGGGCGTCGACGCCGAACGCCTCCAGGTACGCCCCATGGTGGCGACGGCGGAATTCCTCTTCCGTCATCTCACCCGCCACCACGCGCTGGGCATCGCGCGCCACGGCCAATCCCAACCCGGTGTCGTGCTCCGAGTCGGCCAGCACCTCTCGGGCCCAGGCGTCGCTGCCGACCAGGTTCGGCGGATCGTCGCGGTGTTCGCTTGTCATCGTGCGCTCCTCGCGATGGCTGGTGGGTTCGTCGTCGGGCTACTTGCCGGCGTCGGCCGGGTCGGCGTCACCGACGGTGAACAGGCCGACCGCGCCCTTCGGGAGGTTGGCGAACTTGTGGGTGACGAACGGGTAGACACCGTCGGTGTCGAAGGTGAACTCCACGAACCCGCCGCCCGAGGGCAGCAGGTCCAGCAGCTGCGCCCCGCCGGGAGCGTCCCGGTCGGGGTGCAGTCGGTAGCTGCCCTCCTTGTAGACGGTGTCGAAAATCGTGCCGATGACATGGAACGAGCTGTTCTCGCTCGGCCCGTTGTTCATCACCCACATCCGCACCCGCTCGCCGGGCTCGACGCCCTCGATAGGCGCGTGCACGTACTGGAACGGGTAGCCGTTGAACACAACCGCGTCCCAGGCCTCGTTCTCCATCTTTTCGCGGGCCTGGCCGAGGGGGCCGAAGTAGTACTCGTGCTGCACCAGCCAGAACTCGTGGTCCACCGGGTCGAGGTCCGGTGGGTCGATGATCATCGCGCCGTGCTGGCCCATGCCGGTGTGCTGTAGCACTGGGTCGGTGCCGCAGTGGTACATGAAGATGCCGGCGTGCTTGGCCTCGAACTCATAGACGAGTTCCTCGCCGGCTTCAATGGTCCGCATCTCCACGTCAGGGGCCACCTTCGAGGAGTGGAAGTCGATCGAGTGGCCCATGTCGCCATCGTTGATGAGCGTGACCCGGAACGTGTCGCCGACCTTGCCCCGCAACGTCGGACCGGGAACGACGTCGTCGTAGGTCCACAGCTCTTGATCGACACCGGGGGCGACGTTGTTCTCCACGTGGCTGGCGCGGATCTCGATCTCGTGGAGATCGCCCTCCGGGGCCGGATCCAACCGTGGGTCGCGTGGCTCCCAGTCATCGGGTGGGCTCCGGTCAGCGTCGAACCCCGCATCGGCGTACTCGATGGCCTCCGCGCCCGCCCCGTCGTCGCTCTCGGTCGCCGAGTCAGCGGCCATCTGCTCGAAGTCGGGGGCGCAGCCGGCAGCGAGCACCAGCATTGCCGCGAGCAAGGCGAGGGATCGAAAGTGGGTCCGCATGGCTCTCTCCAGTCGCTGACCACAAGGCCGAGTCGATAACCAATAAGCTAAACATAAAGAGTATTAGTCATCGTTCTGGACTGGTTCCAGGGACCTTTCTCCCTTCCTACCGGGACCTAGGTCCTCCGCCGGATGCCCCATCTGGCAGGGGCCCGGCGCTGCGCCGCCTCGTGCCCGTCGGTGACGTGGAAGTCGAAGAAGCCGCAGCAGGTGCCTGCGGAGGAGAGTGCTCTTCCCCGCGCTGGCACATGACTTTGTCGCGGATCCACGGGCATCCAGGGTGCACCGGATACGGTGTCTGCTCAGGTGCCTGTCTCCGGGCCAGGCGTCGAGGTCCAGACGAAGAGGTGGGCGGTGGCAGAGAGCGGCGACCTCTTCGACCGCCTCGAGGGCCTGGCTGCTCGTCGTCCGGTCGGCCCCGGGTGGCTGAACGTCTTCCTGCTCGGGGTGAGGGGGGCGCGGCGTTTCGTCGACGTCCGCGTCACCGGGCTCGCGGCCGAGATGACGTACTACGCGCTGATCTCGCTGCTGCCTCTCCTGACCGCGTTCGGTGCGGCGCTCGGGTTCCTGCAACGGTTCGTCGGCCACGAACGGGTGCAGGAGATCGAGACGGCATTCGTCAGTCTGCTCGGGCGCGTCTTCGACGAGGAGTTGGCCGGCGACATCCTGGCGCCCATGGCCGAGGGCTTGCTGCGTCAGGAGCGGGCGGGTCTCGCGGTCGGCAGCCTCGCCGTCGCGTTGTGGTTAGCCGGTCGTATGTTCAGAGCCGCGATCCGCGCGCTCGACGACGCCTACGCGGTATCCGAGCGTCGCGGGCTCCCGGCGCTGTGGGCCCTCGGCACCGCGTTGTCCCTCGTCGCGGTGCTGACCGTGCTCGTCGTGCTCGCGATGGTGGTGATCGGGCCCCTGCTCGGCGGCGGGCAACGCCTCGCCGAGTGGCTTGGCCTGGGCCAGGCGTTCGAGGTGCTGTGGGCCGTGGCCCGCTGGCCCGTGGTCGGCCTCATCTGCGCAAGCTTCCTGCTGATCCTGTACAGGTACGGACCGAACGTGAGCAACACGTGGCGACATTGCCTGCCGGGGACGGTCATCGGGACCGTGGCGCTGGTCGCGGTCGCGATCGGGTTCCAGGCCTACCTCGCCGCGGCGGGGCCGACGGTGCCCGAAGTGGGGGAGACCGATGAGGCGGTGGCCGTCGCCGGGCGGATGCTCGGCGCGGTCCTCGCCGGCGTGCTGTGGATGTGGCTCAGCAGTATCGCTGTCCTCACCGGTGGCATCGTAAATGCCGAGGTCAGGCGGCTTCGCCGCGGCAGTTCCGACAGCCCAGGAGGAGGCCCACGGTGATGGGGCACATACACGCCCTCACCGGCCCTGCTGTCTGGCTGGCCGCCGCCCCGCCTGTCGCTGCAGGCGGCGGCGTTCCTATGGACTCCCCTCGGCGATCTGCTCGTGCCACTGCTGTGGCCCCTTCGACGCCGCTTCGCGGTGCCGGTGCTCGGGCGCACTGGCGGAGCAGCGGAGGCAGTAACGAGCCACGGGCGCCCGCTGGCAGCCCAGGAGGCAAGTCCCCCGAGGACGAGGATTGCGAGCTCGGCCAGCAGGAGGACCGGGTCGATGAGACGGCTGCTCGCCTTCGGCGCGATCCACGATGCGGCAGCCTACGGCCTCGTCTCGTTCCTGCTGCTGTCGGTCTCCTCGCGCGTCGCGCTCGCCGCCAAGGTCGTCGTGGGCCTCGGCTTCGCGGTGGTCGGTGCGCTGCCCGCCGTCGTCGTTGCGGTGTTCGCCACGGTGGTGAGCGTCCCACCCGCCCGGTGGCCGCTGCTGGCAGCGGCAGTGCTGGGCGGCGCGGTCGCGATGGCCCTCCTGGGCTTGACGCTTGACAACGCTCTGCCCCAAGCCGAGGTGGCGGTCGCCAACGTGTTGTTCCTGCCGATGGGCTTCGTCGGCGGGATCTTCATTCCCCTCGAGTCCCTACCCGGGTGGGCGCAGACGGCCGGCCTTGCCACACCTATGCGCCCGTGGGTGGAGGTCAGCCTGGGCGCGGCCTACGGCGCCAGCCCGAGTGCGGCTGGGTGGGCCGCCCTCGCGGGATGGATCGTCGTGTTGGGCTCCCTGGCCACGTGGGCCTACCGACGCGACCAGACCCAGCGCTTCCGCTAGGACCGGGGAGCGAGGCGATCATCGAACAGGGAGCCATAGCCCGGTTTCGCCCCCGCGACGCCGCCGATCTCGAGACAGTGCCAGAAGGAGGCCTGGACGGCGCTGATGACAGGCTTGCCGAGCTCCGCCTCGAGTGCCGCGATGGCTCCGACCGTCCGCAGGTTCGTACAGCTGATGAAGACGGCGGTTGCCTCCGGGACGTCGACGCGGCACGCGAGCTCGAAGACCTCTTCCAGGGTGACCTCAGCCAGGGCATGGTCACCGGTGATGCCGAGCCCCTCGTAGCTGAGGACCTTGTGACCGTTCTCCGAGAGGAACCGCACCGCTCGCTCGTTGACCTCCTCGACGTAGGGAGTCGCGAGAGCGATGGGACCGGCTCCGACGGCCTCGAGCGCCGCAAGGGTGGCCGTGGAGGCGGTCGTCGTCGGGATCCCCGGCGCCCAGCGCCCGATGCGCTCGATCAAGTCGCGGTCCCACGCCGTGCCGTGCACGAACGAGGCACTCGTACCTCCGAAGCAGAGCACGTCGAGGGGGGCCGCGGCAGCCAGCCGGACCGCCTGCTCGAGCTCGGGGGACTCCATCATCGTGGTGAGCCCCTCCACGGTGACCTTGGGCAACGTCACCCGGCTGGTGTGCACCGACACGTCGTCGCTGGCCATCGCGTACATCTCGGGCTCCATGACGACGCTCGACGCCATGTAGACCAGTCCGATCTTCAACCGGCTGCCGAATCCATCGGGCACGAACGTCGGGGTGGCAGGGGCTTGGTTCATCCTTCGAGCTCCGGTCCTCGGGTTACTACCGCGCGACAGTGGCCCCGTTGTACCAGTGGCGCCTACCTGGCGACGACGGGCGTACCACGCGGCGCGAAAAGATCCATCCCGTCGTGGAAACGTCCGCTGGTGCTCACTCGCTCCGGGCGGCGTGACGCTCGAGCAGCTGCGCGCGGAGCCCGCGGGTGTCCACGTGCCGCTCGAGACGCGCCACCGCAAGTACGCCCAGGTTGACGGTCACGTGCCCCGTGGGTTCGCCACGCCCTCGCGCGAGGTCGAGCTCTACTCCGAGGAGCTGGCTGATCGCGGCTATCCGCCGCTGCCCGAGTTCGAGGAGCCACGCACGAGCCCCAGATCGCGCCCGGACCTCGCTGAGCGCTTCCCGTTGATCCTTACGTGCGCGAAGTCGTTGCACTTCTGCGAGACCCAGCACCGCAACGTGGCGAGCTTGCCCAGCCGGGCGCCTGACCCTCAGATCGAGGTGCATCCCGACGCCGCCCGACAGCGCGGCATCGCCGCGGGCGACTGGGTCGAGCTCCAGGGCCGCCGCAGGTGCTCACCGCTGGCGGCGCAAATCCTCCGCGAGCGCTCCCAAGGTGTTGTGGTGCCGGCCCTGCAGGCCCGGCCCGGTGAGGCGCCACGTCGGACCCTCCTCGACGGTCACGTGCACAGGAGCCCGGGGGTCGTCCACCGCCTGGTAGCCGGCTCGCTCCACCGCATGCGCTGCCCACTGGGCGGCCAGGCCCTCCCCCAAGACCGCGACCCGGCCGTCGGGGTGGCGGTCGGTGGTGAATCGCTCCCGCCGCGGGTCATAGCGCACCCGTGGCGTGTCGAACGCGTGGGCGAGGGCCCCCGAGAGCGCGAGGTCTTCCGGCGCGCCCGTGACCACCTCGGGAGCGCTTCGGGGAGCATCGCCAGGGCCGACGAGCCAGATGTCGTCGGCGACGCGCAGCGCCAGGTCGAGGTCGTGGCTCGTCAGGAGGATCGCGAGACCGGAGTCGCGGGCGAGGCGGGCGAGCAGCTCCGTGAGCTCCAGTCGACGCGGCAGGTCCACGAACGCGGTGGGCTCGTCGAGCAGCAGTGCCCGGGGCTCCTGCGCGAGGGCGCGAGCGATCATCACCCGCTGGCGCTCGCCGTCGGAGAGCTCCGGGACTGAGCGGTGCGCAAGAGCGGATGTGTCGGTCACCTCGAGCGCCCACCCGATCGCGTCGTGGTCGCCGCTGTCGAGGCGCCCGCTCCAGCCCGTGTAGGGGTGGCGTCCGAGGGCTACGAGGTCGGTGACGCGCAGAAGCCCGAACTCCACCCCGACGGTGAGCACGACCGCGATGTGACGTGCGCGATCGGTCGGGGACAAGCGCGTGAGCTCCGACCCTTCCAGGTGCACCCGGCCGGCAAGCGGGGGAAGGGACCCCGCGAGGGTGCGCAGCAGTGTCGTCTTGCCGCAGCCGTTGGGGCCCAGGAGACAGGTGACGTGTCCCGCTCGAAGGCTGAGGTCCAGGTCGCTCAGCACCGTGGAAGGCGATCGACGGTGACGGTAGCCCACAGCGAGACCGCTCGCGCTCAGCACGACCGGTGCGGCATCGGGCTGCCCGGGGGTCTCGGTGCCCGTGACCGGCGTGGCGTTGCGCTCCTCGAGGGGGAGTCCGCTGCGGGCTCTCATGTGACCACCGCCCGCGAGGATCGGCGCAGTCGCAGCAGGACGGTGACCACCACGGGTGCGCCGACGAGCGCGGTCACGGAGTTCAGTGGCAGCGTGGCGTCCTGCCCGGGCAGTTGCGCCACCAGACCGGCAGCCAGGGCGACGCATGCGCCGACGAGCAGCGTCGCGGGAATGAGGAGTCGGTGGTCGGAGCTGCGCAGCAGGCCGCGCGCGAGGTGGGGGGAGGCCACTCCTATGAAGGCGATCGGCCCGCAGAAGGCGGTGACCACTCCGGCGAGCAACGACGCGCCGATCACCACGATGATGCGGACCCGGCGGACCCGCACACCCATGGATGCCGCATACGCGTCCCCGAGAAGCAGGGCGTTGAGCGCTTTCATCGTCGCGGCAGCGAGCACGACGCCGACGAACACCAGGGCCGCGAGGAGTTGGATGTCGGTCCAGGACGTGCCCGCGAAGCTCCCGAATCCCCACGCCACGAAGGCCCGGACACGCTCGAGTTGCCCGAATCCGCCTTGGACGAGCACGCTCACGATCGCGGTGACCCCATAGCCGACCATCAAGCCGATGATCAGTACCGTGGCGGGATTCTCCACACGTCGCGAGGCCGCCAGGACGAGTAGGGTCACCGCGGTCGCGCCGGCTGCCGCCGCGGCGGCGACGGTCGCGCCACCGGACAGGCCGAGGCCGACTCCGAGGACCGCCCCCGTCGGGCCGGCCACCAGGACCACCAGCGCAACCCCGAGGCTCGCGCCCGCGCTGATCCCGAGGATGTAGGGATCGGCGAGGGGATTTCGGAACAGGGTCTGCATCTGCAGGCCTCCGAGGCCGAGCGCGGCGCCGGCGATCAGGCCGGTCACCGCCCGCGGGAGGCGCACCTGGCCCACGATGGTGGCTGTCCCCTCGGGCACGTCGCGGCCGACCACCGCCCGCATGACCTCACCCAGCGGGAGGGCCGCTGAGCCAAGCGCGGTCGTGGCGGCCATCAAGGTCATGCAGAGGACCGCGAGCAGGACCATCGCGAGGGTCGCTCGCCGCGAGTGGCGGGCCCGGGACGTCGCGCTGTCCGGCAGCCTCGTCGCCAGGGCGGCCCGCTCGCGAGGTCGCGCGGGGCTGTCGGTGCTCACGAGCCGGGGTCGCCGACCCGGCCGTAGTAGATCGGGTCGTGGTCTACGAGGCCCGGGTGGAAGATCGCGGCGAAGTCGGCGAGCAGCTCGTCTGCGCGATAGATGCCCCGTTCCATCCGGGCGTTGCCGCCGTCCGGGGAGACCATCGCATCGCCGGCCCAGACCTCGCCCTCCTGCGCGGCGGCGATAGAGCCGAAGCGCTCGTCCTGGGCGAGCAGGTCGTCCATCGAGGTGGACACCGACCCGGCGCCGAGCCAGACGTCGGCGTCGGCGCCGCGGTCGAGCACCGCCTCGATGTCGTAGGAGAGCGATCCCGTGGAGTCGTCGTCGGCGAAGACGTACTCCCCCCCGGCGTCGGTGATCAGCGTCGCGCTGAGGCTCTGCCCGCCGGCGGCGAACCAGGTGCCCTCGAAGGGCATGTCCATCAGCACGCGGGGACGGTCGTCGACGTCTGCCACCTGCGCGGCCACCTCCTCGTAGCCGGCCCGGATCTCATCGAAGGCCACTTCGGCATCCGCCTCTCGATTGAGCAGCAGGCCGGTGACCTTCACCCACTCCGCACGCCCCAGGGGATGGGCCTCGTCGAAGTCGGCGTTGGGCAGCACGTCGACGCCCGCGTCGCCCAGCCGTGCGAAGTCGTCCAGCGCGGTCTCACCGAACGCGTCCATGATCGCCACGTCGGGGGCGGCCGCGATGAGCCGCTCGGTGTCGGGCGGCCCACCGGGCGTGCCGTAGCCCGCGATCTCGCCAGCCTCGATCCGCTCGAGCACCGGCTCGGTGGTGACGAAGTCGGTGGTGCCGACCCCCACCAGCCTGTCGACGGCCCCGAGCGCTTCGAAGTGCGCCAGGTTCGCCGTGGTGAGGGTGACGGCTTCGCGGACCGGCACCTCGATCACCGGTGCGTCCGCGAGGTCACCGTCAAGCTCGGGGGCGTCGAGGCCGCACTGGACGAGCACGAGGGACAACGGCTCCTCGGTGAATGTGGTCTGCACCTCGAGGACCTTGTACTCATCGGAGTACGTCACGTCCACGCGCTGTGCGTGCTCGAACGTGGCCTTCTCCGGGAAGTGGTCCGTGCCGTCGACAGCATCGTCGGCGCAGCCGTCGACGAGGTTGCGGTCGAGCGTCGTGGCGTCGGTCCCGCCGGTAGCGCCGTCCTCCGGGGTCTCGTCGGGATCGCCTGTAGCCGTTGTGGTCTCCCCCTCGTCGGTGGGGGAGTCACCTTCGCCGCAGGCGGCGAGCACGACGGTGGCGAGCAGCAACAGGGCAACGGTACGAAGAAGTGCGGGGGGCGTCACGGATGACCTACTTTCCTTGCCTCGAGGAATACTGGCGTCGCCGTAGCCGGTCTCCTGGCTTACGGGTCACCGCTCCGACACCGCCTTCCCGAGCTCGGAGGCCCAGTGGCGCGCTGGCGTGGCGCTACCCGATCACAGTGGCGAGGACCACGCCGGATTCGCACCGGCTTCCCGTCCACTACGGCAAGGCCACGTTACCCCGAAGGTGCCGAGAGGTCCAGCGACGGCAGCTGCCCGCTAACGGGAGCCAGGTTGAGGTGAGCGGGTGCTGGGCGGGCGCGTGCCCCCTGCTGTTTGTGGTCGATGCGGCCGGTATTCCGGTCCGATCGACCGCTACTGGCGCGGGTGCGCGGGTGGTGGTGGGCGGGCGCGTGCCCCCTGCTGTTTGTGGTCGATGCGGCCGGTATTCCGGCGCGATCGACCGCTACTGGCGCAGGTGGGCGGGTGGTGGTGGGCGCGTGCGTGCCCCCTGCTGTTTGTGGTCGATGCGGCCGGTATTCCGGCGCGATCGACCGCTAACGGGAGCCACCTCCGTGACGGTAAGGAGCGGTGCGGCGGCGCACCATCGGTCATCCTCTCCGGCCTGGGGTCCCGGTGTTCGAGGAGCCAGCCGTGAGGACTCGGCGTGAGCCCCGCCTGGGTGCGGGGGTTGTACTGCTCCGCCTGCAGGCGGGCGGGGAGCTCGGAGTGGCTGGCCACGCCGACCCGGGCGTATATGCCCTTTCGGTGGTCGTTGGTGGTGTGCTCGGAGATTCCGCGCCGCGTGCCGCCGTCCTCCGCGGGGAGGACGGCGGCACGGATCAGCCCCTGTTCACGCCCTTGGCGATGCGCTCGCCGATGTCCTTGTCCACGTTGCGCCAGTACGCCAAGGCACGCTCGAGCACGGGCTCGGAGACACCGTCGCTCAGGTGTCCGACGACGTTTGACACCAGACGCGTGCGGGCGTCGTCGTCCATGACCTCCCGGACGAGCGTGCCGGCCTGACCGAAGTCGTCGTCCTCCGCCCGCGGGGTGTACGCCGCGTGGAGCATCTCTCCGCCTGCTTCCCACGTCGCGGACTCGGGGTAGCTGGCGGTGTCGGCCTGGGGGCCGCCCTTGGAGTTCGGCGCGTACACGGGGTCGGACACGTTCTGAACGCGCATTGCCCCGTCCTTGCTGTAGGAGTGCACGGGCGCCTGCGGTGCGTTGACCGGAATCTGCTTGTAGTTGACCCCGATGCGGGCGCGGTGGGCGTCGGCGTAGGAGAAGATGCGGCCGAGGAGCATCTTGTCCGGGCTCACGCCGATACCCGGGACGAGGTTGTTGGGCTCGAAGGCGGCTTGCTCGATCTCGGTGTGGTAGTCGGTCGGGTTGCGGTCCAGCGTCAGCCGGCCGACCTCGATGAGCGGGTAGTCCTCGTGGGGCCATACCTTCGTGAGGTCGAACGGGTTGAACCGATACGTCTCCGCGTCGGCGAACGGCATGATCTGCATGTGCAGCGTCCAACTCGGGTGGTCGCCGCGCTGGATCGCCTCGTAGAGGTCGCGGGTGTGGTAGTCCCCGTCGGTGCCCGCCAGCTGGTCGGCTTCGTCCTGGGTGAGGAACTCGATGCCCTGGTCGGTCTTGAAGTGGTACTTGACCCAGAACTTCTGGCCTTGGGCGTTGACCCACATGTAGGTGTGGCTCGAGTAGCCGTTCATGTGCCGCCACGTCCTGGGGATGCCGCGATCACCCATCAGCCAGGTCACCTGGTGAGCCGACTCCGGCGACAGCGACCAGAAGTCCCACTGCATGTCGTGATCGCGCAGATTCGTGTCCGCACGGCGCTTCTGCGAGCGGATGAAGTGCTGGAACTTCATAGGGTCGCGGATGAAGAACACCGGCGTGTTGTTGCCGACCATGTCGTAGTTGCCCTCGCTGGTGTAGAACTTCACCGCGAAGCCGCGCGGGTCGCGCCACGTGTCCGGGCTGCCACGCTCACCGGCGACCGAGGAGAACCGGAGCACCAGGTCGGTCCTGGTGCCCGGCTGGAACACCGCAGCCTTCGTGTAGGCGCTCACATCGTTGGTGACCTCGAAGCGCCCGAAGGCGCCGCCCCCCTTGGCATGCGGCTGGCGTTCGGGGATCCGCTCGCGGTTGAAGTTCGCCATCTGCTCCACGAGGTAGTGATCGTGGAGCAGGATCGGGCCGTCGGGTCCGACGGTGAGCGAGTGCTCGTCGCTTGGGACCGGGATTCCCGCATCGGTCGTCGTGGGTTTGCGGCCGTCGTTGGCCATGGTCGTGCCTCCATTGTCTCGGTCGTGGATCGTTGCTCGTCGCGCGGGCCCTCAGGTGGTGATGCCGCCATCCCTGCAGCCTCCGAGACCCCGTCTGCAGAGCAAGGGGATCTCGGCCGGGTGATCGCGAGAACATCCTTGTGCATCGAATGGGGTGAGTCAAAGGGCGTCGCCACGGGGGTCACGTCCTCGTCGAAGGCCGAGGTTAGAGCATGCTCAGGGGGGAACGGGTCAACGCGTGGCGATTTCGCAAGGTGTGCGCCCCGCGATTCCCTGACGCCGACGCGCGTGGGAGCTCCGATGGGCGATCCAGTAAGGGCCTCCTGCGCGGGCCTGCCCCGCTGCTACCTGCGTTCGTGCCTGCTCCTGCTATTGGCGGAGGGCTCGGCCCACGCACGAGGTCCACTGCTCCCTCGCCGCCTACCTCCAGCGCTACCGCGGGCTCCGGTTCGCGGCGGTCGAAGAGCCCGAGGGCGCGTGAGCACCGCCCGGATCCGAGTCGTGCGACGCGGGGTCGCCATCGGCCCCCCGGGTCGCCGGCTCCCGCGATCGCCAAGCCCTGCGGTGCTCGTGTGACCTCCTCGGGGGCCAGGCGCTCCATGGCGAACCCCATGTTGCAGCAGCACCCAGTCACCCGGGGCGGGCGGGTCGTCGTCGAGGAGCGCCAGGTTCACACGGTGCGGGCTGCCCTGGACGTCAGCGGTGGCAAGGTGCGGGTGCTCGTCGTGCAAGGAGACGATGCGGGCGGGGATCCCGAGGCACATCTGGGTCACTCCTCGACTGATGCGGCGGTGGACGATGCAGGGGGTGGGTCGTCGCCCGTGTCGGCGTACCGTCGTCAGAGACCGAGACGCCTGAGGATATGTCGCCTGTCGGTGACTATGCCCCCGCCCGCTCGCCGAATGCGGCGCAGTCCGCGTTGTCGCACACGAAGTCGATTGCCTCCCCAGTCGCCGACCCGGGAAGCGCGGTTACGCCGCACCATGGGCAGATCGGTGCGCGGCCCTCCGCTCGTGCGGCCTCGGGGAACTCCATGACGCCATGGTAGGGGTCGTCCATCCTCGCGGACGCAGGGCTGGAAGCGAGACCCCGCTGTTACCATGCCCGACCGCCTGCACGCCCTGGGCACCCCACCTTCCTGGAGGCAGACGATGGAGAGCAGGAAGCTCGGTCACCACGGTCCGGCTATCACCACTGTGGGCTTCGGGTCGTGGGCCACAGGGGGAGCGTGGCTGAACGGCTCCCGGCAGAACGGCTGGAGCGGCGTCGACGACGACGATTCGGTTGCCGCGATCCAGCATGCGATCGACTCCGGGGTGAACTGGATCGACACCGCGGCCGTGTACGGGCTCGGCCACAGTGAGCGAGTCGTGGGTCGCGCGGTCACGCCGTACCGGGTCCACGAGGACGTGTATGTGTTCACGAAGTGCGGCGTCAACTGGTATGACGACGGCATCCCCAAGCGCACCCTGCGTCCCGACGCCATCCGCTACGAGTGCGAGCAGAGCCTCGAGCGCCTCGGCCTCGACACCATCGATCTGTACCAGTTCCATTGGCCAGACGAGGCCAGCGGCACCCCCATCGAGGAGTCCTGGGGGGTGATGGACGAGCTCGTCAAGGAGGGCAAGGTCCGTTGGGCGGCGTGAGCAATTTCCCTGTGGACCTGCTCGAGCGCTGCGAGGCCATCTGCCACGTCGACTCGCTCCAGCCTCCCCTCAGCCTGGTCGTTCGCGATGCCCGTGACGAGGTGCTCTCGTGGGCAGCGGACAACGGCACCGGCGTCATCGTCTACTCGCCGATGGCGTCTGGGCTTCTGACCGGCAAATTCACCGCGGATAGAGTCAGGGAGCTGCCCGAGGACGACTGGCGGCGCAACTCCTCGCGGTTTCAGGAGCCCCAGTTGTCGAAGAACCTCGCACTTGTCGAGCGGCTGCGGGAGATCGCCGCGCGGCTCGACACGGGAATCCCCGCGGTCGCCATCGCGTGGGCGCTCGCTCAGGTCGGCGTCACCGGGTCGATAGTCGGGGCACGCAACGCAGACCAGGTCGATGCATGGTTGGCCGCGAGCGGCCTGAAGCTCGATGCCGCCACCCTCGATGAGATCGAGGGCGCGGTCGTCGAGACGGGCGCGGGGGCCTGACGCCCGTTTGGGACCAGCGCGTTGGACCGAGCTGCCCGCCCATTGCCGCGTTGGCCGACGCGGCCCTGCGCCCGTCCGTAGTCCGCGTGACATCAGGCTCACTGCTTGCTCGAGATCCCTGGATCTATTTCCGTCCCCGTGTTATGCAGCAGAGGGGACAGCCGGGCCGCGGAATGCTGAGACACGGAAAGGATGCCCCCGTCGGCAATATCAGAATCAGCGGAAGGGGTGAAAGAGCATGGCGACACAATCCGAGGAGAACGTCCGTCGCCTTCGAGAACAGTTCGACGCGATGGACCGCCACGACATCGACGGGGCCACCAGCTACTACGCCGAAGACGCGGTGCTGACCGATCACGCTACCCAAGAAACCTGCTCGGGTTACGACGAGATCCGTGCGTACCTGGCGAGCCAGTTCGAGCCTTTCCCCGACTTACGCGTCGAGGAGGTCGACACCTTTGCAGGAGGTGACTGGACGGTTTTCCGTGGCATCGGCCGTGGCACCCACCATGGGCGCTTAGCTGGCCTGGAGGCAACGAACCGGCCGATCGAGTTCAGCTTTTGCAATCCTGTTCGTTGGCGGGACGGCAAGATCGTCGAGGATCACGTCTACTACGACATGTACGCCATCCTGGTGCAGATCGGCCACGTGTCCGCACTCTCCGAGATGGCCTGATAGCGGCAAGCGCCTGACCACGTCGTCGCTTCGAGTCCCAGCGTCTGCTGAGCGCTGGGACTCTGTCATGTGTGCATGAGTCGCCGGCGTTGAACGCGAGCTACTGGGGGAGCGCTGAGCAGCCTGCTCGCCGGAACCCGCCGACGTCCCCGGATACATTGATGCTTGTCGATATAGGTGCTACCGTCCCCGGCATGAGCACAGTCGATGAGACACCGGTGCGGTGCTGCGCCCCGCTTGCCGCGCCGACGATGTCGGACGAGGAGGCGGCGACGGCCGCGTCGGTGTTCAAGGCACTCGCGGAGCCTGCCCGGGTGCGGATCATCAACGCGCTCGCCAATGCGGACGGGCCCGTGTGCGGGTGCGACCTCGAGGAGCCCATCGGCCTCAGCCAGCCCACGATCAGCCACCACATGAAAAAGCTCGTCGAGGCCGGCCTCGTCCGCCGTGAGAAGCACGGGACCTGGGCGTACTACGCGCTCGACGCCGACGCGTGCCGTCACCTCGCGGCCGTCTGCGCCGTCCCCGACCTGTGCGTCGAGCCAGGGGGGAATCCATGACCGTGGACGCCGACCGCCTCGTCGAGACGGCCGTGCTGTTCGGGTCGCTGCTGCTCACCCTGCTTGTCCTGTTCGTGCCCATCGCGGTCGGGATCGCGTTGGCCCAGCGCTGCCTCGGGCCTGAGCGGCTCCAGCGATGGCTCGGCGCGGAACGCACGAGCCTCGCGGTCGGCAAGGGCATCGCACTGGGGGCGATCACGCCCTTCTGCGGATGCTCGACCATCCCGCTCCTGTCCGGCCTGTTGCAGGCGCGTGTGCGTTTCTCGGCGGTCGTTGCGTTCCTCACCGCCTCGCCGCTGCTGAGCCCCTACATCCTCGCCGTGGTCGGCGTGCTGTTCGGTGCCCGCGCGGCGGCGAGCTACGCCGTGTTCGGCATCGCCGTGAGTACCGCCACCGCGGTCGTCTGGGAGCGCGGCCGCCTCGACCGATGGCTACGTGGCCATGTCCGCCCCACCCGAGCTCCCTTGCCGATCGCGGGTGGCTCCGGGGAGGTGGGCGCGGACGTGCTCGACTCGCCTACCTGCGGCAAGGACGCAGCCCCCGCGTGGCGCGGATTGCGTCTGGAGGGCCGCCACGCGCTCGACGCAGCGGTCGGGATGCTTCGTCCGATGCTTCGTCCCATGCTGATCGGTGTGGCGATAGGCGCGCTCATCTACGGCGCCGTCCCGGAGCGCGCGGTGACCGCAGCGGTCGCTTCGGTGGGGCCGATGGCCGTGCCCGTGGCCGCGGTTCTCGGCATCCCCCTTTATCTGCGGGGCGAGGCCGCCTTCCCCATCGGCGCGGGACTGCTCGCCGCGGGTGTGCCGACCGCGCCCATGCTCGCGATGGTGGTCGGCGGCATGGCCGCGAGCCTCCCCGAGATGGCGATGCTGCGGGGGCTGTTCACCTGGCGGCTGCTCGCCGCGTACCTTGCGACTGTCTTCCTGACCGCAGTGGGCGCCGCGTTGGTGCTGCCACCCCTCTGGTGATCGCGGGCCGGGTCACATCCCCACCCGGCTGCGTGCTCGCTGGTTCTTCTCGTTCTGACTGTGCACTGTTTTTCATGCGTCGGTCTTGGTGGAGGCCAGGTCGTCGTGTGTCCAGCGCAGGTACTCGGTGCGGATCTCGGTGATGCCGTCGAGCGCGGAGGCGGCGCTGATGAGTCGATCGATGCTGCTGCGGAGGCTGATTGTGCCGCCGAGGAAGATGTG
>SKQL01000039.1 GCA_007119035.1 Nitriliruptorales bacterium | reverse complement strand
GGCCTTCACCCCCACCCCCGGTTGCGGTCGATGTGGCCGGAATGCCGGCCGGATCCACCGGAGGCGGCGCGAGAGGGGGCGCGAGACGCGGCGCGAGAGGCGGCGCGAGACGCGGCGCGAGACGCGGCGCGAGACGCGGCGCGGGGTGGCTCGGGTAGCCCCACACGTCCCCTGACAGGCGACTCCCCTGTGGCCTACAGTGTCGTGGATGCCGTCTGATTCCGGGGCGCGGGCCCCTTCCGGACTGCGGGATCGTTCGCCCGAGCACCGCAGGGCCGCTCCTGCCGTCACCTATCCGCCCGAATTGCCCGTCACCGGGGCTCGTACCGAGATCCTTGCCGCGATCGCTGCCTCGCAGATCACGATCGTGGCGGGCGAGACGGGCTCGGGCAAGACCACCCAGCTCCCGAAGATGTGCTTCGAGCTCGGTCGTGGCGTCGATGGCCGAATCGGCCACACCCAGCCACGTCGGCTCGCTGCGCGCACCGTCGCGGAGCGCGTGGCGGAGGAGCTCGGCGTTCGCCTGGGCGAGGAGGTCGGATACCAGGTCCGATTCACCGACCGCTCCAGCGACGCCACCCTCGTGAAGCTCATGACCGACGGGATCCTGCTCGCGGAGATCCAGCGGGACCCGACGCTGTCCGCCTACGATACGATCATCCTCGACGAGGCCCACGAGCGAAGCCTCAACATCGACTTCCTACTCGGGTACCTGCAGCAGCTCCTCCCACAGCGACCTGACCTCAAGGTCATCATCACCTCCGCCACGATCGACCTCGAGCGCTTCGCGAACCGCCTCGAGGGAGCGACGGTGGTCGAGGTCCCTGGGCGCACCTACCACGTCGAGGTCCGCCACCGCCCACTGCCCGACGAGTCCGATGACGGTGAGGGCGGCGACCAGATCCAGGGCATCTGCGACGCGGTCGACGAGCTCTGCGGCGAGGGCCCCGGCGACATCCTCGTGTTCTGCTCGGGCGAGCGGGAGATCCGGGACACCGCGGAGGCGCTCGCGGGCCTGGGGCTTCAGGACACGGAGATCCTGCCGCTGTACGCGCGCCTGTCGACCGCGGAGCAGCAGCGGGTGTTCCGGGCCCACACGGGCAGGCGGGTGGTGCTCTCCACCAACGTCGCGGAGACGAGCTTGACCGTCCCCGGCATCCGCTACGTGGTCGACCCCGGCACCGCGCGCATCTCGCGGTACTCCACCCGCACGAAGGTCCAGCGACTCCCCATCGAGAAGATCTCCCGCGCGAGCGCCGATCAGCGCAAGGGCCGTTGCGGCCGCGTGGCAGAGGGCATATGCATACGCCTCTACTCGGAGGAGGACTTCGACGAGCGCCCCGAGTACACCGACCCGGAGATCCTGCGTACGAATCTCGCGTCGGTCATCCTCCAGATGACGGCGTTGGGGCTGGGGGACATCGACGCGTTCCCCTTCGTCGACCCACCCGATCGGCGAAGCGTGCGCGATGCCTTCGAGCTACTGCACGAGTTGGGTGCGGTCGGAAGCCCCCAGCCGGGCTCGGGCCAGCGTCTCACCCCGATCGGCCGAAACCTTGCGAGGTTGCCCGTCGACCCCCGGCTCGGGCGCATGCTCGTGGCGGGAGACGCGAACGGGTGCCTACGCGAGATCCTCGTCATCGTCGCAGCCCTGTCCATCCAGGACCCGCGGCAACGACCCGAGGAGCGGCGGGGGGAGGCCGACGAGCAGCACGCCCGATTCGCTGATCCGAGCTCTGACTTCACCGCGTACCTGAACCTGTGGGAGTACGTCCGCGCCCAGCAGCGCGGGCTGTCCTCGAGCGCGTTCAGGCGGATGTGCCGGCGGGAGTTCCTGCACCACCTGCGCATCCGTGAGTGGCAGGACCTGCACAGCCAGCTCCGGTCCGTCGCGAAGGAGTCGGGGTGCAAGCTCAACGAGCGGGACGCGGAGCCCGAGCAGGTGCATCGTGCCCTGCTCTCGGGCTTGTTGTCCCACGTGGGCCTGCGCCCCGGCGACGCACGGGAGTACCTCGGCACGCGAGGTACCCGCTTTGCCATATGGCCCGGCTCCGGGCTCGCCCGTAAGCCCCCGCAGGCGGTCATGGTCGCCGAGCTCGTCGAGACATCGCGGCTCTGGGCCCGCACCGTCGCCAGGATCGAGCCGCGTTGGGCGGAGGAGCTGGCAGGCCACCTCGTCAAGCGCACCTACAGCGAGCCGCAGTGGGACGCGAGGCGTGGAGCGGCGGTCGCGTACGAGAAGGTGACGTTGCACGGCGTGCCGCTCGTCTCCGGCCGCAAGGTCGCCTTCGGGGGCATCGACCCGGACCACTCCCGCGAGTTGTTCCTCCGTCACGCGCTCGTGGAAGGCGACTGGCCCACCGAGCACGCGTTCGTGTCGGCGAATCGGCGTGTCCTCACCGACCTCTCCGACCTCGAGCACCGGACACGTCGCCGCGATCTCGTGGCCGACGAGGACACGCTGTACGAGTTCTACGACGCGCGTGTGCCCTCGCATGTCACCTCCGCGAAGCACTTCGACAAGTGGTGGAAGTCGGTGCGCGCGGAGCGTCCCGGCCTTCTGTCCGTGTCCAGGGAGCAGCTGCTCGGTGACGTGGGGGACTCCGTCTCCGGCGACGCCTATCCCGACGTGTGGTGGCAGGGCGACCTCGAGCTCGCGCTCACCTACCGCTTCGAGCCTGGCGAGGCCGACGACGGGGTGTCGGTGGAGGTCCCGCTCGCAGTCCTCGGCCGTGTGGCTCCCGAGGGATTCGACTGGCACGTCCCCGGCTTCAGGCGGGAGCTCGTCACCGCGCTGCTCCGCTCACTGCCCAAAGCGCTACGACGAAGCTTCGTGCCCGTGGGGGACGTGGCCGCAGAGCTGCTCACCCGCCTTCGCCCCGAGTCGGGATCCCTGCTCGACGCGATGACCGACGAGTTGCGCGCCATGACGGGTGTCGTGGTCCCCCGCGAGGCGTGGGATCCGCGGAACCTTCCCGATCATCTCCGGATGACGTTCCGGGTGCTCGACGGCGATCGTGTCGTCGGGATGAGCAAGGACCCCCGGGAACTCAAGAGCCGTCTCGCAGGGGAGACACGGGGTGCGGTGGCCCAGGCGGCGGGGAGTCTCGAGCGGCAGGGTCGACGGACGTGGGACTTCGGCACCCTGCCCCGGAGCGTCGAGGGACAGCGGGATGGACACACCGTCCAGGGCTATCCCGCGCTCGTCGACGAGGGGGAGACCGTCGGCGTGCGCGTGATGCTGGGCGAGCGCCAGCAGCGTCGCGCGATGTGGAACGGGACACGGCGCCTGCTCGCCCTCAGCATCCCTCCTCCGGTGAGAGCGGTGCACGCGAGCCTCGACAATCAGGCGAAGATCCTCCTCGCGCGGAGCCCGCACGGCAGCGTCGCCGCACTCCTCGAGGATTGCACGAGGTGCGCCCTCGACTCCCTCCTCGCCGCCCACGGGGGACCGGTATGGGACGAGGATGCGTTCGTTGATCTCCGCGAGGCGGTCGAGGGCGACATCGTCGACGTCGTGGTGGAGATCGTCCGGGCGGTGGAGCGCACCCTCGCCGCGGCCCGGAAGGTCGATGCGCGCCTCGAGAACGTGTCAGGCGCATCGGGGCCCTCCCTCGAGGATGCGCGATCGCACCGCGGCGCGCTGCTGTCCGACGGATTCGTCACCGCCACGGGCCGGGAGCGGCTGGGAGACCTCCCGCGATATCTCGGAGCCATCGGGCATCGTCTCGACAAGATGCGGGCGGATCCCTCGCGGGACGCGGCGCTGCTCTCCCGCGTCGCGGAGGTGCAGGAGGCGTTCCACGACCTCCTGCGACGCCGCGAGCCCCCCGCGAACCCGAGCGAGGTCCACGAGATCCGCTGGATGATCGAGGAGTTGCGGGTGAGTCTCTTCGCCCAGCACCTCGGCACGCGGCAGCGCGTCTCCGAGGCGCGCGTGCTCCGGGCGATCGCGGACGCGGGGTGACGGTTGTGTACGGGTCGGCACGGATGAGGCATGATCAGCCCCATGAGGTCATTCATCGTACGGGTACTGGTCAATGGCGTGGCGATCTGGCTCGCTGCTCTCATCGTGCCGGGCGTGGGCATCGGCGGGCAGGACGTCGGCGACCAGGTGCTGACCGTGCTGCTCGTCGCGCTCATCTTCGGGCTCGTCAACGCGGTGCTCGGGCCCATCGTGCGCGTCGTGACCTTCCCCTTATACGTGCTGACGCTCGGCCTCTTCACTTTCGTGGTCAACGCGCTGCTTCTGTGGTTCAGCGCATGGATCTCGGGCGAGCTCGGGCTCGACTTCACGGTGGACGGCTTTCTTCCCGCGCTGCTCGGCTCGGTGGTCGTGAGCATCGTCAGTGTCGGCCTGAACGCGGTCACCAAGAAAGGGTAAGCAGGGGGCCCGGCTTCAACGAGATCGCGGACAAGCTCGCCGCGTAGCGCTCACTCCTCGGCGAACCGGGGTGGGAACCCACCCGTCGCGATCGGCCCCCAACGCTCGATCCCGATGCGGACGAGGCACTTGCCCTGACGCCGCATCGCCTCCCGGTACTCCGCCCAGTCGGGATGCTCGCCCGAGATCGAACGGAAGTACTCCACGAGGGGGTCGAGCGCCTCTGGGAGGTCGAGCACCTCCGCGGAGCCGTCCACCTGCACCCATGGGCCGTTGAACGCATCCGATAGGACGCAAACCGACGCCCGGGGATCCCTGCGGAGGTTCACGGCCTTGGCCCGCTCGGGATAGGTGGAGATCACCACCCGGCCGTCGGGGTCTACGCCCATGGCCACCGGTGACAGCTGGGGCCGGCCATCGCTTCGCACAGTGGTGAGGACGCCCTTGTGCCGAGGCCTCACGAACTCGAGCAGGGCGTCACGGTCAACGTGATCGGTCGTGGCGATGTTCATGCCCGCACTCTAGCCAAGAGCCAAGCGCTCGCGGTCCTGCGCATGACCCCGCCCATCAGGGGGCACCTTCGGCTGTCCATCGACCCAGCTGAGCCCTCGACGCGACGGAAGGACCGACGTTGTCTGAACTGCCCCCATTGCACGTCCGAGCCCTCGAGAGCCTGGACATGACCGTAGACGAGATCCGGGAGGACCAATGGGCCTCGCCGACTCCCTGCGAGGAGTGGGACGTGCGCCAGCTGCTCGGGCACCTCACGCGTGAGGCACTTTGGGTGCCGCATCTCCTCAGGGGGGAGACACTCGAGGAAGTCGGCGACCGGTACGAGGGTGATGTGCTCGGTCAGGACCCCCGGGGGTCCTGGCTGCGCGCGAGCGCGGCCGAGCGGGCCACCGTCACCGCTGCCGACGCGGTCGACGGGAGCGTGCACACCTCCATGGGCGAGATCGACGCGGAGGAGTACCTCACACAGCGGCTGACCGACCTCGTGGTTCATCGGTGGGACCTGGCCAAGGCCATCGGTGCCGACACGTCCCTCGACCCCGAGGCGAGCGAGATGCTGTACGAGAAGTGGGAGGAGCAGGCCGACATGCTCGCGGGCTCGGGCATGTTCGCTGAGCCCGTGCCCGTCCCCGACAGCGCGGATGCGGGCACGAGACTTCTCGCCCTGCTCGGCCGCCGGGCGTGAGCGGCCCTCACCCCCGGCTGACGGATCTCGTTTCGTAGCCCTTCTCCAGCCATCGGCGCGCATTATTCGTCATAAATCGGGCAATTTGGGCGGTGTCATTGCTTACGTCCATGTGAGTGAGCAGCCCGGGCGAGGCCGAATCCCGCCGTCGGGGCTAGACGCGACCCAAAAGGATGAGAACATGTTGCAACTCGAAGATGTCCGCCAAGCGGAGGGCATGCAGGTCACCGATACGAGCGGCCAGAAGATCGGCAAGGTCGAGACGATCTACCTCGACAACGAGACAGACCTGCCGGAGTTCGCGCTCGTGAACACCGGCCTGTTCGGCACCAAGTCGTCCTTCGTGCCCCTCGCCGACGCGGAGGTCCGGGAGGACACCATTCGCGTCCCCCATTCGAAGGACGAGGTCAAGGACGCTCCGCAGATCGAAGCCGACGAGGAGATCTCCGAGGCCGAGGAGTCAGAGATCTACCGGCACTACGGCATGTCGCATGGCCAGACCGCGACAGGCACAGGCGAGGAGGGGACCGTCGGCCACGACACGAGCGGCCCCGAGACCGACGACGCGATGACGCGCTCGGAGGAGGAGCTCCGGGTCGGCAAGACGCAACGGGAGGCCGGTCGCGCACGCCTGCGCAAGTTCATCGAGACCGAGCCGGTCACCGAGCGTGTGCAGACCCGGCACGAGGAGGCCCACGTCGAGCGCGAACCCGTGACCGAGGCCAACCTCGACGACGCTACCTCGGGTCCTGAGCTCTCCGAGGAGGAGCACGAGGTGACGCTGCACTCCGAGGAGCCGGTGGTGGAGAAGCGCACCGTGCCGAAGGAGCGCGTCCGCATGGAGAAGGACGTGGAGACCGAGGAGCAGGAGGTCTCGGACGAGGTCGCGAAGGAGAGGATCGAGGCCGAGGAGGACCCTCCCCGCCAGTGACCCGTCCGCCGCGACGCGAAAGGCAGCGACATTGAGCTCCACGGAGGATGACGAGTCGGTCGCAGTGACCCGCTCGGAGGAAGAGCTCCACATCGATGTGCGCGACACGAGTCCGGGAACGGTCGGTCTCCGCAAGCGCATCGAGCACGAGCCTGCGCACGAGCGTGTCGACGTTGCCGAAGAGCACGCGGAGATCGAGCGCCTACCACCTTTCCCCGACGACGACGGGAAGGTGGTGACCCTCGACGACGGCTCCATCTCCGTTCCCGTGTTCGAGGAGCAACTCGTGGTGGAGAAGCGACGTGTGCTCAAGGAGCGCGTCGTCGTGCGCAAGTCCACCACGACCGCCGAGCGGTCCGTCGAGGCCGACCTCGCCCGGGAAGTGGTCGAGGTGGACGCGGATCCCGAAGTGGCGGACCGGGTCCATCTCGAGGGACCCGAGGCCCGAGGACCCGAGGGGCGATGAGGAAGTCTCGTGATCGAGGCACGGAGGAGAAAGGTGAGACAATGGCCAACGCCGTAGGGGAGATCATGGTGGGTGACCTCGTCACCTGCCCCGCGGATACCCGATCAGCGAGGCGGCGCAGGCGATGCGCGACCAGGACGTGGGCTCCGTGATCGTCGTGGACGAGCAGTCGGCCCTCGCCGACATCAGCGTCTCGCCAGGGAACGAGTAGCCGGTGGTCGGGCCGACGCTGCGATATGCGAAGGTCGTCGACCACGAGCAATTCCTGCGGTCGGGGGCGAGGATCCGGCCGGGGCTGGACTCCGGCCTCGAACTGGACTCGCCCCCGCCTGCCGTGGTCAAGCCGTTCTACGTGATGCGCGCCTGGGACGATTTCGATGCCTTCGAGGAGACGTGGCGGATCACCGATCCCTACGGCATGACCGTGCATCCACCGGTCACCCGGGAGGTGCGGGTGGAGGATGGCGACCTCGCCGACGAGGTGAGCTCGATGCACGTGGAGTACGACAGCGCGGGCTACCAGTTGATCTTGGAAGTCGATGGGCGCGAGGTGGCGCGGGTCGGCTTCCCCGTATTCCTCCCCGGGGCCGCGGCACCTGCGGGCTGAGGGAGTCGAGACGTCCCCGGAGGCGCTCCCCGAGAGGCAGGATCCCCTAGACTCCCCCCTGGTCGTGGTGTCCCGTCCGCGACGCGACGCCACCAACCGAGGTCGATCAGCAAGAGGGAGCGCCACCTCGTGGGGAACTCGTTCGTCCACCTCCATACGCACACCGAGTACTCGATGCTCGACGGGGCGAGCCGAGTAGACGAGTTGATGCGCAAGGCGGCTCAGGCGGGCATGCCCGCCATCGCGATGACGGACCACGGCAACATGTTCGGGGCCATCGACTTCTACAAGGCGGGGCTCGAGCACGGCGTCAAGCCGATCATCGGCTGCGAGCTCTACATGGCGCCCGGCAACCGGTACGAGAAGGGCAACCGACGAGCCGGTGACGAGCCCTACTACCACCTGTCCGTCGTGGCGGAGGACAACACCGGCTACCGCAACCTCATGAAGCTCGTCTCCAAGGCCTACCTCGAGGGCTACTGGTACAAGCCCCGCGCCGACAAGGAGCTCCTCGAGCAGCACAAGGAGGGCCTGATCGTCCTCTCGGGCTGCCTCGGGGCGGAGGTCAACCAGCAGCTGCTCGCAGGTAAGCCGGCGGAGGCCAAGGCCACCGCGGCGTGGTTCCGCGACCTCCTCGGCCCGGAGAACTATTTCATCGAGCTGCAGGACCACGGTATCCCCGAGCAGCACAAGACCAATGGACAGCTGATCGAGATCGCACGCGACCTCGGCATCGGCCTCGTCGTCACGAACGACAGCCACTACACCCATCAGCAGGACCACGACGCCCATGACGTGCTGCTGTGCATCCAGACGGGATCCAAGAAGGACGACCCCGACCGCTTCCGATTCAAGGGCGACCAGTTCTACGTGAAGCCGCCCGAGGAGATGCACGGGCTCTTCCCGGACATCCCCGAGACGTGGCGCAACACGCTCGCCATTGCGGAGCGCTGCAACGTGGAGATCTCCTTCGGGGAGCATCTCCTCCCGAAGTTCGAGTGTCCCGACGGAATGTCGGAGGCCGCGTACCTGCGCCGCAAGGTTCACGAGGGCGCGGAGCGCCGCTACGGGGCGCCCCTTCCGCAGAAGGTGGTCGACCGGCTCGAGAACGAGCTCGCGGTCATCGAGCAGATGGGCTTCCCCGCGTACTTCCTCATCGTCGCAGACCTCTGTGACCACGCGCGGGAGGCGGGCATCCGCCTCGGGCCGGGACGCGGCTCCGCCGCCGGTTGCGCGGTCGCGTACTGCACGGGGATCACCGATCTGGACCCGATCGAGCACGACCTCATCTTCGAGCGGTTCCTCAACCCCGAGCGGGTGAGCATGCCCGACATCGACCTCGACTTCGACGAGCGTCGTCGTGGGGAGATGATCCGCTACTCGACGGACAAGTACGGCGCGGACCACGTCGCCCAGATCATCACGTACTCGACGATCAAGGCGAAGGCGGCGATCAAGGACTCCGCGCGGGTCCTCGGCTTCCCGTTCAGCTACGGCGAGCGCCTCACCAAGATGATGCCGCCTCCGGTGATGGGCAAGGACTACCCGCTCGAGAAGGCGAGGGAGCTGTCCTCGGAGCTCGCGGCCGCGTGGGCCGAGGAGCCCGACGCGAAGCGCGTGCTCGATACCGCGCTGTCCCTCGAGGGGCTCCGGCGCCAGCACTCGATCCACGCCGCAGGCGTCGTCATCGCCGGCGACCCGATCACCGACCACTGCCCCGTCCTGCGCGTCGAGGCCGACGGGGAGATCGTCACCCAGTACGACGGGGGCATGGTCGAGGACATCGGCCTCCTCAAGATGGACTTCCTCGGCCTGCGCAACCTCACCGTCATCTCCGACGCCCTCGACCACATCGAAGCGTCGACGGGCGAGCGGGTGGACATCGACCACATCCCCCTCGACGACCAGTCCGCGTATGCGATGCTGTCCACGGGCGACACCGACGGCGTCTTCCAGCTGGACTCCTCCGGCATGAAGGCCCTCGTGCGCCAGCTGAGGCCCGACTGCTTCGACGACATCGTCGCCCTGCTGGCCCTGTATCGGCCGGGGCCCATGTCGGCGGGCCTGCACACCGAGTACTGCGAGCGCAAGCACGGCCGCTCGGGGATCGACTTCCCGCACGAGGACCTTCGGGAGCTCCTGGAGCCGACCTACGGGATCCTCGTATACCAGGAGCAGGTGCTCAAGATCGCCCAGTCGATCGCGGGCTTCAGCCTCGGGCAGGCCGACCTCCTGCGTAGGGCGATCGGGAAGAAGAAGCAGAAGGAGATGGACGCTCAGAAGGAGGCCTTCCTCGCGGGCACCGCCGAGCAGGGCTACCCGGAGGCGTTGGGGACGAAGCTGTGGGACTTGATCGAGGGCTTCGCCGACTACGCCTTCAACAAGTCGCACTCGGCGGGATACGGGCTCGTCAGCTATCAGACGGCCTGGTTGAAGGCCCATTACCCCGTCGAGTACATGGCCGCGCTGCTCACGAGCGTCAAGACGAACAAGGACCGCCTGCCGCTGTACCTGCACTCCTGCCGGCTGATGGGCATCGAGGTCCTCCAACCGGACGTGAACGACTCCCTCGTCGATTTCGCCCCCGCCACCGAGCCCGGTCAGGCGGGCGCCGGGGAGCGGTCGGGGCCCAAGCGCATCCGCTTCGGGTTGTCCGCGGTGCGAAACGTCGGCGTGGGGGTGTGCGAGGCCATCATCGCCGCTCGTCGGGAGCGGGGCGCATTCGCCGACTTCACCGACTTCTGCGAGAAGGTCGACGGCTCCGCCCTGAACAAGCGAACGCTCGAAGCGCTCATCAAGGCGGGCGCCTTCGAGTCCCTCGGTCATCCCCGGCTCGGGTTGCTGCAGTCGTTCGAGCCGATCGTGGAAGGTGCGGTCGCCCGCAAGCGCCAGGAGTCGCAGGGCGCGTTCTCGCTGTTCGACGAGGCACCGGACGCGGCGGGGGATGCGGGCAGCGCGGTCACGATCCCCTCGGTCGAGTTCGAGCGTCGCGCCAAGCTCGCGGCCGAGCGCGAGATGCTGGGGCTCTACGTCTCCGACCACCCGCTGCTGGGCCTCGAGTCCGTCGTGGCGGAGCTGTCCACCCACACCATCGGCGAACTGCACCAGAACGGGGTCGCGCAGTCGGTCACCGTCGCCGGGATCCTCACGGGCTTGCAGAAGAAGTTCACGAAGAAGGGCGAGCCCTACGTCGTCGGCTCGCTCGAGGACCTGCAGGGGGGCATCGACTGCATCTTCTTCCCCAGCGTGTACGCCGAGCATGCGGAGCTGCTCGTTGAGGACGCCGTCCTCGCCGTCTCGGGGCGGCCAGACAACGGCGACACCCCCAAGGTCATCACCACCAACGTAGTGGCCCCCGACCTCTCCGAGGCCACGGGTGCGCCGTTGCGGGTGGAGCTCGCACCCCAGCAGTGCACCCCGGAGGTCGTCGCCCGCCTGAAGGAGGTCCTCGGAGGCCATCAAGGCCACGCTCCCGTGCACCTGCGCCTCGCGGGCGCTGACGGCCGGGCGACGACCCTGGCGCTGCGGGAGGACCTTCGTGTCAGCCGCAGCACCGACCTCTACGCGGAGCTCAAGGGCCTCCTCGGCCCCGACTGCGTCCCGTGACCCCTCAGTGGCGTCGCGACCGCCGACGCTCCGGTCCCGGTACGCTCTCCGCCTCCGCGCTCAGGGTCGGCTCGCCCCTCGTTGAGGGCTCCGCTCGGCGGTCGGCAGCCGTGGGCCCACCGGGGGGCCCCGCCTCCTCGCGTGCAGCCTCCTCGCGCACATGGGGCGCCTCGGCCTCGACACGGCCGAGGGCGCGCTCCCACTGCTCGCGCATCGGTGCGATCCCACCGCCCCCGATCGCCACGATGGCAGACCCGGCGATGATGGCGAGGAGCGCGTAGAACAAGCCGTTGACGACCGCGGGGGCGATCTGAAGCTGGTTGAGGGCGGCGAAGACCCCGATGACGACGATCGCCGCGTGGGAGATGCGGCCCAGCACCCGTCCGTAGGAGAGCCCGCTCAAGCTCGCCGACACGATGTCCGCGACCGCTGACCCGACCACCGTGGCGATGACGAGGATGACGACCGCCACGAACAGCTGCGGCAGGAACGCGATGATCCCCGCGATGAGGTCGCTCACGGGATTGGGACCGAAGACGCCGAAGGCCATCTGCAGAACCAGGAGCATGATGGCGTAGAAGACGATGCGGGACAGGACGTCGCTCGCCTCGTACTCCGTGCGCTCCAGCGCGCGGCGAATCCCGCCCCGCTCGACCATCCGGTCGAAGCCGATGCGTCCGAGGACCGCATCCAGCGCTCTGGCGAGCACCTTCGCGACGAAGTAGCCCACGATCAGAATCGCGAGGAACACGAGCACCGTAGGGATCACGCTCAGGACCGTCGACAGCATGTCTTGGGCCGCCTGGGCGAGGTCGACTTGAGCGACGAGCACGACGGCTCCTTTCGCCGGGATCGATGACCGATGGGGGAGGCCTCCACCCCATGCCTTCCCACCTGCCGCGAAAGAAAGTCGACCCACGGCTGGATGAGCAGGTCGCCCGGGTGCCTTTTCAGGCAGCCGTTCGGAGGCGCTAGCGTGGAGTCCACGGACAACCACGTCAGGGGTCGGTGTGGGTGACGAAGACGGGCTTCCGGGGGACGAGCCGGACGCCGGGAGCGAGGCGGCGCACGTCCACGCGCGTCGCGCGGTGGTCTTCGAGGAGCTCATGCGCGGCGCGACATCGCTGATGGCCGTCATCTTCGGGGTCAGCGTGCTGACGGCTACCCCGGTGGTGCCCGAATGGATCTTCGCCGCCGCCCTCGCCGGTGTGCTGGTGTCGGTACCCACGACCATCTCGGTGCGGGTCCGCCACCTGCGGCACCACGAGACCCGTAGCTACGCCCAGTTGTGGAACGCCACGTTGCTGGCAACGGCCGCCGGGGGCCTGGTGCTCGCCCTCCTACCCGTGATCGCTCGGGTCGTCGAGTTAGGCACCGCCCTGCTGCGGTTGGGCGCGGTCCTTGCGGTCCTGTGCCTCATAGCGCGACTTCGCGGGTGGCAGTGGAGCCCGTCCGCGTCGGTCGACGAGCACGCGCGCGACCACTGAGGCGGCAGCCTCTATCGCCGGGCGCGGCTGCGCTTGGGCTCAGGCCGGCGCTGCCACCAGATCAGCCCGACGGTGCCGATGACGGCGACGAGCAGGAATCCCCAGTTGTTCCGGGACAGCCCGAGGATCCGGTACTCCGTGTCGATGCGCAGCAACTCGATCGCGAACCGGATCACCCCGTATCCGGCTCCGTAGAGGAAGAGCAGCGCCCCCCGCTTCAGGGTCCCATAGCGATCGACGGCGATGATCACCGCCACGAGGACGAGGTTCGCCAACGACTCATACAGGAACGTGGGGTGAAACGTCGAGAACTCCTCGAATCCAGGGACCCGGTGAGCGGCATCGACCTCCAGTGCCCACGGCAGGTCGGTGGGGCGACCGTAGAGCTCCTGGTTGAAGTAGTTCCCCCAGCGGCCCAGCGACTGCGCCAGCGGCAGCGCGGGGGCGGCGGCGTCGGTGAACGCAGCCGTGCTCATCCGCGCCCTCCGCGTGTACAGATACGCGGCTGTCACCCCGAACAGCAACCCTCCGAACAGGACGAGCCCACCCTCCCAGATGGCGAACACACCGAGCGGGTTATCAGGGAAGTAGCGGTCCAGGCGCCAGAACACGAAGCCGAACCGCGCACCGAGGAAGCCGGCGATGATCGTGACGAGCGCAGCGCGGTCCACCAGGTCCGGGTTGTAGCCGTAGGACGCGTAGCGCACGCGCGTGAGCATGATCGCGAGCAGGGCGCCGATCGCGATGGCCAGACCGTAGAAATGCAGGTCGAGCGGGCCGAGCGATAGGGAATTGGTCGGGGGGGCGGGGATCTGGGCGAGCATGGCGGGAACGATACCGTCCTGACGGCAGGGAATTTGACCACCGTCCCAACGGCGCGTGCGTCAGTTCAGTTCCGCCCCACCGGGACCCGCCGGATTGAGCGACCCCACCGTGCCGAGATGTCTCATGATTCCCGTCTCCCGCCGCAGGATGCGGACGGTGGCGGCGATCCGGTCATCCACCGAGTCGAGCTCGAGCAGGCGTTGCTGTTCGGGAAGGTCCACCTGGACCGCGGACGCGGCGAGCCACGCGAGCTCCTCCGCGTGCTCAGGCAGGCGGGTGAGCAGCTCCTCCGGGGCGCCCAGATCGATGAGGTAGGGGTTCAAGAGCTCCCGCAGGAGGCTGGCTGGCTGCCGGACCGCTCCGTTCACGGGCTCCTCGGCCAGCGTCTCCACGCGCGCTCGCAGGTACGCACCGCCACCGACGGTCTCCAGGATGCGGAAGCGCCGGACTCCCCGTGTCGTGATGTCCGCCCGTCCGTCGTCGAAGCGCCTTACGTCCTCGATCTCAGCGACGGTGCCCACGCTGAAGAACTCAGGGCACTCTCCCACCTCGTGGCCGCTTCGAATGGCGACAACCCCGAAGCGACGGTCCGACTCGAGGCAGTCGGTGAGCATCCGCTGATAGCGGGGCTCGAAGATGTGCAGCGGCAACGGTCGCCCGGGGAAGAGGACGACCCGCAGTGGGAAGAGCGGAAGCATCATGCTCATCACGCGACTCGAGGACTGCTCATCGAATATCGGCCCCTGACGTGCCGCCTCCGAAAGCCCGGTGGGGCCCTTGAGGCCGCCAATTCGTTCGAGGTCTCCTGTGCTTCGGCCGTGTGGCCGTCGTCGCCAGGCTACGTCGCCCAGATGGGAGCCGCCGCGCCTCGCGCCCCACTTCGCTTCGCGGCTACGGCCGGTCATGGCTACTCTGCGGGGCCATGAGACTCATAGATTTGCGCGGGGAGGAGCACCAACTCGCATCGCGGCTACCACGTGCCTCGGCGGGGGAGAGCGCGCGGGTGCGCGACGCGGTGGCCGACATCCTGGCCGCCGTCCGGGAGGAGGGCGACGACGCCCTACGCCGATTCACGCGACGCTTCGACCACTGGGATGGCGACGTGGTCGTCGACAGCGCCGCGCCACCCAGAGCGGTGGAGGCGCTCGACGGTGCGCTCCGGACCGCGCTGGAGCGCGCGGAGGAGCAGATCCGCTGGTTCCACGAGCGCTCGCGACCGCGCGACTGGAGCGACGCCCGCGACGGTGCCCGGATGGGTGTCCGGCACGAGCCGGTGAGGCGGGTGGGGGTGTACATCCCAGCGGGGCTCTCACCGTTGGTGTCGACCGCGCTGATGACCATCGTGCCCGCGCGCATCGCGGGCGTCGACGAGATCGTCCTCGCAACGCCACCGCGCGCGGACGGGTCCGTCGACGCGAACATCCTGGCCGCCGCGGAGATCGCGGGCGGCGCGGACCGCTACCTGAGGATGGGCGGTGCCCAGGCAATCGCCGCGCTGGCCCATGGCACGTCGAGCGTGCCCGCGTGCGACAAGATCGTGGGCCCGGGCAACGCCTACGTCGCGGAGGCCAAGCAACAGGTCGCGATGGCGGGTCTGTGCGGCATCGACCTGTTGGCGGGCCCGACGGAGGTCGCCATCGTCGCCGACGACACCGCGGACCCCCGTCACGTCGCCGCTGATCTCGTGGCACAGGCCGAGCACGACCCGCTCGCGACCGCACTGCTCATCACGCCATCGACCACCCTGATCGACAAGGTCGAGGTGAGCCTCGCCGAGGAGGTCGCGGGAACCCGCCACGTCGACCGCGTGCGGGAGTCACTGGAGGGCCAGGGCGCGGCCGTCCTCGTCGACGACCTCGCGCAGGCGGTCGACGTGGCCAACGCGTGGGCCGCCGAGCACCTGGAGATCCAGACCGTCGAGCCCGACGCGGTCGCCTCCCGGATCCGGGCGGCGGGCACGGTGTTCATCGGCTCGATGACGCCCGTGTCGCTCGGCGATTACGCCGCGGGCCCGAACCACACCCTGCCGACTTCGGGCACCGCCCGTTTCACGGGGGGCCTGCGCACCGATGACTTCCTCGTCCCCGTCAATTGGGTGGCCTACGACCGCGAGTCGCTCGCCGACCTCGCGCCCGTTGTCTACGCCCTCGGTGAGGCCGAGGACCTGCCCGCGCACGCCCGTGCCGCGTTTGTTCGATTGGACGGCGAGGAAGGTGGCATCCAGTGAGCGCCGATCCGGTGCCGGTCCGCGACGACCTCCTCGAGGTGGAGCCCTACGGGGCACCGCAGCTCGACGTGGCGGTCCAACTCAACACGAACGAGCCGCCCTACCCGCCCCCGGCTGCTTACACCGAGCTCCTGTGCGCCCGGTTGGGGGGACTGCGACTGAACCGCTACCCCGATCGCCGTGCGTGGGGGCTCCGGGGGGAGCTGGGTGCGCGCTTCGGGGTGCCTCCCGAGGAGGTGTGGGCGGCCAACGGCTCGAACGAGGTCCTGGCCCAGCTCTTCCAGGCCTACGGGGGGGCGGATCGCACGCTGTTGCTCTTCCGCCCGGGCTACTCCGCGCATCCGCTGATCGCGAAGGTCGCGGGCACCCCCGTCGTGGAGGCCGACCTCGACGCGGGATTCTCGTTGTCCGCCGGGGCGGCTCGGGCGGCGGTGCAGGCCCACGATCCCGACATCGTGTGCATCGCGAGACCGAACGCCCCGACGGGGGTGTCCATCCCCTTCGAGGCGGTGCGCGCGCTGCACGACAGCGGACGCGGGCTTGTGATCATCGACGAGGCGTACGCGGAGTTCGCGGTGGACGACGTCACGGCGCTGCGCGGGGAGCTGCCCCGGCTCGTCGTCACGCGGACCTTCTCCAAGGCATGGCGCCTCGCGGGAGCACGCCTCGGCTACATGCTCGCCCCTCCCTGGGTCGTCGACGGGGTGCGCCGGGTGCGCTTGCCTTACCACCTCGATGCCCTCACGCAGGCCGCGGGGCTGGCTGCGCTCGAGCTCGAGAAGGAGATGACCGCCCACGTTCCCGAGGTCATCGCGGAGCGGGACCGGATCCGCGGCGCGCTCCTCGCCCTCGGCCTCGAGGTGGCCGAGTCGTCGGGTAACTTCCTGCTGTTCCGAAGCACGGCGACCGACCTGTTCGACCGGCTGCTCGCCAAGGGCGTCCTCGTGCGGGACTTCTCCTCGGCGCCGCGCCTGGAGGGCGCGCTGCGGGTGACCGTCGGCACGCCCGAGGAGAACGACCGATTCGTCAACGCGCTCGAGGAGTCACTGATATGAGCCGCACCGCCGAGATCGCACGGAAGACCGCGGAGAGCGACGTCCGAGTGCGGGTCGACCTCGATGGTGGGGAGACCGCGGTGGAAACCGGCGTCCCCTTCTTCGATCACATGCTCGGCCAGCTCGCACGGCACAGCCGGTTCGGCATGACCGTGCACACCGTCGGCGACACGGAGGTCGACGCCCACCACACCGTCGAGGACACCGGCATCGCGCTCGGCCAGGCGCTCGCCGACGCTCTCGGCGACAAGTCCGGGGTCGAGCGGTTCGGTGACTCGCTCGTGCCCATCGACGAGACGCTCGTGCGGGTCGCGGTCGACCTCTCCGGACGCCCGTACCTCGTGTACACCGCGGACACCCCCGTCGAGCTCGTGGGCACATACGAGACGACCCTCACGAAGCACTTCTTCGAGGCCCTCGTGGCGAACGCGCGCGTGACCCTGCACGTGGCCCTGCTCTCGGGAGAGAACAGCCACCACATCCAGGAGGGCGTGTTCAAGGCGGTGGCCGTCGCGTTGCGCCGCGCCGTCGCCGTCACCGGCGAGGGCGTGCCCTCGACCAAGGGCGTCCTCCAGTAGGCAGGCCCTCGACTCTGCGTAGGATAGGCTCATGCCCAGACCACGCATCGCCGTTCTCGACTACGGGGCCGGCAACCTCCACTCCGCCGGCAAAGCGCTGCTCCGGGCGGGCGCGGACGCCTTCGTGACGACCGACCCTGACGACGCCGCTCGCGCGGATGGGATATTCGTCCCCGGGGTGGGGCACTTCGGCCAATGCGTCAGCCAGTTCCGCGCCGCGGGCTTCGACGACCTCGTCGTGGGATGGCAGCGGGACGACCGGCCCGTTCTCGGCGTCTGCGTGGGCATGCAGATCCTCTTCGACTCCAGCGAGGAGGCGCCGGACATCCCGGGCCTCGGGGTGCTGCCGGGGCGCACGGTACGCCTCCCCGACACGGTGAAGGTGCCCCACATGGGCTGGAACGTCATCCGTGCGGTGCGCGACGACCCCGTCCTCGAGGGTGTCTCCGGGGGACAGGTGTACTTCGTGCACTCCTACTACGCCCGCCCCGCCGCCGACGAGCACGTCGTCGCAACGTGCCCGTACGGGCCCGGCTTCCCCTGCGTCGTCCGTGTGGGCAGCGTCGTCGCGACGCAGTTCCACCCGGAGAAATCGTCCGACATGGGCGTCGCACTCCTGCGCAACTGGGTGCGGACGGTGGCTGACCACGCCAAGGTGGCATCGTGACCCTCACCCTGTACCCGGCCGTCGACATCCGTGGAGGCAAGGCCGTCCGCCTCGTCCAGGGGCGTGCGGATGCGGAGACGGTGTACGACACCGACCCCGTGGCGGCGGCGTTGCGTTTCGCGGAACAGGGGGCCCGCTGGCTGCACGTGGTGGATCTCGACGCGGCCTTCGACGGGGAGCCCCGCAATCGCCATCTGATCGCAGACATCGTCGAGGCGACGGGACTCGCGGTGCAGGCCTCGGGGGGCATCCGAACGATGGCGGACCTCGAGGCATCCGTGAAGTACGGGGCCAGTCGGGTGGTGATCGGCACCATGGCGCTCGAGGAGCCCTCGTTCGTCTCTGCGGCGGTCTCGGAGCACGGCGACAAGGTCGCCGTCGGCCTCGATGCCGACGGCACGACGCTCAAGGCGCGTGGGTGGACCGTCGAGTCCGGTGACCTGTTCGCCGCACTGCACCGGTTCACGTTGATGGGCGTCAGCCGGTTCGTCTTCACCGACATCTCGCGCGACGGCATGCTGGAGGGCCCGAACATCGACCGCCTCGTCGAGGTCGCCGAAGCCACCTCGGCCAAGGTCACCGCGAGTGGGGGCATCTCGTCGCTCGCGGACCTGTCCGCCCTCGCCGCCGCGCACGAGCGGGTGGACGGGGCGATCGTCGGCAAGGCGCTCTACGTGGGGCGGTTCTCCCTCGCCGATGCGCTCGAGGCGGTCGGGGAATGAGCGGCGACCCCTCCGTCCGTGTGATCGCGTGCCTTGACGTGAACGCCGGCCGGGTGGTCAAGGGCGTCCAGTTCCTCGAGTTGCGCGACGCGGGCGACCCCGTCGAGCTCGCCCGCACGTACGACGCGGAAGGCGCGGACGAGTTGGTCTTCCTCGACATCACCGCGTCGAGCGACGAGCGCGACACGATCTATGACGTCGTGGCCGCCACCGCCGAGCACGCGTTCATCCCACTGACCGTGGGCGGTGGTGTCCGCAGCGTGGACGACGTCCGGCGCCTCCTCCGCTCGGGCGCGGACAAGGTGGCGCTCAACACCGCTGCGGTAGCCCGTCCGTCGTTGATCTCCGAAGCGGCCGACGCGTTCGGCAGCCAGTGCGTGGTCGCCGCCATCGACGCCCGGCGCCGGGCGGGGTCGACCTCGGGATGGGAGGTCTATGTGCGGGGAGGACGGACGCCCACGGGCATCGACGCGGTGGAGTGGGCGGCGGAGTGCGCGCGGCGCGGCGCGGGTGAGATCCTGCTCACGTCGATGGACCGCGACGGGACGAAGGAGGGCTTCGACATCCCCCTCCTCCGCGCGGTCACCGATGCGGTGAACGTCCCCGTCATCGCCTCGGGGGGAGCGGGCACGTCCGCGCACATGGCGGAGGGCGTGCAGGAGGGGCACGCCCAGGCGGTGCTCGCCGCCTCGATCTTCCACTTCGGGGAGTTGCGGATCGCTGAGGTGAAGGCCCACATGGCCGATGCGGGGCTCACCATCCGCGCCGTCGAGCCGACGGCCCGCGCTGACGCGGGGCCGCCCGCCAACAAGGGGTGAGTCCTGTGCGCACCGACGAGCTGAGCTACGACGATCGAGGGCTCATCCCCGCGATCGTGCAGCAGCACGACACCGGCGAGGTCCTCATGATGGCGTGGATGAGCGCGGAGACGCTGGAGGAGACTCTCGCACGGGGGGAGACGGTGTTCTGGTCGCGCAGTCGCGGGAAGCGCTGGCACAAGGGGGCCACAAGCGGCGACGTCCAGCGCGTGGTCGCGGTGTCCGCGGACTGCGACGCGGACGTCCTCCTCGTGCGCGTCGAGCAGACGGGGGGAGGCGCCTGCCACACGGGATCATGGAGCTGCTTCGGGGACGAGGTCGTGCCCGTATGACGCTGTACCTACCCTCACGCGAGGAGTTCACCGCCCTCAGCGCCACGCACCGTGTCGTGCCGGTGTGGCGTGAAGTGCTTGCCGACCTCGACACCCCGCTCGGGGTGTATGACCGGCTGCGTAGCGAGGGAACACCTACGTTCCTCCTCGAGTCCGTCGAGCAGGGGGAGCGCTGGGGGCGCTACTCGTTCATCGGCCGAAAGCCCTTCCTGGAGATGTCCTCGCGCGAGGGGCTGGTGACGCTGACGGGAGCGGTGCCGCCTCGTGCGGCGGAAGCCGCCGCGACGGGAGACCCCATCGCGACCCTCGAGACGC
>SKQL01000074.1 GCA_007119035.1 Nitriliruptorales bacterium | reverse complement strand
CTCCGTGTCACCGGTCACCACGGAGTCCACGAGGAGGAGCGCGCCGACGGGCAGCCCTTCGTGGTCGACGCCGACATCGACATCGACCCGGCCGCGGCCGAGGCCAGCGATCACCTCGCCGATACGGTCGACTACAGCAGCGTTGTCGCGGCTCTTGCGGAGGCGGTGCGTCGGACCCGGTTCCAGCTCATCGAAGCGCTCGCGGGGCACCTGGCCGACATCGTGCTCGGCGACGACCGCGTCCGTGCGGTGCGGATCAGGGTCGCCAAGCCCGAGGTGCCGATGGAGGAGGAGGTGGGGGAGGTGGCCGTCGTTGTTCACCGGAGTGCCTCGTGAGCGCGATCCTGCCCCCCCGCGACCGCGAGGCCTTCGCATTCCTGGGCCTCGGCAGCAACCTGGGCGACCGGCTCGCGTACCTGCAGCAGGCCATGGAACTGCTCCACACCCGTCCGTCGATCCGCGTCGACGAGGTCTCGAGCGTGTACGAGACCGCTCCTGTGGGCGGCCCCGAGCAGGATCCGTACCTCAACATCGCCGCGCGCGTGGCCACCCGGCGAAGCCCGCGCCGTCTCCTCGCCGCCTGCCTGGGCGTCGAGCAGGCCCTGGGCCGTATTCGTCGGGAGCGTTGGGGCCCGCGCACCATCGACATCGACATCCTGCTCTACGAGGACAGGGTGATATCCACTCGACGGCTGCAGATCCCGCACCCACGCCTGGGTGAGCGCCCGTTCGTTCTCATCCCGCTGCTCGAGGTCGCCCCGGGCAAGACGCTGCCGGACGGCCGCTCTCTCGCGACCATACTCGGCGGTCTGGCGCCGATCGAGGGCGTGCACTCCGTCGGCTCGCAGATCACCGCCCCTGCGTAGACTGCCCCAGTCGCCCAAGCCCCGAACGGAGCACGCGTATGCTGCTGGCCGTGGACGTCGGCAACTCACAGACCGTGATCGGTGTCTTCGACGGTGCCGAGCTCGCACAGCATTGGAGGCTCTCGACCCAGGCGAGCCGGACTCCCGACGAGTGGGCGATGCTGTTCGGGGGGCTGATGGAGTTCGCCAACCTCTCCTTCTCGCGCAATGTGCACGGCGTCATCATCGCCTCGGTGGTGCCCCTCGTAACGGAGACGCTGCGCGACATGACGAGGCGCTACTTCCGGTTCGACCCCGTCGTGGTGGAGGCCGGCATGTCCACCGGCATAGACATCCGCACGGAGAATCCCCGTGAGGTCGGCTCCGAGCGACTCGTGAACGCGCTGGCCGCATACGTCCGCTACGGCGGCCCGGGGATCGTGGTGGATTTCGGGACGGCCACGAACTTCGATGTCTACGCCGCCGACGGGGCCTTCATCGGCGGCGCGATCGCGCCGGGGGTGCAGAGCTCCATCGACGCCCTCACCGCCCGTGGGGCCCAACTCGGCGCGATCGAGCTCGCGGTCCCGCAGTTCGCGATAGGGCGCAACACCGTGGAGAACATGCAGTCGGGCGCTGTCTACGGGTTCGCCGGCCAGGTGGAGCGCATCGTCGCGGAGATCGGCCGGGAGCTGGATACGGAGATGGTGGTCGTGGCGACCGGCGGCCTCGCAGGCGTCGTCGTGCAGACCTGTCGTTGCTTCGATCATCACAATCCGTGGCTCACCTTGGAGGGGCTTCAGCTCGTCTGGGAACGGAACACTTGAGGGTTCACAGAGGGGAATGAGAGCTGATGGTCACGAAGGTCCTTGTCGCAAACCGTGGTGAGATCGCGATTCGTGCGTTTCGCGCTGCCACCGAGCTCAATGTGCGAACCGTCGCCGTCTTCACGCGCGAGGATAGGGACTCGTTGCACCGCCTTAAGGCCGACGAGGCCTACCAGATCGGTGAGGCGGGTCATCCCGTGCGGGCCTACCTGAACATCGAGGAGTTGGTCGGCACCGCGACGGCAGTCGGGGCGGACGCGATCTACCCGGGCTACGGCTTCCTCTCGGAGTCGCCCGACTTCGCACGCGCGTGCGAGGAGGCGGGCATCGCGTTCGTCGGCCCACCCCCCGAGGTCCTCGCGCTCACCGGTGACAAGATCCGGGCGCGTTCCGCGGCCGAGGGCGCGGGACTGCCCGTGCTCCGCGCGTCCGCCCTGCTCGAGGACCCCGCGGACGCGCCCGCGGCGGCCGAGGAGATCGGCTACCCGGTCTTCGTCAAGGCCGCGGCCGGTGGCGGCGGGCGTGGTCTCAGGCGCGTGGAGCGCGCAGAGGACCTCGCCTCCGCCGTCCAGACCGCGATGCGCGAGGCCGAGGGAGCCTTCGGGGACCCGAGCGTCTTCCTCGAGCAGGCGTTGACCCGTCCCCGCCACGTCGAGGTCCAGCTGCTCGCCGACGGCCACGGGGAGGTCGTTCATCTCTTCGAGCGCGACTGCTCCGTGCAGCGCCGTCACCAGAAGGTCCTGGAGCTGGCCCCCGCCCCGGGCCTCGACCCCGCCCTGCGGGAGCGCATCTGCGCGGACGCGGTGCGGTTCGGCCACGCGGTCGGCTACCGCGGGGCGGGCACCGTCGAGTTCCTCCTCGAGCCGGGTGGCGGGTACGTCTTCATCGAGTGCAACCCGCGCATACAGGTGGAGCACACCGTCACCGAGGAGATCACCGACGTCGACCTCGTCCAGTCGCAGCTGCGGGTGGCAGGTGGTGAGAGCCTCGAGGACCTCGGGCTCTCCCAGGACCGCATCCGCATGCACGGCGCCGCGCTGCAGTGCCGCATCACGACCGAGGATCCCGCCAACGACTTCCGGCCCGACACCGGTCGGATCTCGGCCTACCGCTCCGCGGGAGGCGCGGGCATCCGCCTGGACGCGGGCAGCGCGTTCGTCGGCAGCCAGGTCACGCCCTACTTCGACTCCATGCTCGTCAAGCTCACGGCCCGCGGCCGGACGCTGCAGGCGGCCGCGACACGCGCGAGGCGCGCCTTGGCGGAGTTCCGGGTCCGCGGCGTGCGCACCAACATGCCGTTCCTCGCTGCGGTGCTCTCCGACGAGGACTTCCTCGCAGGGAACCTGTCGACGGTGTTCATCGACGAGCGCCCGCACCTCACCCGTGCGTCCGCGGGCGAGAACCGCGGTGAGCGCATGCTCAACTTCATCGCCGATCGCACGGTCAACCGCCCGCACGGCCTACCGCCCGACCTCCCGGACCCTGCGGAGAAGCTGCCACCCCTTCCGGACGGCGAGGTGCCGGCGGGCAGTCGGCAGCGCCTGCGCGAGCTCGGCCCCGATGGCTTCGCCCGGTGGCTACGCGACAGTGAGGCCCTCGCGGTAACCGATACCACCCTGCGCGATGCGCACCAGTCCCTGCTCGCCACCCGCATGCGCTCGTACGACATGCTCGTCGCCGCCCCATACCTGTCCCGCTCGCTCCCGCAGCTGCTGAGCCTCGAGGCGTGGGGCGGGGCGACGTTCGACGTCGCCATGAGATTCCTCCACGAGGACCCGTGGCAACGGCTCGAGGGCTTACGCGAGGCGGTGCCGAACCTTTGCCTCCAGATGCTTCTGCGGGGACGGAACCTGCTCGGCTACTCCGGTCACCCCGAGCCCGTCGTCCGTGCGTTCGTGGAGGAGGCGCACCTCTCGGGCATCGACGTCTTCCGGATCTTCGATGCGCTCAACGACCTCGACCAGATGCGCTCGGCCATCACCGCCGCACGCGACGTGGGGGCGGTGGCCGAGGGATCGCTCTGCTATACCGGCGACCTCTCCGACCCCGACCAGCGCGTCTACACACTCGACTACTATCTCCGCCTCGCCGAGGGGGTCGTGGACGCGGGCGCGCACGTCCTGTGCATCAAGGACATGGCGGGACTGCTCCGGCCGCCCGCGGCGCACACCTTGATCACCGCGTTGCGCGAGCGCTTCGAGCAACCCGTGCACCTGCACACCCACGACACCGCAGGTGGTCAGCTCGGAACGTACGTCGCCGCCGTCGAGGCGGGAGTGGATGCGGTCGACGGCGCCGCTGCGCCGCTGTCCGGCATGACGAGCCAGCCCAACCTCGCCGCCGTCGTCGCGGCGACGGACCACACGCGTCACGCCACAGGGCTCGATCTTGATGCTCTCGGCGACATGGAGCCGTACTGGGAAGCGGTTCGCCGTGTCTACGCACCGTTCGAGGCGGGACTGCACAGTCCCACAGGGACGGTCTACCGGCACGAGATACCGGGTGGGCAGCTCTCCAATCTCCGTCAGCAGGCGACCGCGTTGGGCTTGGGGGCGCGCTTCGAGGAGCTCGAGCACACCTACGCCCGGTGCAACGACCTGCTCGGCGACATCATCAAGGTCACCCCGACGAGCAAGGTCGTGGGCGATCTCGCCCTGTATCTGCTCTCGGCCGGCATCGAGCCCGACGACCTCGAGGGCGACCCCGGCGCCTACGATCTGCCCGACAGTGTCATCGGCTTCCTGCGAGGGGAGCTGGGGATCCCGCCGGGAGGGTGGCCGGAGCCGTTCCGCTCCAAGGCCCTCGCGAGCCGCGGTGCGGAGCCCACTGCGCCCCAGCTGTCCGAGGCGGACCGTGACGTGCTCGACTCCCAGGGGGTCGATCGACGTGCCGCACTCGCACGGCTCATCTTCCCGAAGCCCGCGCGCGCGTTCGAGGAGGCCGCCGAGAGCTGGGGTGATCTCTCCGTGGTCCCGACCCGCCTGTTCTTCTACGGGCTGGACCACGAGCGTGAGGCTGCGATCGACCTCGAGCGGGGCGTGCGTCTCTACGTCTCCCTCGAGGCGGTCAGCGAGCCCGACGATCGTGGCTACCGAACCGTCCTCGTCGTCCTGAACGGCCAGGTGCGGCCCGTCGACGTGCGCGACCACGCGGTCGAGAGCGGCGTCGTGCGCGTCGAGAAGGCCGATGCCTCGAAACCCGGGCAGGTTGCCGCGCCCCTCACTGGCGTCGTCACCGTATCCGCCGAGGAGGGCCAGGAGGTCTCGGCCGGCGCCCCGGTCGCGACGATCGAGTCGATGAAGATGGAGTCGACGATCTCCGCGCCCGTCGACGGCACGGTGGAGCGGATCGCGGTCGGTCACGCGGTCGCGGTCGAACCGGGGGACCTCGTGCTCACCATCGCGCCGAAGGGCTGACGCGGGCATCGGCGTGGCCGGCCCCGGTGGGCGGCCGGTACGCTGCCGGGCATGTCCAGCGACGAAGACACCTCACATCGCGCCGACCTGGTCGCCGAGCGGCGCGCCAAGATCGCGTGGTGGCGCGACCGTGGGCTCGATCCCTACGCGGTGGGACTCTCGGTGACCCACCAGCTCGCCGACATCCACGATGAGTGGGACGGCAAGCTGGAGGCGGGCGAGGAGAGCGACTACACCGTCACCGTCGGCGGTCGTGTCGTGCTTCGGCGCGGTCATGGCAAGCTCGTGTTCCTCGTGCTGCGCCAGCGGGCCGCGGAGCTCCAGCTGATGTGCCGTGCCGACGTCCTCGGCGACGCGATGGCGCTCGTCTCGGAGCTCGATCTGGGCGACTGGGTCATGGCCACGGGACGGGTCGTCCGCACCAAGCGCGGAGAGCTGTCTGTGCAGCCCGACGAGGTCGTGCTCGTGGGCAAGGCGCTCGTCCCCATGCCGGACAAGCACCACGGACTGCGCGATGTCCAGATGCGCTATCGCCAACGCTGGGCGGACCTCGCCGTCAACGAGGACAGCCGCGCGGTGTTCGAGGCCCGGGCGGCCATCGTCCGCGCGCTGCGAGACGAGTTGGACGAGCGTGGCTACCTCGAGGTGGAGACGCCCATCCTCCAACCCATCCCCGGCGGAGCGGCCGCCAAGCCATTCGTCACCTACCACAATGCCCTCGACGCGGAGATGTTCCTCCGCATCGCCCCCGAGCTCTACCTGAAGCGGCTCATCGCGGGAGGCATGGACAGGGTGTACGAGATCGGGCGGGTATTCCGCAATGAAGGGCTCTCCCCCCGGCACAATCCCGAGTTCACGATCCTCGAGTCGTATCAGGCGTTCGCCGACTACCACGACATCATGAGCCTGACGGAGGCCCTCGTCCTGCGGGCGGCAGGCGCGGTGGGGTCGGTGGCCGACCTCGGGCGGGACTGGCCGCGGCGCCGGCTGCTAGACCTCGTGCGGGAGGCCACCGGCGAGGGCGACCTCGACTACGACGACCCGATCGACCGCCTGCGCAGCCTGTGCGGCTCACACGGCGTGCCGTTCGAGGAGACGTGGGGCACGGGCAAGCTCGTGCTCGAGCTCTACGAGAAGCTGGTCGAGGACCGGATCGACGAGCCCACGTTCGTGATCGACTACCCCGTGGAGGTCTCCCCGCTCGCACGTCGTCACCGCGATGATCCGCGGGTGACCGAGCGCTTCGAGCTCATCATCGGCGGCCGGGAGCTCGCGAACGCGTTCACCGAGCTGACCGACCCCGACGATCAACGGGAGCGCTTCGAGGTGCAGGCCCGAGCTCGGGCCGCCGGCGACGAGGAGGCCATGGCGGTGGACGAGGACTATCTCGCGGCCATGGAGTTCGGCATCCCGCCCACGGGCGGCCTGGGCGTCGGGGTCGATCGACTCGTGATGCTGCTGACGGGTCAGCCGGCGATCCGCGACGTCGTCCTGTTCCCCGCACTGCGGCCCGAGTAGGGCCCTGCCACCGCTCCCCGGCGGCCTGACCGAAAAAGATATCTTTTCAGTCTTTATGGGTTGAATCTGTCCCACGGTTGGGCACCTTGCCTCGGGGCTAGCTGCACATCCTGTGAGCCCTCGACTTAGAGCGAGGAGGGTCGCACCGGGCATGTCGCTTGACATCGTCATTCCGGCTCACAACGAGGAAGGGCGCATCGGGCGGACACTCGCCGCCTACCGCGCCGCCATTCCCGAGTCAGACGTCCGTTTCCACGTGGCGCTGGACGACTGCGCGGACGGCACTGCCTCGATCGTGTCGCACCATCGATCGCTCGATGGCCGCGTGGTGCTCCACGCCTACCCGAAGCTGGGCAAGGGCGGGGTGCTCATGGAGACCTTCCGCCGCTGCGACGCCGCCTACGTGGGCTTCGTCGACGCCGACTGCGCCACCCCGCCGAGTGAGCTGCTTCGACTGGTGGATGCGCTCCCTTACGCGGACATGGTGATCGGCAGCCGGCATCACGCGGCCTCCGTGGTGCCCGGCAAGCGGGAGCTGGTCCGTCGCGTGGCGAGTGCGGGATTCGCGTTGTCGGTGCGACGGCTGTTCGGCCTGCCCTTCACGGACACCCAGTGCGGGGCCAAGGTCCTCCGCCGGGACGCCCTGGAGCGGGTGATACCCCTCTTGAGCTCCCGCGACCTCCTGATCGACGTCGACCTGCTGCTCGTGACGAGGGCGCTGGGCCTGCGGGTGCTCGAGGTGCCGACCGTCTGGATCGACCAGGCGGGCTCGCGCATCCGCCCATGGGCCGATACCCGGAAGATGAGCGCGTCGCTGCTGCGTCTCTGGCTCCACCACCGCATCCTCCCCGTGCCGACGGGCTCACAGCCGGTCGCCGAGACCGATGCGGTCATCCACCTCGATGGGCGGGCTGGGCGTGTCGCGTCCTGACGTCGCCCTCGTCTCACCCTATCCACCGCCGGGACCGCGACACGCGGGCAATAGCGGGGTGGCGTCGTACACGGCCAACCTGGCGCACGCCCTGCGCGACGCGGGAGCGAAGGTCACCGTCGTCGCGCCCTCCGAAGGCGGCGTGCCCCCTGTCGTCGACGAGGACGGCGTCCGCGTGGAACGGCCCTTCACACGTGGCGCCCGGGCCCTGCCGGCCGCTGCACGCGCGGCCATACGAACGGGAGCGCCGACGGTGCACCTCCAGCACGAGTTGTTCCTGTACGGGGGGCCCGCGTCCCTTACGGGGTTGGGCGAGGCGTTGGGCCGACTGCGCCGCTCGTCGGCGCGCTCGGTGGTGACCTGTCACCAGGTGGTCGACCACCGGCGCGTGGATCGTTCCTTCACTGATCTGCATCGCGTCCGGGTTCCCGTGTCCGTCGCACGCGGAGGACTCGCCGCTGTGCAGGGCCTCATCGGGCGCCTCGCGGACGTGGTCGTCGTCCACGAGCAGGCGTTCGCCGACACGCTCGGTTGCGCTCGGGTGGTCCCACACGGGGTCGAGGTGGTCGAGCCCCTGGCCGCGGACCACGCCCGGACCTGGCTGGGGCTGGCGCCCGACCGGCTCGTGGTGTTGTGCTTCGGGTTCATCGCCCCGTACAAGGGCTTCGAGAGCGCACTCGACGCGGCGGGGGAAGCCGGCGACGGTGTCGACCTGGTCGTGGCGGGCGGTGAGCACCCTCGCCTGGCCGCCGCGGGTGACACGTACGCACGGGACCTCGCTCGCCGGTACGGGAGCGTCGCTCGCTTCACCGGCTTCGTGCCCGGCGAGGACGTGCCGCGCTGGTTCTCCGGCGCCGACCTTGCGTTGTTGCCGTATCCGCGTCCCTTCTCCGCCAGCGGGGCCCTGGCGTTGGCGCTGGCCTACGGCCTGCCCGTGCTCCTGTCGCCGGAGATGGCCGAAGCGATGGGCGCACCGGCGAGCATCTCGGCGACTCCGGCCGAACTGGGGGAGCGCCTCGCGAAGCTGGCCGCGGACCGAAGCGGCCTCGACCCGATGCGTCAGGTCAGTGCCCAGATCGCCTCGGAGCGGTCGTGGCCGGCGGTCGCCCGCCAGCACATGCTGCTGTACGAGGGCGTCTGATGGGCAAGGTCCTTCTGGCGGGCGCGTTCGGGCAGGGCAATCCGGGGGATGAGGCGCTCTTGGGAGCCTTCATGCGTGCTTTGGATGGCCATCGCGTGGTGGCCACCAGCATGACTCCGCAAGCCACGGAGGTGGAGCATGGCTGTCGAACGGTAGCACCGAGTCCAGGTGCAGTCGCCCGTGAGGTACTCACGTGCGATGCGGTGGTGTACGCCGGCGGCACGATCTTCAAGGAGCTCCACCCGAGCGCACGGCGTCCCCCGCTCGACCTCCTGCGGAGAGCAGTCGGCCTAGCGCTTCTCACAAGATCCCTCGGCAAGCCCCTGGCATTGGTCGGAGTCGGCGTGGGACGCCTGGAGAGCCCCGCGGCGCGACGGCTTGCACGTCGACTGGTGGCGCTGGCGGACCTGCTCGTACTCCGTGACGAGGAGTCGGCGCACGCGCTCGCCAGAGTGGGGGCGCCCGTGCCGTTGCGGGTGGGCGCGGACCCTGGCTGGACCTCGCTGGGCGCTTCCCGCAGCTTCCCCTCGGAGGTCGACGACACGATGGGTGTGGCGCTGAGCCATCTTGCGGAGGGCCCGCGGGGACCGAGCCTGCTGCCCTGGCTCGTCGGTGTCCTTGAGCCCGTGCTGGCGGCCGGCTTCCGCGTCGAGGTGCATGCCTGGCAGCCGCCATCGGACACCTTGCTGGGTGCGGAGCTCGTTGCTCGACTCGGAGCCGGAGCGGCGCTCGTCGCCTCCCCGCGGGACCTGCCGCACGCCCGTGAGTCTTTCAGCGGTCAGCGCGCGATGCTCGGCTTGAGGCTGCATGCCCTCATCGCGGCCGCGAGCGCCGGAACCCCCTTCGTGGCGTTGGCGCACGAGCCGAAGTTGCAGGCGGTGGCGCGAGTGTGCGGCCAGGCCACCGTGGAGACCTCGACGCCGCCCGCCGTCGCGGCGGGAGCTCTCCTCGCTGCCGGGGAGTCCCCGGGCGTGTCAGCAGACGCAGTAAGGGCCCAGAGCGTTGCGGCCGAGGCGGGGTTCGACCTCCTTCGTCTACTGCTGTCACCCGATCCCATGGCCGACATGCCTCACGAACGGACGTTGGCGCTGGAGCCGCGACCATGGCGGTGACGACCGAGGAAGTGCGGGCACCCTCACGCCGAGCGGAGCGATCAGCACCTCCCGGCGGGCGGCGTCCCGGGTCGATGCGCTCCCTCCTCGACCAGGTGGGGGTCGCCTGCGGGCAAGGAGTCGCGGGCCTCGGCAACCTCCTGTTCGTCCTCTTACTCGCCCGTGTGCTGGAGCCGGGGCAGTTCGCGGAGGCCGCCGCCTTCCTGGCGCTGTACCTCCTCGTGCATGCGCCCATGGCCAGCCTCAGCGCGGGAGGAGCACTAGCCCCGCGTCAGATGCTCGAGACACGCCGCACAGTCGGTCTGTTGGGACTGGGGACGGGCGTCACGATAGCCGTGGCTGCCATCCCCTTGTCGACATCGCTGGACCTTCGGCTATCCCTCGTCCTGCTGCTGGCATGCACGGTCCCCGTCGCGGGTCTGCTCGCGCTCGAACGAGGACGCCTGTATGGGTACTACGCCTATGAAGGCGTGGTCGCGAGCCTCGTCATGGAGCCTGCAGTACGACTCGCGGTCGGGCTCCTGCTTGCGATCACTCTCGGTTCGGCCGGGGCCGGCGGTGGTGTCGTGGCGGCAGGGTATGCATCCCTTCTGACATTGCTGCTCTGGCGCGTCCCACGCGGCGGGGTGCACGCTCCCTCCGCCTGGCTGGAAGGCCGGTCTCGTCTCACGTTTCGCTCGGTCGCGCCGACCATGTTCTCGTTCGTGCTGCTCGCGGTGCTGCAAGGCCAGGCGCTGCTCTTCGCCAACAGCTTGCTCGCACCTGGTGACGCAGGTGCATTCGCGGCATTGAGCACCCTCGGCGGCATCGCCGTCTTCGCCACGGTGACCGTTCCGTTGGTGCTGATACCCCGTGCGGCAGCCGGCGAGCGTGGGGTGCTACCCGTCGCGCTCAGCCTGGCGGTCTCCGTGGGAGCGGTGACGGTGCTTACCGTAACCCTTGCCCCCGAAGCGGTCCTCGGCCTGCTGTTCGGCGGGCAATACCTCGAGGTGGCCCCGCTCGCCGCCTCCTATGTCGCAGCGATGGCGTTGCTCGGGGTCGCTCGTGTCCTCGTTGCTGACCAGACTGCGAGGACCGGGGGATGGTCGGTGGCCGGACTCCTCCTGGCGGCGGCCGTCTTGCAGGCCGGGTTCATCGTTGCCGGGCCCGCGACCGTCGCGACGATCGTGGGCGCGACCCTCGCCGCTTGCGCTTCGCTGACGGTGGGGGCGTCGCTTCTGGCGCTTGTGCGGGATCACGGAGTGCGGGAGCGGGTAGCCGACTGGGTCAGGCGTCCGCGCAGAACCCTAAGCCAGCCGGTATCCCGTCACACCGTGCTGGCCCTGGGCGTGATGACCCTCGTCGGACTCGGCGTCCGGCTCATCTTCACCCGGGGGCTCTGGTTGGACGAAGCGATCAGCGTGGGCATGGCGCAGATGTCCCTGTCGGGCCTGATGACCGAGCTCCGCTTCGGGGACGTGCACCCACCCGGTCACTATCTCCTGCTGTGGGGGGTCGTGAGGGTGCTCGGCACCGGGGAGCTGGCGATCCGCCTACCCTCCGTTCTTGCGGGCATCGCACTCATACCCGCGCTGTACATGCTCGCCCGGGAGGCGTATGACCGGAGTACAGGGCTGATCGCAGCAGGCTTCGCTGTGGTCGCGCCGATTCCGGTGTGGTATGCCCAAGAGGCGCGGATGTACGCGCCCTTCCTTCTACTGGGAGTCCTGGCCCTTCTGGCTCAGTTGAAGGCCATCGACCGTGGTGCCCCTCAAGACTGGTTGCTGTACGCGGTGGCTACCGCGGGCCTCCTCTGGTTGCAGTACTTCGGGGCCCTCCCCGTGCTCGTCCAGCAGATGGCCTTCGGATACGTGGCATGGCGCCGGCGGCGTCAGCACGATGTGCTCCGCCCCCTGCTCGTCGGATGGGCCACTGCCACCTCGGCGGTGGTGGTCACCCTCCTTCCGCTCTACCCGATCCTGCGGGACCAGGTCATCGCCTACGCGAACCGTGGTGCGGGGCTTTCTCCGATACCCGGGGCGATGGGTGCTACGGAGACGCAGGCCTCGGAAGTCGTGTACATGGTCGGCGCGAACGTGGTCTGGTCGATCCTCGGTTACCACCCCACCGAGACGATGACCATGCTCGTCGCCCTGTGGCCGCTCGTCATGTTGCTGGGTCTCTTCCTCCTCGGGCGAGGGCGCTCGCCCGCGACGAGCCTCCTCCTGGTCGTCGCGGCGGTTCCCCCCCTGCTCCTTCTCGGCCTCGCCGGTCAGCGGCCCGACCTGTTCGAACTGCGGTACTTCGTCATCGCAGTGCCCGTGGTCCTCGTGCTCATGGCCCGGGGCGTGGCACTGACCTTGCGCGGTCCTACCCGTCTGGGAGCCGCCAGTCTGATCGCTGTCGTCATGGTGATTGGGCTCGTGGACCAACAGACCAATGTGGGCCAGCCCCGCGCCTACAACTTCGAGGGCGCGTTCAGCGACGTCGAGAGCATCGTCGACGAGGGTGACATCTTGCTCTACGAGCCCGACTACCTCGAGGGCCTGGTCGATTACTATGCGCCGGATCTCAACGCACACGCCCTGGACGATGCCGGTCTCCCGGAGGAAGGGTTCGAGGGGCGTGTCGTGCTGCTCGGCAGTTTCCTCGAGCAGCAACCTCATGCCCAGCAGGCAGGGAGCGCCGTGGGTGAGATGAGTCACCGCCGTGGGGAGGCCGAGCGTCGGGAGTACGCCAATGTCTCTGTTTGGATCTGGCAGTGAGCCCGCGTAACGATCCTCGCTTACAGCCGCCGCGGTGGGATGCCGGAGCTGACGCGGGGCTGCGACTACGCACGCGTGTCATGGCCGGGGCGAGTGTGGTGGCCGCGCTGTGGTACTTCCCCTGGTTACTATCCCCCGCACGTCCTGGGGTGTGGTGGCTCTACGCGCCACTCGTCCTTGCGGAGCTGTACAACCTCGTGCAGGCATCGGGGTTCTGGTGGACCACGGCGTACCAGCGCGTGCGTGCCGCGCCTCCGTCCCCACCGTCAACGACCGTGGATGTCTTCGTGCCCGTCTACAACGAGCCCGTCGCGGTAGTGGAGCCCACCGTGCTCGCCGCGAGACAGATCAGGGGTGCCGGCGTCCGCGTCTACGTGCTGGACGACGGAGGGAGCCCGGAGGCCAGGGAGATGGCCGCTCGATGCGGGGCCACGTACGTGCGGCGCCAGGAGCACTCGGGCGCCAAGGCGGGCAACATCAACCATGCCCTCTCCCGCACCTCAGGAGAGTTCGTCGTGGTGCTCGACTGCGACCATGTGCCCAGCCCGCGCTTCTGTGAGGCGACCCTGGGGTACTTCGACGATCCCGACATGGCATACGTGCAGACGCCCCAGTACTACGCCAACGGGGGTGGCAAAGGGCTGAGTGGCGCTGCCTGGGCGCAACAGGCGCTGTTCTTCGGAGCGATCGGCCGCGGCAAGGACGGGCTCGATTCGATGTTCTGCTGCGGCACGAATGTGGTGTTCCGCCGGCGGGCCCTGGAGTCGGTGGGCGGCTTTCCCACCGCCTCGGTCACCGAGGACTTCCAGTTGTCGGTCCTCCTCCACGAGCGAGGCTGGCGCTCCGCCTACGTCGCGGAGGTGCTGGCGCGAGGGCTCGGCCCCGAGGACATGGCGTCGTATGTGAGCCAGCAGCAACGCTGGGCGAGAGGGTGCCTGTCTGCGTTGCCGACCGCGATCCGGGCTCGGTTGCCGTGGCGGCTGAAGCTGCAGTACGTCCTCTCGTCAATGTTCTTCCTCTCCGGTTGGACGCTTCTCGTCTACATGGCCATCCCCGTCGCGGCGATCCTCACCGGGACGCTGCCGATCGAAGCTGCTTCAGCTGATGAGTTCCTCCTGCGCTTCGGCCCCTATTGGGGACTTGCCTTGGCCACCGTGGCTGTGGCGGGGCGTGGTAGCTACACCTTCGGCGCCTTCGCGCTGTGGGCGGCCAACTTCTGGGTGCACATCTACGCGTCGGTGCTCGTGCTCCTTCGCCGCAAGCCGACATTCGTCGTCACACCCAAGGAGGGCCGCGGCGGCCGCCAACTGAAGGCGGTCGCTCCAGCGCTGTGCGCGGTGGCCGTGCTCGGCGTCGCGGCGACGCTCGGGATGCTCCGGGAGCAGAGCCCGTCGACCTTGAACCAACTCGCGTTCCTCTCGCTGCACGCCGCGGTGTTGATGGCGGGCTCCTGGCCGGCCTTGGCTGGCATGTCGCCGCTGGTCGTCGATGAGCCCGCCCTCGCGGAGACGCCCGCGGACGCCGCGACCCGCTCCCCCGTATGAGCGGTCGAGTTCTGGCGGTGGTCGCTGTCGCGGTGGCCCTCGTGGCGGTCGCGGTGCTCGTCGTCCTCGTCGTCCCCGACGGGCCGGTGCCCCAGCACGAGGAGGCGGCGGAGCGCTTCCTGGAGGACTACGTCGATCCCGATGGGCGAGTCGTCCGTCACGACGAGGGGAGCGACACGGTAAGCGAGGGCCAGGCCTACGCCATGCTGATCGCGGTGGCGCTGGGGGATGAGGGCACCTTCGAGCAGGTCTGGGGGTGGACACGGGCGAACCTCCAGCGCGACGATGGCTTGCTGTCGTGGCTATGGGCCGACGGTCGTGTCGCCGATGCGCAGTCCGCGAGCGACGCGAACCTCGACGCGGCGCACGCGCTGGTCCTCGCGGGGGAGAGCTTCGACGACGCCCGCTACACCGACGAGGGGGCACGGCTGGCTCAGGCGATACTCGATCACGAGACCATCGAGAGCGAGGACGGGGACCTGTTGCTGATGGCAGGCCCGTGGGCGCGGGCGGAGGGCCCCGCCATCAATCCGAGCTACTTCTCGCCACCCGCGTTCACGGTGCTCGCAGAGGAGACGGGGGATCCACGCTGGGACGACCTCGCGGACTCGAGCCGCCGGCATGTGGAGGCGCTCCTGGCGGAGATCGCCCTGCCTCCGGACTGGGCGGTGCTCGAGGACGGTCGGCGGCTAGTCCCCGCCACGCCTCCCGGCGACCCCGACGCGATGGTCGTGTACGGCCTCGACGCGGCGCGCCTGCCGATCCGGTACGCGCTCTCCTGCGATCAGGACGAGAGAACCATCGCCGCTGACCTCTGGCCTGTCTTCTCCGACCTCCGGGCCGAGGAGGTGAGGCTCGCCTATGATCTCGGGCGGGCCCCGCTCGAGGACACGCGCCACCCGCTCACCCTCGTGGCGGTCGCGGCCACCGCCTACGCAGACGATCGACCGGGGGTCGTGACCGACTTCCTCGACGAGGCGGAGGCTCTCGACGCCCGGCATCCCACGTATTATGGTGCCGCCTGGGTCGCATTGGGGCGACTCGCCTTCGAGAGCGACCGCCTGCACCGTTGCTGACCGCCCTCGGTTGAGCGCGGGCATTTCTTGCGGAAGACGTCAGCAACGAGACCTGCGAGTGGGGACCACTCGGATAAAGTGGTGGGTCGCAGGCGCCAAGCGTGGTCGACGTCACACGCTTGTCACCAATGGAAATCCCTCCCACCCATCGATGTCCGCGGGCGCCTCTCAAGGCCTATGAAATCGGCCGACAGGGTTGCCGCGTGGACGATAGAAATCCCAAGCCCGGTGGTACAGTTGCCATCCGAGCACCCGAGCAGGGGGCAGTGCATGTTCGAACGTTTCACCGACCGGGCACGCCGCGTGGTTGTCCTCGCCCAAGAGGAAGCCCGGATGCTCAACCACAACTACATCGGCACCGAGCACATCCTCCTCGGGCTGATCCACGAGGGTGAGGGTGTCGCCGCGAAGGCGCTCGAGTCCCTCGGCATCTCCCTGGAGGGCGTGCGCGAGCAGGTCGAAGAGATCATCGGCCAGGGCCAGACCGCGCCCGCCGGCCACATCCCCTTCACGCCGCGCGCGAAGAAGGTGCTGGAGCTCAGCCTCCGCGAGGCGCTGCAGCTCGGTCACAACTACATCGGCACCGAGCACATCCTCCTCGGCCTCATCCGCGAGGGCGAGGGTGTCGCCGCGCAGGTGCTCCAGAAGCTCGGCGCGGACCTCAACCGTGTGCGCCAGCAGGTCATCCAGCTCCTCTCCGGATACGCCGGAGGCGAGCAGGGTCAGTCGGGGCAGCAGAAGGCCGGTGTCTCCGGCGGGTCGGAGGAGACCAAGGGCTCGGCGGTCCTCGACCAGTTCGGCCGCAACCTGACCCAGCACGCTCGCGACGGCAAGCTCGACCCCGTGGTCGGCCGGTCCCGCGAGATCGAGCGGGTCATGCAGGTGCTGTCGCGCCGCACGAAGAACAACCCGGTGCTGATCGGCGAGCCGGGCGTTGGCAAGACGGCCATCGTCGAGGGCCTCGCCCAGAAGGTCGTGTCGGGTGACATCCCCGAGACCCTTCGCGACAAGCAGCTCTACACCCTCGACCTCGGCGCCCTCGTGGCGGGGAGCCGGTACCGCGGTGACTTCGAGGAGCGCCTGAAGAAGGTGCTCAAGGAGATCACGACCCGCGGGGACATCATCCTGTTCATCGACGAGCTGCACACGCTCGTCGGCGCGGGGGCCGCGGAGGGCGCGATCGACGCGGCGAGCATCCTCAAGCCGATGCTGGCCCGCGGCGAGCTCCAGACCATCGGTGCGACCACGACCGATGAGTACCGCAAGCACCTCGAGAAGGACGCGGCCCTCGAGCGCCGGTTCCAGCCGATCACCGTCGACGAGCCGTCGGTGGCGCACACCATCGACATCCTCAAGGGGCTGCGTGACCGCTACGAGGCGCACCACCGGATCACCATCACCGATGACGCGCTCGTGGCGGCCGGCAACCTCGCGGACCGCTACATCTCCGACCGCTTCCTGCCCGACAAGGCGATCGACCTGATCGATGAGGCGGGCAGCCGCGTGCGGATCCGGCGACTGACCGCTCCGCCCGACCTGCAGGACCTCGAGGAAGAGGCCTCGAGCGTGCGGCAGAAGAAGGAGTCCGCGATCGACGACCAGGACTTCGAGAAGGCCGCGAACCTGCGCGACAGCGAGAAGCAACTCCTGGAGCGCAAGGCGGAGCGTGAGCGCGAGTGGAAGTCCGACGGCATGGACACCGTGCTGACGCTGGGCGAGGAGGACATCGCCGAGGTGCTGTCCAACTGGACCGGCATCCCAGTGTTCAAGCTCACCGAGGAGGAGACCGCCAAGCTGCTCCGGATGGAGGCGGAGCTGCACAAGCGGGTGGTCGGTCAGGAAGAGGCCATCACCGCGGTCTCGAAGTCCATCCGCCGTACCCGCTCCGGCCTCAAGGACCCCAAGCGTCCCGCCGGCTCGTTCATCTTCCTCGGCCCCTCGGGTGTCGGGAAGACCGAGCTCGCGAAGACGCTCGCGGAGTTCCTGTTCGGCGACGAGGGCGCGCTGGTGCACCTCGACATGTCCGAGTACATGGAGAAGCACACGGTCTCGCGTCTGGTCGGGTCCCCTCCCGGCTACGTCGGCTACGACGAGGGCGGTCAACTGACCGAGGCGGTGCGCCGCAAGCCGTTCAGCGTGGTCCTCTTCGACGAGGTCGAGAAGGCCCACCCCGACGTCTTCAACGCGCTGCTGCAGATCCTCGAGGACGGGCGTCTGACGGATGCGCAGGGTCGCACCGTCGACTTCAAGAACACCGTCCTGATCATGACGTCGAACCTCGGGACCCGCGATCTCGGCAAGCAGGGGCTGGGCTTCACCCCGGCTGCCGACGAGGATGACACCTACAAGCGCATGCAGGCGCAGGTGGACGAGGAGCTCAAGCGTCACTTCCGCCCCGAGTTCCTGAACCGCATCGACGACACGATCGTGTTCCACCAGCTCACCCGCGAGCAGGTGAAGGAGATCGTCGACCTGATGCTGACCCGCGTGAAGGGACAGCTGCGCTCGAAGGACCTCGACATCGAGTTGACCGAGGACGCGAAGACCTGGCTCGCGGAGAAGGGCTACGATGCCTCGCTGGGGGCGCGGCCGCTGCGCCGCACGATCCAGCGGGAGATCGAGGATACGCTCTCGGAGAAGATCCTGTTCGGCGAGTTCAGCGCCGGTCAACTGATCGTCGCCGACGTCGAGGACGACGAGATCAGCTTCCGGGGCGTGGACGCACCGCCGGAGTCACCTCCCGTCGAGCTCGCAGGCTCCGGCGGCGAGGGGCAGAACAACTAGGACGTTTGGGGCTGGCCGGATCCGGGGTAAGGTTCCCGATCCGGTCAGCCGACCAACTGAATAGTAAGACTTCGGGCAGGTATCCCCCCGACGGTCGTGTGGCACTAAGAGCCACGCGAACCAGGGTGCGGGTTCCGAGGGCCCGATTATCGGGCCCGGTGCGCCAAGAGCGCCGGGCCCTATTGCTGCCCCGCTCGAGGCGACAGGACGCGTGGCTGCCCGTAACCTGCGGGGATGCGACTTCTGGTAGCCCGGTGCACGGTCACCTATGAGGGACGGTTGACCGCCCACCTCCCCTCGGCGGTCCGGTTGCTGATGGTCAAAGCCGACGGGTGCGTTGCGGTGCACGCCGACGGTGGGGCATACAAGCCCCTCAACTGGATGAACGCCCCTAACACCCTCGTCGAGGAAGAAGCTCGCTGGGTGGTCACCAACCCGAAGGGGGAAACCCTCGAGATCCAACTCGAGGAGGTCGTCGTCGACGTCGCCCACGACCTCGGCGACGACCCTGGCCTGTCCAAGGACGGTGTCGAAGCGCACCTCCAGGCATTGCTGGCCGCGCAGCCGGACTTCCTCGAAATGGGCTTGCGTCTGGTGCGTCGCGAGTATCCGACCGACATCGGCCCGGTCGACCTGCTGTGCTGGGGCGTCGACGGGTCGGCGGTCGCCGTCGAGATCAAACGCCGTGGCGAGATCGACGGAGTCGAGCAGTTGGCCCGCTACCTCGAACGGCTTCAACGTGACCCGCTGCTGCGGCCGGTGCGGGGCGTGTTCGCCGCCCAGCTGATCAAACCGCAGGCGAAGGTGCTGGCCGCCGAACGCGGGATCGACTGCGTGGAGGTCGACTATGACGCGCTACGGGGCCTCGACTCGGACGAACTCACCCTCTTCTAGGTTCGGCAGCGGGGGAAGGCGTCACCCACTGGACGGACATGGAGAGACACGATGACCGACGATGCCGCCATCGACCTCGTTCGGGCCCTGTACCAGGCCTTCGAGGAGGGTGACCACGAGGCGATCCGACGCTGCCTCGCGGAGCATCTCGACTGGCGTCAGGCGGGGACTGCCGTCCCCGCTGCGGGGCAACGCACGACCGGCGCGGAGGAATTCCTCGGACGGGTCATCGTCCCCCTCGAGCGGGACTGGGATGGCTTCACCGAGGAAGTCGAGGATGTCTTCGCGGTCGGGGCCCGCGTGGTGGCCACGGGAACGTACCGCGGCACGTATCTCGCCTCGGGGCGCAGCGTCGAGGCGGAGTTCTGTCACCTGTGGTGGGTAGAGGACGGCGAGATCCGCGGCTTCCGTCAGTTCACCGATACAGCCGCGTTCGCGGCGGCAACGAAGCGGTGACCTCGCGTGTGGGAACGCGTTACGCGGCCTCGACTCGCACGAGATGCGGTTTTCTGAGGCCCTGCGGAGGACGCTAGCGTTCGACGGTGTATCGGGCGAAGAGGTCCCGGCCGTCGGTGAGGACCGTCCCGAGCGAGAGGGCCACACCCGCGGGCAGCGATCCCCCGATGATGCCGGGCCCCTCTCCCGTGCCCGCCAGCTGCGACGCCAGCGTGAGGCACAGCTCGTCGACCAGGGCGGCGGCGAAGAGCGCGCGGTTCACCCGGGGCCCGCCTTCGACGAGCAGGTGGGCGAGGCCGCATTCACCGCGGAGCCGCTCGATGCCCGCCTCGAGGTTCACCGTCTGCTCGCCCGCGTCGATCACCGTTGCGACGCGTCGCAGGCGTGCACGTCGCTCGGGAGGCGCGGACTCGCACGTGAGCACGATCGTCGGGGTTCGTGCCTCGGTGAAGATCGCGCTGTCGGGATCGAGGTCGAGGGAGCCGCTGAGGACGATCATCGCCGCGGGCTCGGGACGACCGTCCTCGCGACGGCGCCCCGCCACCGAGGCGTGCAGGCGGTGGGGCCCGTAGCCCTCGGACCTGACCGTGCCCGCGCCGGTCAGGATGCCGTCTGCGAGCGCACGGAGAGCGCGGAAGACCTCGAGGTCGCCTGGGCCGCCAAGGCCAGCGGAGCCCCCGTGCTCGTCGGTCACCCGCCCGTCCACGCTCGAGACCATGTTGACGCGGACCAGGTTCGCCCATGGGTCGGCAGGGCGGTACGCGTCGTAGGGCGCGACGTCACCGGGCGGGTCGGGCAAGAGCTGCCGCAATTGTGGCTCCTGTGGTTTCGTGCTCCCGCTCGAGCGACGGCTTTGTGGCACGCTTGGCGTCCATGATGCTCCCACGCGCCCACCGCCTCCAACAGCGTCTCCTGACCTGGTACGGGGCCACCGGCAGGGACCTGGCATGGCG
>SKQL01000068.1 GCA_007119035.1 Nitriliruptorales bacterium | reverse complement strand
TCGCCTTCTCGCGGTTCGATGATGAGCAGATCGTCCGCCGGGTCGAGGCCGCGCGTGCGCAAATGCGTCTTGATCGCATAGATATCCGAAGGGAACGCGGGCCATTCCATGAGGATCTTGCGGCGTTGGCCTTCCGGCCGAAAGAAACTCACCATGAGCAGGTGCAGGTTCACGGTGAGCGAGTTCATCATGACGACCTCGCCGGCGGCCGGTTTCGCGCCGACGAGCCGCGCCCCGGCCTCGCGGAACACCTCGTGATAGGCGTACCACGACGGCTCCTTCTCGAAGTGCGCGCGGACGGCGAGATCGCGCCACGCATCGAGTTCCTCGTTCACGTAGTCGCGCGTTTTCTTCGGCTGAAGGCCGAGCGAGTTGCCGCAGAAGTAGATGACCTCCGAGCCGTCCTCACGCTGGGCGTCCCCCTCGGCGAGCGTGGCGATGGCTGCGAGCACAGCGCCGTCCCCTTCCTCCGCCTCCCCCGACAACTCAGCGAGGACCGTGGCGAGCGCGCCCGGCTCCCATTCCCCCACCTCCTCGGTGAGGGCCGCGGACAGCGCGGCGTCGAGAGTCGTGGTCATGTCGAGGGATGGCTCGGCCGTCAGCTGCTCCACCGACGCGGTCAGAGACTCGCTGGCCTTCTCCGTGCCCGCGTGGGAGCTGTCGGCAAGGGCGTCGCCGAGGAGGGCTGCGAACACAGCGGCAGCCGATGGGCCGCCCGAGCTCGTCTCGGCGGCTTCGCCACCGGACGGCGCGGGAGAGGAAGGAAGCACGATCATGTCGGTCACCTCAAGGCTCGGTAGTTGTCGTGGACTCGACTCACATAGGCTTGTGTCTCGGCGATGCGTGGGACCCCACCCGCCTGCGCAACGCGGTTCGGCCCCGCGTTATAGGCGGCCAGCGCGAGCTCGACCGCGCCGAAGCGGTCGAGCTGGGCGCGGAGGTATCGCGCACCGCCCGCGAGGTTGTCCTCGGGATCGTGCGCATCGACTCCGAGGCCCGCAGCGGTGCCGGGCATGAGCTGCGCCAGGCCGATCGCGCCCGCGTGCGATCTCGCGTCCGGCTGGAAATTCGACTCCGCCTGCACGAGCGCCGCGAGCAGCTGCGGTTCGATGCCCGCGTCGTGAGCCGCCTTCGTGATGGCGGGAGCCCATCGCTGGCCCGCCTCGGGAAGGCGGGATGCCCAGTCCGGGGAGCCGGGCAGATCAGTGGCCTGCCCTGTCGCCGACGCTTGCATGACTTCCGCTCCGACGGCGCCGGGAGCGCCAGCCGGAAGCGCTTCCTCTCGGGTGGCCGGGGAGGTCGTCGCGTCCGAGAGCTCCCGCTCGAAGGATGGCGGCGCAGCGGGTGGCGCGAATCGCGCCTCGATCTGCGCGATCCGCTCGCTGACGCCACTGACCGCCGCGGGCATCATCGTCTGGCCCTCAACTGCATGGCCATCTCGTCGAGAGCGAGATCGTCGCTTCTCTGCGTCGCGACGGCGAGCTCATGGCGGCGACGCTCGGCGAGGCGCTCAACGCTCTTTCTCTGGATCGACGCCTCCGCGAGCGCAGCGGCCAATTCCTCACGGCGGTGCGCGACCACATCACGATCCCCCGCCGCCGCGACGACAGCGTCATGGGCACCCATGCCGAGCAGCCGCTGGGCGAACAGCTGCTCGGCCGACGGGTGGGGCGGCCCCACGGGCCGTTCGCGGTAGCGCTCCTCCCGGGCGTGCAGGCGTCGCTCCGCCTCCGCGAGCTGGCGTTGCACGGCCGCGAGGCGGCCCATCGCCCGCCGCTCGAACAGGTCGCGCACGCGAAGCACCGTGGCGAGGCGCTCCGGGTTGTACGCGCTCATGTCGGACCCTCCCCGCTCCTGAAGCGGGCGGCGAGCTGCCCCAGGCGCTCCCAGGCCGAAGCGGCGTCGCCCGATTCCCACACCCCTTGGCGCAGGAACTCGATGAGGTCGGGCGCGAGCGCGAGGCCGCGGTCGGCGGCGGGGTTGGAACCGGCCACGTAGGCGCCGACCTCCACGAGGTCGCGCACCTCCGCTGCGGCGGACAGCGCAGCGCGGGCGGCGCTCGCGGCAGCGGCCTGCTCGGGCGTGGTGACCTTGTCCGCGAGGCGCGAGAGGCTCTCCAGGGGCTCAACGGCCGGATAGCGCCCCGCCGCCGCGAGCCTGCGATCGAGGACGAGGTGGCCGTCGAGGATGGACCTGGCCGCGTCCGCGATCGGCTCGTTCATGTCGTCACCCTCGACGAGCACGGTGTAGAACCCGGTGATGGTGCCGTTGCCGCGAGGGCCCGCACGCTCGAGCAGCCGCGGCATCATGCTGAACACCGACGGCGTGTAGCCCCGGGCGGTGGGTGGCTCGCCCGCGGCGAGGCCGACCTCGCGTTGGGCGGTGGCCATGCGGGTGAGGGAGTCGAGCGTCAGGAGCACATCGTCGCCGGTGTCCGCGAAGTGCTCCGCGATCCGGGTCGCGAGCAGTCCCGCGCGCAGCCGCAGCAACGGCGGCTCGTCACTGGTGGACACGACCACGACCGAGCGTGCGAGGCCCTCCGGCCCGAGTTCGTCCTCGACGAACTCAGCGACCTCCCGACCCCGCTCGCCCACGAGGGCGACGACGTTGACGTCAGCGGTCGTGCCGCGGACCATCATCCCGAGCAGGGTGGACTTGCCGACACCCGAGCCCGCGAAGATCCCCACACGCTGCCCGCGACCGACCGCGCACAGCGTGTCGATCACCCGGACCCCCACGTGCAGCGGCTCGTCGATGCGCCCTCGCGCCAGTGCGGGCGGAGCGCTTTCCTGCAGGTCCACCTCGTCACCGACGATGCGGCCGCGCCCATCGAGTGGGCGACCGAGCCCGTCGACGACGCGCCCGAGCAGAGCGGGACCGACACGCACCCCACCCCCCCGAGCCGCAGATACCCGATCGCCGCGTGAGAGCCCCTCGGCCTGCCCGAGCACGAGTGCGCGCACGCCTTGCTCGCTGAGCGCGACGACCTCCGCGGCCCGGCCGCCATCCCGCGCATGGATGCACAGGTCGTCACCGACCGCGAGGCGGAGGCCCCGGATCTCGATCTCGTGGCCCGCGACGCGCGTGACCGCGCCGGTGGGCCGGTACCCGCGGGTGGCGAGGTCACTCATCGGGGGACTCCAGGGCCTCGCCGACGAGCTCCCATGCGGCCGCCCGCGTGAGGTCCGCCCGTCCCCAAGTTCCACGCACGCGCGCCTCGCCGAGCGACAGGGCGGGATCGTCGACCACGTCAGCGTCCAGCACGCCGCGCAGCACCGTCGCGTCGGCGGGGTTCGCATGCACCACCAGCGGGGTGTCGTCGAGCGCGGCAAGCGCCTCCTGGCAACGCCGCAGCAGGGCATGCCCCCCGTCGTGGGGCTCGCGGCCGAGCACGACTTCCGCGATCCCCCTCGCGAGGTCGGTGACGGTCGAGGACTGCTCGTGGCGGAACTCCCGGAGCTCAGTGGTGAGATCGGTGATTGCCGCCTGCGCCCCGGCAGCGGCCCGCGCACCCGCCTCGTCCCCCAGCTGCCGGGCTTCCTCGAGCGCCTCCCGGCGTCCCTCGGCGCGCCCACGCTCGTACGCGGCGTCGCTCGCCTCCTCCACCGCGCGCAGCGTGTAGGGGTCTGCGGACGGGTCGGGCTCGGACAGCGGCCGGCCCGCCGCGCGGACCTCGGGTCGCGAGAGCAACCTACTCAATGAACTCGTCCTCCCCCGCACGCTCGATGTCGATGACGCCTTCGTCCTCCAGCTGCCGGATCCGGCGGACGACCTCTCCCTGGGCCGCCTCGACCTCACGGATCCGCACGGGGCCGAGCAGCTCGATCTCCTCGCTCAGGGACTCCCGGGCGCGCTCAGAGAGGATTCGCTCGACCGTCTCCCGCACGTCGTCGCCCACGCCCTTCAGCGCCACCGCGACCTGCTTCATGTCGACCTGGCGCAAGATCTCCTGCACCGCGCGCTGGTCGAGAGTGACGATGTCCTCGAACACGAACATGAGCTCCCGCACCCGTTCGGCCAGCTCGGCGTCGCGCTCCTCGAGTGCGCCGAGGATGGACTGCTCCGTGTGCCGGTCCGCGTTGTTGAGCATGGAGGCAAGGTCCTTCACGCCGCCCTGCTCGCTGTCCCGGCTTCGCGCGAGGTTGCCGAGGCGGCTCTGCAGGGCCTCCTCGACGCGGGCTATCACGTCGGGGGACGTACGGTCGAGCGTCGCGATCCGCAGCGCGACGTCGCTTTGCACGCCCAGCTCGAGGCCCTCGAGCACCCGCGCGGCGAACTTCGGTGGCAGGTGCGCGAGGATGAGCGCGACGGTCTGGGGGTGCTCGTCGCGCAGGTGGGGCGCGATCTCCGAGGGCTCGTGCTGGCGAAGGAACTGGAACGGGCTCGCCTGCACCGTGGCGAGCGCCCGATCCACGATGTCGTCGCCCTCCGAGCCGCGAAGCTTGCGCAGCATGTCCCGCGCGTGGCTCTCGCCTCCCGCGAGCAGGTGGTTGTGTGCCGACACCTCCGCGTAGAACTCCTCGAGGACGGGCTCGAACTCGGAGCGGCTCACGTTGCCGAGCGTCGCCACCTCGAAGGCGACCTGCTCGACCTCCGCCTCGGTCAGGTGCGACAGGACCTTCGCCGCGGCGTCGCTACCGACCGCCAACAGCACCGCCGCCGCCTTCTGCGCACGACTGAAACGTGCGGGAGGAGTGGCACCCTGAGCGGTGGGGCTCAGCTCCGCCGCACGCGTGACGAGGTCGTTCGCGCTCATTCTCGGCGCCTACCGCTGGCGCTACTTGAGGCGCTCATTTCTCGGCGCCTACCGCTGGCGCTACTTGAGGCGCTCATTCGGCGTCCGATCGGACCGTCGCGCGCCGGTCGGCGAGCCATCCACGCAGCAGCTCCGCGATCTCCTCGGGCTGGTTCTCAACGAGCGCGGTGACCTCCTGCTTGAGCTCCACCGAGGCGTCGGCGACATCGGGCCCGGGCAACGAGTGGGTGGGCCCCGGGTCCTGCACCGCCACGGGCTGAGGCCGTTCGACGTCCTCGACGACCACCTGGCGCCGCCGCGTCATGAGGAAGAACCCGAGCGCGACGAGCCCGAGGATCAACGCGGCGAGGATCTGCGGGAGCATCGCCATGAGGTCGGCGCCCTCCTCCTCGATGACCTCCTCCTCGGGAGCGGCCATCGGGACGGTGGAGACCGCGACCTCGTCACCGCGCTCGGGGACGAGCCCGAGCGCCGCGGTCACGAGGCCCTCGATCTCGGCAACGGGGGGCACCGCAGCGCCCGTCATCGTGCCGTCGTCCATCACGATGGCCACGGACAGCCCCTCGACCCGTCCCGGCGCCGCGACGCTGCGGTTGGTGATGCGGTCGACGCCGTACTCGGTCAGCTCGTCGTCGCGCTCGTACTCGCTGTCGCCTGCCTCGGGGAGGGGACCGCCGTCGACGCCGACGGGGCCACCGGGCTGTGCACCCGTGCCCGCGTAGCGCTCCTCGCTGAGCTGCTCCCGGAGGGCAAATGCCGAGTCCGGGTTGAAGGTCTCGCTCTCCGTCTCCTCCTCGTCGTAGTTCATATCGGCACGCACGACGACGGACGCAGCGCTCCCCTCGGTCGCGGCGGCGAGCAGCGACGTCACCTCACCGGACAGGGCCTGCTCGAACTCACTGGTCTGGCGCAGGTTGCGCGACGTGGCGACGGAGTGGCCGCCGAGCTCGCCGGGTGCGTGCAGTACCGCCCCGTCCGCGTCGGCCACGGTGATGTGGTCGAGCTCCAGGCCCTCGATGGCGCTGGCCGCGATGAACGTCACCGCCTCGACCTCCGAGTCGTTCAGCTGACGGCTCGTCGTCAGCACGATCGACGACGTGACGGGGGTCTGGCGCTCGCTGAAGAGAGAGTCCTCGGGGGTGACGATGTGGACACTCGCTTCCTCGATGCCCCCCATCCCACCGAGGGTGCGGGCCAGCTCCCCCTCGAGCGCGCGCTGATAGTCGACGCGCTGACGGAACTCCGAGACCGACAGGCCCTGCTCCTCGAGGATCTCGTACCCCGCCGGAGCGGTGCGTCCCGCCAGTCCCTCCTGCGCGAGGCTGGCACGCGTCTCGTACAGGCGCTCACGTGGCACGAGCACGGTCGACCCTCCCGCGTCGAGCTCGTAGGGCACACCGTGGGTCTCGAGCTCGTCGATGACCCCCGAGACCTGCCCGTCGTCGAGCCCGGCGTACAGCACGGTGTAGCTGGGGCTCGTGATCCACACACCGAACGACGCGATCGCGACGGCCAGCACGCCGAGCGCGGCGACCATGCCGACCCGGTGGGCGACCGGCAACGCTCGCACGAAGCCGGTGATGCGTTCCCGCAGTTGTTCCACGCGTTGGTGCTCCTCTTACGGTGGGCCGCCATCAGACGGGCAGGCGCATGATCTCCTGGTAGGCCTCCACCGCCCGGTTGCGCACGGCGAGGACGAGGTCGGTGGCCACCTGCGACTGGCTCGTCGCGACCATGAGGTCGTGGATCTGGCTGGGCCCGCCCGAGGCGATGTCGGTCGCCACGGCGTCGGCGCGCTGCTCGGCGCGGC
>SKQL01000032.1 GCA_007119035.1 Nitriliruptorales bacterium | reverse complement strand
CCGCTGCGATCGTCTGGTACTACGTCGCCGCGGGCTGGGTGGTCAACTACGCCACACTGCAGCTGCTCCCGCGCTGGTGGTCGTCTTGAGCACCGTCCGGGAGGCACGCAGGCGCGCGGGCGCACAGTGGTTCGGCCTGCTGGGCGGGATGAGCGCCTTCGCCCTGCACCTGCTGAGCGCCTTCTATCTCGTCCCCTTCTCCTGCTTCCTCGGCACGAGAGGGCCGATCTACGGCGTCACCGCGCTGCTCGGAGGGGTCGCAGTCGCGGCGATCCTCGTGAGCTGGCGCCTCCTCGACGCCTCTGGGGAACACGAGCGGCCCGAGTGGAGACCCGGACGAGGCTCACGGGGAGAACGTGCGCGGTTCATGGCGCAGGCGGGGCTCATCCTCAACGTGATGGGACTCGCGATCATCCTGTTCGCCGCCGCCGCGATGTTCGCCTTCGATCCCTGCGTGAACTGGCAGGTCTGAGATGGGCACCGCGCTCCCCGTCGTCGCTCCCCACGAGGCATGGGGCGCCTGGTACGGCGATCCCCTCACCCTGGTCGGCCTCCTGACTCTCGCCGCCGCCTATATGCGGGGGCTCGAAATCCTTCGCCGCGAACATCCCCGACAACGTCCCCTGCCGACCTGGCGGGTGCTCGCGTTCGTCGCCGCGTGGCTGTTACTGACAGTGGCGTTGATCTCGCCCCTCGATGCCCTCGCGCACACCCTGCTGTCCGCGCACATGGTGCAGCACCTCCTGCTGATGGTCGGGGTCCCCCCCCTGCTCATCGCGGGCAGGACCCTGCTCGTGTCGTCGTGGGCGTTGCCTCCGCGCGGGCGTGTGTGGCTGCACGATCGTTTGCGTCTCCTGCGGCGGGGTACCTGGCGCTCTACCGCTGTGGCCGGGTCGGTCTGGGCGGCCCATCTCGGTGTGCTGTGGCTGTGGCACCTACCCGACATGTACGAGGCCGCCCTGCGCTCGCAGCTCGTCCACGCGGTCGAGCACGCCACGATGCTCGGGGTCGCGGTGATCTTTTGGTGGTCGATCCTCCGGCGCGGCGTGCTGCGGTACGGGATCTCCGTGCTCGCGTTGACCGTCACCGCCGCGGGGGCGGGTGCGCTCGCGGCCCTGTTCACCTTCTCGGAGAAGGCGCGGTACTCGATGTACGACCCGGCTGGTGCGGGGTGGGCGCTCACCGCGATCGACGACCAGAACCTGAGCGGGGCGATCATGTGGGTCGGCGGCGGGCTCGCGTACACGGCGGCGGCGGCGACCCTGTTCGTGTGGTGGTTACAAGCGCTCGAGAGGCGGGCGGCGCGGCGGGAGCGCCGCGCGAGACGGCTTCCCGTGGCTGCCCTCGCGCTCCCCCTGCTCCTGCTCGTGGGCTGTGAGCGGGCACAACCGCCGACCGAGGAGACAGCGATGGTCGCGCAGGGGCGGGAGGCCATCCAGGACTACGGCTGCGTCTCCTGCCACGCCATCGACGACATTCCCCGTGCGACGGGCCAGGTCGGCCCCTCGCTCCACGATGTCGCGCAGCGTGAGACCCTCGCCGGCAACCTTCCCAATACCCCCGAGAACCTCGTGCTGTGGATACAAAGCCCGCAGGAGGTCGACCCGGGCAACCTCATGCCCGACCTCGACGTGACCGATCAGGATGCGGAAGCCATGGCGCGCTACCTCGACGCCCTCGACTAGAGCTACGGGCCGTCCTCGCGCGGATGCTCTCGCTTGCCCGCCGCCTCGGAGGGCGGGGCGACGTCGCCGGGGTCGGAGCCGCGTTGCTCCGGGGGATGCAACTCCCCCTGCGCGGATTCCGGGTCCTGCGGCTCCGCCCCGGGGCCCGCGGGCCGGTCACGTGTGGGGTCGGAGCCCATGCCCTCCTCGGGACCCTCGTCCGCCCCACGCTCCGTCACCAACTCGTCGCCGTCCCCGCGGGGGCCACGGATCATCGACCCGAGGCCGACCACAAGCAGGGCGAGCACGACGCCTGCGATTGCAAGGACTATGATGACTTCCATTCAACTGACCTCCCAGGTACGATCATCGGACCTCACTCGAGATCGTGCTCTTCCTCGCGCACGAGGTCTGCGGCCGGTTGCGCACCGATCAGGTAGCGCTACGAGAGTTCGATCCCGCACGTTGGCTGCGGACCCGGGAGAGGATCTCGAACCTGCATCACAAACCTCCTCGATTCGCCGCTGATCTTCCTTCTTCGTCGAAGGCCGAACCGGACAAACCGAGGAGGGTGTGTGAACGCCTACCGGAGCTCAGTCGTACCGCCGCTGCCTCGTGTCACGCCAGCCGGCGTGGAGGTTGCACGTCACGGACGGGTTGTAGCGGGACAGCAACGTCTCGCAGCCCTCGGCCTCGCATCGGCGCCGACTGGAGGAAGAGGTCAGCCGCGCTCCCTGAAGTAGTTGTATATGGCGAGATTGGTGCAGCCTCACGGTGTTTCGCTCAAGCATGCGAGGGGCTCACCGCCTTCCTGCCAGATGCGCGGGGTCGCGCTCGGACATCCACGCCGGGTGGGTTCTGCACACCGGGCACGGCGGCGTGAGGGAGACCGACTTCGTTGGGTAGTACCAGCGCGAACAGGTGTTGCAATAGGCCCATAGGTCAGACATGCGCACCTCATCTTCCGTGCATAACGGACGGGGCGGCAACCGGGGTCATGGGTTGGCGCGGTAGGCACAGCCGTGGTCCAGGGCTGCATACACTCGAGCGAGGTGGGATTTCGGGGGCTGGGAACATCCACAGTCCTCGCTGGCCACACGACTCTAATGCGCGTGGGAGTCGTCTCACAACCGGCAATTCGACTCGCTTCCCTGACAGATCTCTACGGAGCGCCTTTCAGGACACGTAACGGCGGGCTTTCGATTGAAGTTGCGCCTGCTCGACGAGCTGCAACTTGCTTTCGACCTCACGCGGTACCGTGCGCCGTTCGGTCAGCACCCACCCGACCCCGCGGACCGCATCTGCCACGCCGAGCAGGGACACACGGTCACGGGGCAACCGCACCACCAGGTGTGAGGTTCTGCGCACCACCGATCGCAGGGGGCGGCGCAGCCACGTGGTCCACAACGTGTTGCGGATGCCGATGCGCCGCCGACCGTGCGCATCTCGGACGGTCGAGGCGTGGTGATGAGCCACGACCTCCGGGACGTACACGAGCCGCCAACCCGCGGTGAGCAGATCGGTGGCGAGCAACTCCTCCTCCCCGCCGATCAGGAGGCGGGCCTCGAACCCGCCTGCCCGCATGTAGGGGCAACGGCGAATGACCGACGCTCCCGCGAGGAAGCTCACGAGATCGGGACCCGGTGCCTCACCGTTACCGACCGGGCTGTCGCGCATCTCCTCGCATATGGGATCGAGGCCCTCGGGAGTCCCCGTCAGAATCGACCCACACACGACCGCGACGCGGGGGTGGGTGTCGAGCACGTCCGCGGCCAGCCGGATCGCACCGGGATCCCACCACGAGTCGTCGTCGGCGAACGCCACGTACGGGGTTGCAAGCAGCAGCATCCCCAGGGTCCGGCCTGCCGCACCGAGGTTGCGAGGTAGCGGGAGGACCGTCGCCTCCCCTTGTGCGGACAGAGCCTCGACGGTGCCGTCGGAGGAGGCGTTGTCCACCACGATGACCCGCGGCCTCTCCGGCAACGCCCGCAGCCGGGCCACGTTGGAAAGTGCCTCGTCACGCCGGTTGCGGGTGATCATCACCACACCGACTCGACCGTCCGGGGCCTCGGTCTCCACTATCTCCTCCTGCCTGCATCTCGCCAGGGAGGTTCTTCTCCGGGACAGGTCCGGTTATGCCCTCCCCCGATTTGCCGGCAACTGGTGTGTCCTGCAGCCCTTGCCGGGTATCAACCCAGGCCTATGGCCATCTCAGAAGACCTCCCGGAGACACGTGAGTTGCTCGAGGACACCTCGGAGGTGGACGCCTCGCGCATCTCGGTCGAGGCCGAGGGCGACGTGGTCGTCCTGCTCGCAACCGTGGCCACGGCCAATCAGGCCGACAGCGCCATGACGGTCGCGGTCGCGCACGTGCCGAGCGTGGAGAACCAGCTCGACGTCGACGAGGGCCTGCGGGAGGAGCCACGATGACCCCTGAGCGCGCACGAGAGCTGCTCGACGCGGAGGAGGAGCGCCTCCGCACGTTGCGTGACCAGGAGCGCGCGCGCCTATCGGAGTCGCTCGAAGCCGCGACCGCGGAGCTCACGAGCTTCGACCAGCACCCGGCCGACGTCGCCACGGAGACCCACGAGCGGGAAGTCGACCAGTCGTTCGTCCAGGCGATGGAGGAGGGCATCCTCGAGGTCGAGGCGGCCCGTCGACGCGTCGAGGAGGGCACGTACGGTCAGTGCCAGCTCGGTGGCGGGGACATCCCCGATGAGCGACTCGAGGTGGTCCCCACCGCACGGTACTGTGTCGAGCACCAGGCCGAGCTCGAGCAACGGCCCCACACCCCGGACACGTAGAGACGTTCCGGTCGGAACGCTCACGATCCTTCGAACGCGGCCGACATGACCGATTCACGACGTCGTTCGAGGGGTCACGTGGAATGGGGACCGCGCTCGCGCTGGTGGGCGGCACCGTCGCTCTGGTTGCCTTGACGCGGCTGGTTGCCGCGCACATCCACCGAACGCCCAAGCCCACCGCCCTGATGAGCGACCGCAGGGATCTGCAGCGCGCCATCGAGAGCCGCGAGCCGAGGGCGGGGATGCTGCTCTGCTCACTGGACCTCGGAGGCGTGATAGCCGACGACATCGGCAACGACGACAGGCTCAAGTGCTCCGCTTCGGGGAGATGCTGACCAGCACGTTCGGCCCGAGTTCGACAGTTGGTGGGTCAACGGTTCCGGGATGTGGGCGTTGACCTGGGGAAACACTGGCAGGGGTCAGGGCGTGTAGTGCCTACAGGAGTTCGCGGCGTCTGTCAGGCGGCGTCGGCGGTGTCGAGGTCGAGCACCTTCGGCGGTTCGGCGAGGTCGAGGGCGCGGAAGATCGCGGCCTGTCGGGAGTTGGTCTCGGTGCGCTGCACCACCCGGCCGGCGGGGCCGGTGAACTCGCCGAGGTGCATGCGCTCGAGCTCGCGGCGCAGGTTGCGCCACGTGTCACCGCAGGTGGTCTCGGCGACGCGGACGAGCAGGAGGCCGAGCCAGCACAGCAGCACGTGGGCGCGGATGCGCTCGTCGAGGCGGTGGTAGACCGGCCGCAGCTCGAGAACCTGTTTCATGTCGCGCCAGCCGCGCTCGACCTCGAGCAGCTGCTTGTAGCCCAGCGCGACGTCGTCGGCGGGCAAGGTGTCATCCGAGCAGGACAGCAGGTACTTGCCGTCCAGCCGTGCCTCGGTCTTGGCCTTGGCCCGGTCGATGGCCAGCCGCTTGCCGCGGCGGGTGAGGTAGCGGCGCAGGGTGGGGTGCGCGAGCAGCTCGCCCTCGGCCTTGAGGCGCGCGTCGCCGGTCTTTGACTCGATGGCGGCGAGTTCTTGCTCGAGCCGGGCGAGGGCCTGCTCGCGGCGGTGGCGGTCCCGCTGTGCCTCGTCGGTGTTGCGGCAGACGATGAACCGCCGCTCGGTCGCGCGGCCTTGGTCGACGACGACGGTCTTGACCTCAAGGTTGTCAGCGACGCGCCGATAGCGGCCCGGTCGGGCCAGCGCGGCGTGGTTGTCGCCGCCGGCGCGCAGCTTCTCGCCCATGATCCAGTGATGCCCACCTGCTTGGAGCATCCGCCGGTTGTCCTGTGAGGCGAACCCACGGTCGACCACCCACACCACCCGACCGAGCCGCCAGTCGCGCAGATCGGCCTTGACGCCCTCGAGGAGGGCGACGTCGGCGGTGTTGCCGGGAAACGTCCACACCCTGACGGGGATGCCGTCGCGGGTGACGGCCATGCCGATCACCGCTTGCGGCCGGTCGTCGCGGTGGTCCTTGGAGTGGCCGTAGCGGCGCAGCGCGTCGTCGTGCTCGGTCTCGAAGTACGTCGAGGTGGTGTCGAAGAACAGCAGGTCGACCTCGAGGTTGAGCAGGTTGGCCGCGGCGGCGAACACCGCCTTCTGGACCTGCTCGTCGGCGTCGAGGAGGAAGTCCATCGCCCGGTAGAACACCTGCGGGTCGCCGCCGACGTCGTCGACGCCGGGCAGCGCGACGTCGTGGTTGGCCCACTGGACCGCGGCCAGCTTCGATCCCGGCTCGAGCGCCCGCTGGGCCACCAGGGTGAACAGCAGCCGCTCGACCGCGGCCGCGTCGATCTTGCGGCCCGCGGCCGCGACCTGCCGGATGGCGGCGTCGATGCCGAGCTTGCGCCACAGCCCGTCGAGCAGCCACGCCCCACCCATCGGCCGCGACCCCTGGAAGCGCAGCTCGGCCTCGGCGCCGGCCTCGAGGGCCTCCTCCGGCGACAGGAACCGCGAGATCGACGCGACCAGCCGCGCCAGCGCGTCGCGGTCGAGTTGGTCCTCGCGCCCGAAGCTGTGCACCACCTTGGCGACCGACTGGCCCGAGTCGGGATGCCGCTCGTTGTGGGCCAGCTGCAGGTAGCGCACCACCGACCCGTCCTTGTTCCGCCGCTGGATCGTCCGCAAGTACATGCCTGTAGTTCACATCTACACGACTGCTGTGTCAAGCATCCACGACCAAAGCGTGTGCCTACAGAAAATCGGAGCCAGCAACGCCTCCCCCCACGCTGACCTGCCACTTCGGCTCGCGCGACCCGCTCACATGCCCACCAACTGTCGAAGCCGGGTTCGGGAGCTCGGTGGTGTTCCGCCTGGCCGCCTACGAGTTCGCGGTGCTCACCGGTGAAGGCTCGCGCAATGCGGTCATGACCTCCAGCCAGACGGTCCTCGAGGCCTCACGAGCCGCACGCCTCGAAGGCACCGTCTCGATCGGCGCCGCGTACGGACCCGGGCGCAACGCGGAGGCCGACGAGGATCACGGCCTCTGGGCCCGCGCGGACGCTGCGGCCGAAGACGCCCGGGAGCGAAGCCCCGCGTGCCGCGATCCTCGATGACGGCCCGGGGTTCGACATGCCCGCGGGCTCGCTCCTCTTCATCAATCTCTCGCCCGCGGGGCTCGCCCATCCGTCGCTCGAGGGACGCGAGCTTCTCGGAGCGGTGCGAGCCGCCGGACTCACGCCCCAGCGGGTCGTGTTCGAGTTGACCGAGCCGTCAACGGTCGACGCGCACGCTGTGGCGAGCGGAGCGAAGTCGCTCATCGCACTGGGGTTCCAGATCGCCCTCGACAATCTCGGGGCAGGAAGGTCGAGCACCGAATGGGTGGGGCTCGTGCCCGCGCACTTCCTGAAGCTCGACCCCGCTCTGCTCCTCGCCGCACGGAGCGACCCGATATCGCAGGCGCTCCTGCAGGGCTTCTGCACCATCGCGCACCAGACCGGCGCCACGGTCATCGCGGAGGGCGTGGAGGACCCCGAGACGCTCGAGTTGCTCCCCACGCTGCCCGGTCCGCCGCTGCCGCGACTGCGCATCGAGGCCGCGCAGGGTTTCGGCCTCGGCGCCTTGCGACCCCGGCCCACGACCCTGGAGAGCACCGCGGGCGAGCACGCGGTGCTCTGATCCCGGGGCCACCGTCGCGTGTAGCCGCTCCCCCGTCGGGTAGCTAGCCCAGACGCCACCCGCCCAGGTGGGACCGCCGTGAGGGCGATCCGGTAGGCTTGCCCCGCGGTGATTGACCTCGAGGGCCCCTACGACCATGTCCTGCTCGCGGAGAGCCCCGCGTTGCTCGCCCGCCTGCCCGACCTCGCCTTCCAACTGATCTACCTCGACCCGCCGTTCAACACCGGCAGGACGCAGCAGCGCCGCACGATCGAGACGAGCCGCTCGCCCGACGGCGACCGGGTCGGCTTCGGCGGACACGCCTACACGACCCGGGAGGTCAGCCGACGGTCGTACGCGGATGCGTACGACGATTACCTCGCCTTCCTGGGACCCTGCCTTGAGGAGGCCCACCGCCTGCTCGCCCCGGACGGCACCTTGTACCTCCACCTCGACTACCGCGAGGCGCACTACTGCAAGGTGGCGCTCGACGCCATCTTCGGGCGGGACAACTTCCTGAACGAGATCGTGTGGGCCTACGACTACGGAGGGCGGCCGAGGAACCGTTGGCCCGCGAAGCACGACACGATCCTCGTGTACGTGAAGGACACCCATGCGTACCGCTTCGATCGCGAGGCGGTCGAGCGGATCCCCTACATGGCCCCCGGGCTCGTGTCCCCGGAGAAGGCGGCGCGAGGCAAGTTGCCGACCGACGTGTGGTGGCACACGATTGTGCCCACCAACGGGGCCGAGAAGACGGGCTACCCGACCCAGAAGCCGGAGGGCATTCTCCGCCGCATCGTGCAGGCGTCCTCGGATCCCGGGGCGTGGCTGCTCGACTTCTTCGCCGGCAGCGGGACCACGGGAGCCGTCGCCCGGGCGCTCGAGCGCCGATTCGTCCTCGCCGATCGGAGCGAGGAGGCGATCGAGACCATCAGGGGCCGCCTCGGCGAGCACAACATCCGCTACTCGCCCTGAGCCGTTGAGCTACCTCCCACGATTTTAGGGCGTATCGGTCAAATGGAGCGGGGAGAACTCCGCCACGAGGACCCGCCGCGGAGGCCTCTCACGCGAACAGCGACCGCGGTGGGCGGAGGACCGGCGACCGAGGAGATGCCATGAGAGCTGTCGTATACCAGGAACCGTTCAGCGTCGCGGTCGAGGACGTCGACGACGCACGGATGCAGGACCCCACGGACGTCGTGATCCGCGTCACGTCCACGGCGATCTGCGGCTCGGACCTGCACATGTACGAGGGACGCACAGGCGCGGAGCCGGGGATCGTCTTCGGCCACGAGAACATGGGCATCGTCGAGGAAGTGGGGCCCGGGGTCGCCAAGCTCCAACAGGGCGATCGGATCGTGCTGCCCTTCAACGTCGCGTGCGGGTTCTGCAAGAACTGTGAGGCCGGCAACACCGCCTTCTGCCTGACCGTCAACCCCGGCTTCGGCGGTGGAGCGTACGGCTACGTCAACATGGGGCCGTACACCGGTGGGCAGGCGGAGTACCTGCGGGTTCCCTTTGCGGACTTCAACGCCCTGAAGCTCCCGCCCGGCGACGAGCACGAGACCGACTTCGCGATGCTCGCCGATATCTTCCCGACCGGCTACCACGCGACGGAGATGGCCGAGGTCACCCGCGGTGACACCGTCGCGGTCTACGGCGCCGGGCCCGTGGGTCTCATGGCTGCGTACTCGTGCATGTTGCGCGGGGCGGCCAAGACGTTCGTCGTCGACAAGGTCGGAAACCGCCTGTCGCTCGCGGAGGAGATCGGCGCCATACCCGTCAACTTCGACGAGGTCGATCCCGTGGAGTTCATAACCGAGCACACCTCGGGCGACGGCACCGACAAGGGGATCGACGCGGTGGGCTACCAGGCCACCGTCTCGGAGAGCGACGAGGAGCAGCCGGCGATCGTCCTCAACAACCTGATCTACACCGTGCGCGCAACGGGGAAGATCGGCACCGTCGGGCTGTACGTCCCGGCTGACCCCGGCGCCCCATCGGACGAGGCCAAGGAGGGGCGACTGCTCATCGAGATCGGCAAGTTCTTCGAGAAGGGCCTGCGGATGGGCACGGGGCAAGCCAACGTCAAGCGCTACAACCGCCAGTTGCGCGATCTCATCATCGCGGGACGCGCGAGCCCGAGCTTCGTGGTCTCGAAGGAGCTCCCGCTCGACGAGGCCCCCGAGGCCTACGAGCGCTTCGACAAGCGCGAGGAGGGCTACTCGAAGGTCGTGCTGCACCCACAGCCCGCGTAGGTCACCCCACCTCGAGGATCCCGTCGACGATGGTGACGAGGAGATCGTCGTCGCCGACGTTGCCGGGAACCACGAGGTAGGGCACCTCGCCCCCGCCCGAGCGCTGCACATGCCAGAGGGCCACGCCGGGGACGACAGGGCCGACGGTCTGCGCGATGCGGCCGTCGAGCCCCACCCGGGCGGTGACCGCTGAGGTTATGCCCCCCTTGGCCACGACGACGGAGGGGGAAGGACTGACCCGGCGGACCACCGTGGCGAGATTGACCGCGATCCGCTCGCCGGAGGCGAGGTTGCGGGTGCTCTCGGGGCGCTCCCTCGGCGTGGTGAGGACCGCCAGCCTGCCGTGCCCGAGTAGCTCCGCGACCGCGTCGGCGAGGCGGTCGATCTCCGCATCGGCACGCTCGGGGTCCGCGAGCGCGAGCACGTCGGCCTCCACCATCGTCTTGGGATAGCTGTCGGCGAGCGCAGCCAACTGCCTGCCGGTGGTCGGCACGTACGAGCCGCACACGACCATCACCCCGCGGGGGGCGGGGGGCATCGGGGCGGGCTCGACGCTCAGCGTCCCCGCGAGCACCCCCGCGAACGTGGGGGCGCCACGCACCACGACTTCGGTGCCCGCGTCCCAGGCCATGCGGAGACCCTCGGCGATCAACTCCAGGTCCCCGACGGTCTCCGCATCGGGCACGCATGCGGCCGGGGTCGCAGCCTCGGCAAGCTCCTGTAGTGCGTCGCTCACAGAGGCCGGGCCCTGCTCCCGCAGGACGCGTAGGGGGATCGTCCGCCCGCTCTCGCGCGGGAAGAGGCCATCCGAGCGGTCCTGCGCCCACTGCAGGAGGTTCGCGTCGGTGTACGCGAACGACGGGTCCTCCGCGTACTCGGTCTCGTGCAGGGGCGTGCGCGCGCCGTCACGCTCGATGAGGTGCACCCCGTCGATGGTGATCCGCCCGGCGGCCGGCAACGCCGGGACGAGCAGGATGGGCGGCCGGCGGTCCTCGTGGGCGGATGCGCACGTGCCGAGGTACTCGTCGAGGAGGTGCGCGCGCAGGGTGCTGTCGCCCCGTAGGAGGACACGCGCCTCGGGAAAGACCGAACGTGCGGCCTCCACGGCCTCGCTCACGATCTCCCGTGCACGGCCGTGCTCGAGCGCACGGGAGTTGGTTAGCAGGTGGATGCTCGCCGCCCCACCCTCCCCCGCGGCGCGTAGGTCCTCTGGCGCCCAGTCGAGGAGGACCGGCACCTGCGTTACCGCCTGCGTGCCCGTGGGGTCGTCATCGAGAACGATCAGCGGTGTCTGCATGCTGGCTCCTGTCTGGCGCGCCGGATGAGGCCTCAAACGCTACTAGGTCCGCCAAGCGCCGGGGAGCCGCGGCAACTTGACGGCGCTCGTCACGAGCACTTAGGTTCACCGGACCGAGCACTCTCGCCGCACGTATCAGAGGGCCCATGGACAGGTTCGATCTCACAGGCAAGATCGCTTTGGTCACCGGCGGGGGGCGGGGGCTCGGACGCGGCATGGCGCTCGCGCTCGCGGAGGCCGGCGCCGACGTCGTGGTGGTGAGCCGCCATCAGGCGGAGCTCGACGAGACGGTCCGCCAGCTGCATGCCCACAAGGGTCAGCCGCTCGCGGTGCCGGCGGACCTCTCGATCCCCGACGCGCCAAGGGAGATCTTGACAACCGTCCACGAGGAGCTCGGTCCCGTGGACATCCTCGTCCACGCGGCGGGTCTGCAGGTTCGCAAGCCGGCCCTCGAGCTCACCGTGGATGAGTGGGACAAGGTCCAATCCGTCCACCTGCGCGCGGCGTTCGGCCTCACCCAGGCGGTCGCGCGCGATCTGATCGACCGCGGCACCGCTGGCTCGCTCATCCTCGTGTCCTCGCTGACCTCGAACATCGGGGTCAGGAACACGAGTGCGTACAGCGCCGCCAAGAGCGGCATCGAAGGGCTGATGCGCACCCTCGCGCTGGAGTGGGCGCCCCACGGGATCCGGGTCAACGCGGTGACCCCCGGGTTCTTCCACACCGAGCTCACCGACGCGATGTTCCAGGACCCGGAGCGACGGGAGTGGATGCTCGGTCGCATCCCCCTCGGCCGCGCCGGCGACGCCGACGACCTCGCGGGTGCGACCATCTTCCTCGCATCCGACGCCTCCGCGTACGTGACAGGCCAGGCCATACCCGTGGACGGTGGGTGGCTTGCGGGCTGAGACGCCTGCTTGCTCCACTCCCCCTCCCCACTGCAAGGAGCAGCTGTGGATGCTTTCGTGAAGCACGCGTCCGAGCCGGGTCAGGCAGGAGTACGCGCCGAACCGGACCCAAAGCCCGGGCCGGGCGAAGTCCTGTTGAGGGTCGCGGCCTGCGGCATCTGCGGGAGCGACCTCCACGCTTTCAACAGCGACCCGGGCTTCGAATGGGTGGAGCCGCCGAGGATCATGGGTCACGAGTTCTCCGGCACCGTCGAGCAGGTAGGCGACGGGGTCACGGGCATCAAGACCGGCGAGGTGGTGGTGGCCGTCTCGATCCAGGGATGCCTGGAGTGCCCCGTATGCCGCAGCGGTGACGTGCACCTGTGCCCGCACCGACGGATCATCGGCCTCAGCTACAACGGCGGGCTCGCGGAGTGGGTCGTGGTGCCCGCGAGCTACCTCGTGAAGGTGCCTGCGGGTCTCGACGCCCGCGACGCCGCGCTCGCGGAGCCGCTGTCCGTCGCGGTGCACGCGGTGCAGCGTCGCTCGACGATCCACCCTGGCGACAACGTCGTGGTGTCGGGGCCGGGGCCCATCGGGCTGCTCTGCGGTCAGCTGGCACGGTTGGCCGGTGCGGATGTGCTCATGCTCGGCACGGCCGCGGACAGCGCCCGGCGACTACCGCTCGCGGGTGAGCTGGGCATGCGCACCGCTGACGCGGCCGACATCGAAGGCCCGGATGACCTCCGCGCGGAGTTCGGCGGGCGGACCGCGGATGTGTGGATCGAGGCGTCGGGCGCAGGGCCGGCCCTCCTCGGCGCGTTGAGGTGTGTGCGCCGCGGAGGCATCGTCACCGTCGTGAGCCTGTTCGCGGGCCCCGTCACGTTCGTCCCCACCGACGCGGTCAGAGCCGAGCTGACTGTCAATTTCAGCTATGCCTCCTCCTTCCCCGACTACGAACGGGCCCTGGAGCTCCTCGCGGCCGGCGATGTCTCGTTGGACGGTGTCATCGACCGGTTCCCCCTCGCCGACGCCGGGGCCGCGTTCGCGGCCGCGCGGGAAGGGCGCGCGGTCAAGCCGCTCATCGTCCCCGGGGCCGATCTCTAGGCACACGCCGCCCCCGAACGCCACCACGCGACAGAGAAGGAGCAGAGAGTGGACCTGGGACTACATGGAAGAATCGCACTCGTGGCCGGGGCGAGCAGTGGCCTTGGCCTCGCGATCGCCAAGGAGTTGGCGGCCGAGGGTGCCGACGTGGCCATCACCTCACGCGACGAGACGCGCATCCGCGCAGCCGAGCGTGAGGTGGCGGACGCGGGCCCCGGACGCGTTCGTAGCACCGCGCTCGACGTCCGCGATACCGCCGCCGTCGAGGCGTGGGTCGCCGACACCGCCGAGGCGCTGGGCGGCGCGCACATCATGGTGGCCAACGCGGGAGGCCCAAAGCCCGGGATGGCCAGTGAGTTCGGCGTCGAGGACTACCGCGAGGCGGTGGAGCTCAACCTGCTGTCCTCGATCGCGATGACCACCGCTGTCCTCCCCCACATGCGCGATGCGGGTTGGGGCCGATTGCTCTACGTCACATCGGTGGCGGTGAAACAGCCGATCCCCCACCTTGCCCTCTCCAACACCGCCCGCGCGGGTGTCCTCGGATACGCCAAGTCGCTCGTGCACGACCTCGGCGACGCGGGCATCACCGTCAACGTCCTCGCCCCGGGCCTCACGCGCACCGCCCGCCTCGAGAGCATGGCCGGCGACGACGTGGAGGCAGGCATCGCCTCGATGGCCAAGTCGGTGCCGCTCGGGCGGGTCGGGTCGCCGGAGGAGTTCGCCGCGGCCGCGACGTTCCTCGCGAGTGAGCGCGCCTCTTTCATCACCGGCACGGTGCTGCAGATCGACGGGGGAGCGACGGCCTCTCTCTCCTGAGACCGGCGCAGACAGAAGGGAGCAACGGTGGAACTACGTTTCGATGGGCAGAGGGTCCTCGTCACCGGGGGCAGCACCGGGATCGGCGCAGCGGTGGTCCAGGCTTTCGGGGAGGCCGGCGCCCGGGTGGCGGTCCACTACAACCGGAGCGCGGAGGCCGCCAAGGAAGTCCTCGACGGGGTCACCGCGGCCGGCGCGGACGGTTTGCTCGTCCAGGGTGACCTGACCCAGCTTGGGGTCCCTGAAAGGGTTGTCCAAGAGGTCGCCGACCAATGGGGCGGCCTCGACATCCTCGTCAACAATGCAGGGGACATGGTCAGCCGTAGCAAGATAGAGGACGCAAGCGACGAGCTCTACGAGCAGATCATGGCGTTGAACCTGCGCCAGCTGTTCCAATGCTGCCGTGCGGTCATCCCTCGGATGCGCGAAGGCGGCGGCGGTGCGATCGTCAACGTGAGCTCCATTGCCGCCCGCAACGGTGGCGGCGACGGGGCGGTCCTGTACGCGACGAGCAAGGGGGCGGTCTCCACCCTGACCCGTGGCCTCGCCAAGGAGGTCGCGGGTGACAACATCCGGGTCAATGCCCTCGCGCCCGGCGTCATCGAGACGCTCTTCCACACCCGTCACACCGACGCGGGCAAGTGGGACACCATGATGGGCACCATCCCACTGGGGCGTGCGGGCACCCCCGAGGAGTGCGTGGCTCCGACGCTCCTGCTCGCGTCGAAGGACGCGGGAAGCTTCATCACCGGGCATATGCTCGAGGTCAACGGCGGCCAGCTCATGCCCTAGATCCAACGCCTATTGGCGGGCTCTAGGGCTCCGCACGACGAGACGACTACTGAAGGGATCCATCGTGAAACTACTGCGCTTCGGAGACGCCGGTGCGGAACGCCCCGGCGTCCTGCTCGACAACGGGCGCGTCCTGGACGTGTCCACCCACTTCGCCGACTACGGGCCCGCGTTCTTCGAGAGCGGTGGGCTCGAGCAACTCCGCGAGGTCATTGCCTCGGGAGACGCGAGCTTGCCCACAGTCGGACTAGACGACGTCCGGTTGGGCGCCCCCATCGCCCGTCCCCACAAGGTGATCTGCGTGGGCCTCAACTACGCCGACCATGCGGCCGAGTCGGGTCAGCCGATCCCCAGCGAGCCGATCCTCTTCACCAAGACGACCAACACCATCGTCGGCCCCGAGGACACGGTCCTGTTGCCACGCAAGTCGGTCAAGAGCGACTGGGAGGTGGAGCTCGGCGTCGTGCTCGCCAAGACGGCGCGTTACCTGCCTGACACCGAGGCGGCGTTGGACACCATCGCCGGCTACTGCGTCTCCAATGACGTATCCGAGCGGGAGTTCCAACTCGAGCGTGGCGGCCAGTGGGTCAAGGGCAAGAGCTGCGAGACGTTCAACCCGCTGGGCCCCTGGCTCGTCACCACGGACGAGGTCCCGGACCCACAGAACCTCGACCTCTCCCTGCACCTCAACGGGGAGGTCGCCCAGAGTGGGAACACCGCGACGATGATCTTCACCGTTGCCCACCTGATCTGGTACATCAGTCAGTTCATAGTGCTCGAGCCGGGCGACCTCATCAACACCGGCACACCCCCGGGGGTCGGCATGGGCATGAGCCCACAGCGTTTCCTGACCGAGGGCGATGTCATGAGCCTCGAGATCAAGGGGCTCGGCCAGCAGCGCCAGGTCTGCGCACGGGCCTGAGCCGCGGCGCGCTCAGACAGCGGTCATCCCGCCGTCCATTATGAACGCGCTGCCGTTGACGAACCGGGCCTCGTCGCTGACGAGGAAGGCGATGCCCGCAGCCACCTCCTCGGGCGTGCCCATACGCCCGTCGAGTTGCCGCTGGTTCATCGCCTTCCGGGTAGCCTCCGGATCCTCGGCGCCTGAGAGGATCTTACCGATCCACTCGGTGTCGACGGTTCCTGGGCAGATGGCGTTGACACGGATGCCCGCCGCCGCATGGTCGGCGGCAAGCGCGCGAGTCAGTCCCAGCACACCGGCCTTGGACGCACAATAGCCGCCCCGGTTGGCCACCCCGACCACTCCCGCCACCGAGGAAACGTTCACGATGCGTCCCTCGCCCGCCTCGAGCATCGAGGGCAGCACGGCCCGGGTCATGAGGAAGGCGCCCGTGAGATTGACGGTCAGCATCCGATTCCAGTCCGCGAGCGTCGTCTCGGGAATGGTCGCCGCGATCCCGACCCCCGCATTGTTGACCAGGACGCGAGGAGCGCCCACCCGGGCGATAAGCTCCGCGATCGCCTCGTCGAGGCGTGCCTCATCGGCGAGGTCGACCTCCACGGGAATCGCTGCGCCGCCCGCGTCGGTGATCGCATCCACGGTGGAAGCGAGCCCGACGGAGTCGAGGTCCAGGGTGGCGACCTCGTAGCCGTCCGCGGCGAGACGGCGCGCGGTCGCGCGCCCTATCCCTGAGGCCGCGCCGGTGACGATTGCGTGTAGGGGCATGGAGGGTCTCCTTCGACGTCGGTGAGGGGGGTTGGTCACCCCGGTCAGCGGGCAGCGAAGCGCTCGAGCACGTCGCGGTCCACGGTGATCCCGAGGCCGGGCTTGTCGGGCACGGTGAGCCAGCCGTCCTGGGGCTGCAGCGCTGAGGTCATCATGGCCTCGCGAATGGGGTGCGGCGTGCTGTCGAACTCGAAGACGGGCTCCTGCACCATCACGTTCGGGTACTCGACGAACGGGGTCGAGGGCAGGGTGGAGATGAACTGCAGGGCTGCGGCCACAGCCACGGGCGTGCCCCAGACGTGGGGGAAGACGCGCACGTGGAAAGCGCGGGCGAGCACCGCGACCTCACGGGCGGCCGCCAGTCCCCCGCAGTTCGCGACGTCGGGCTGCACCACGTCGAGGGCCCGCCCCGCAAGGAGGTCCCTGAAGGCCTCGATGCTACCGAGATGCTCCCCACCGGTGATCGGCACGGTGAGGGACCGGCGCACCTCCCGATAGCCCTCGAGGTCATGGCGCCCGACCGGCTCCTCGAACCAGGCGACCCGGAGCTCCTCGAGCTCCCGGCCGACCGCGATCGCGGTCGCCGCGTCGTAGGCGCAGTTCGCATCGACCATGAGGCTGATGTCCCCGCCCACCACCTCTCGGATCTGCCCGACCGCAGCGATGTCCTCCGCGGGGGCGAGCCCGCCGACCTTCATCTTGATGGCCCCGAAGCCGTCCTCTACGTAGCCCATCGCCTCCTCTGCCCTGGCCGAGACGTCCCTCGCGCTTGTCGCGTCGTAGTAGAGGCCGGTCGCGTACGCGGCCACCCGCTCGCGGACCCTGCCCCCGAGCAGGTCCGAGACGGGTCGCCCGACCGCCTGGCCCATCAGGTCCCACAGCGCCACCTCCACACCGCTGAGGGACTGGGCAGCGAAGCCGCCGCCGGTCCAACCTGCGCGGTCGAACGCCGCGTGCACCTTCTGCCGGATTCCCGCAAGATCGAACGGGTCTTCGCCCTCGACGAGCGGGCCGAGGGCATCCTCAACGAACGCGGCCGCAGAGGCCGGCAGGGTTCCGGAACCCGACTCCCCCCACCCGACCAGGCCGTCATCTGTGGTGACCTCGACCAGGAGCGCCTGGCGAATCGGCGTCGTGTAGAGCGACCAGCGAAAGGGCTCCTCGATCTCCGTGCGCAGGTAGTGGGCCCGGACGCTTCGTACGCGCATGTCAACTCCTCGATCCGGTGTCTCTCGAGCGGCTCCCGGCAACAGGGCCACTGATCCGCGCCAGCTGCCAGACCAGCGCGAGGAAGATACCTCCTACGACCAGGGGCTCGACGACACGCACCGCCGGTTGCAGCGTGGCCAACATGGACAGCGCGGTAGGAGGGTCCGCGAACGTGTACACACCCGCGCCGTTCGTCGCCGCTCGGAACCGGGTGATATCCACGGGGAGGACCACCGAGGTGGCGCGAGCGGTGAATGGCCAACCGACCGTCACGGTGAGTGGTTCACGGTCCACCGCCAAGCGGTAGACGTGGGTGTTGCTCAACCGATTCGGCTCGGACTCCCACGTCCGTCCCCCGTCCTCGCTGGTCATGACGCCACCGAGCAACTCCCCGTCATCGACGCCTGTCCCTCCCACCACGAGCCGGTCGGGATCGGCGGGATCGCTACGGACGTCCTGTGCGCTCAAGAGTCGAATTCCGTCCCCTGCAGCTTCCCAACTCCGCCCATCGTCGTCCGAGGCGAGCAAGACATCGCCCTCGACGATGCCCGCCCATATCCGTCCGGCCTGCTCGTCTCGGTCGTCAGGGATGAGCGACCGCACGACCTCCCCCTCCCACGCCTGCTCGGCCACCTCCCGGTCGAGGTCCACCCTGGTTATCCCGTCCCGAGTGCCCACGAGGAGACCCCCCTCCCACCCGGCGATCGTCAGCACCCGGGCGTCCTCGTCCAACGGCCAGCGCCGAACCCAGTCCCCTTCCACGCGCTCGTAGGCCCCGTCGTCGGTGGCGGCGAGCCAACGAGACGCGGAGTGCGCGAGGTCGTTCACCCTCTGCTCCGCCAGCCCATCGAGCGAGACGTCGCCCTCGACCCCCAGCCGGTAGATTCCGTGGTAGGTACCCGCGAGCACCGCTTTGCCGTCTTGGGCGATTCTCACGACCGGTGTGGGTAGGTCGCCGAAAGGCTCCGCGGGTTCCTCCCCGCTGAGATCGTAGAGACCCGTGTGAGCGGCCGCGTACCGGTCGCCTTCGATCTCTGCGAGGTCATAGACCAGCTCCCCCGGCAGGGCGGCGGGTCGCCAGCCACCCAGATCAGGGGGAAGAGTCATATCGGTCTGCCACCAAAGGAGCGCGACCAGGCCGACCAAGGCTAGGTAACGGAGATGACCTCGATCTCGGCCAGCCACTTGACGCACTCCTCGCCGATCACCCCGGGTGCCATCAGGCGACCCGGATAGCCGTGCTCCGTCGTGAGCCGAACGCCGTTCACCTCCCGGGCCACCATGGTGCCCCGCTTCTCGAGCCGGCTCATGGGCAGCACGGACTCGTAGCCCGTCGTGGATACGAAGCGAGCCTCGCGCACCTCCCCCGAGGGCCCGGCCGCCTCGATCAGGTCCATGACCGAGACCCCGCCCCACTGCCTCGTGACCGACCATCCGATCACGCAGTCCAAGTCGTACGTGACCTGCGTGAGGGGGTACTCCCGGAGCTCCGCCAGCGAGACCTCGAGTGGTCGCTCGACGTCCCCGGTGATCCGCAACCGCCACGTCGATGGGTCGGGCTGATCGTCGCCCCCCGCGGTGATGGTGATCGGGAAGTCGTTGGGATCCGCGTCCTGGAGGTCTCCGCCCAGGCGGGTCGGCAGGCGACTGACTGCCCACGTACCGACCAGTCCGATGGAAGCGAGTCGCAGGAAACGAGCCCTGCTGAACGGGGCGCCCTCGGGTGGCTCGGCGAGCAGTCGCGTTCTTCCCACACGGAGCGCTCGGCCGAGGTAGGCCATCAGATGGAAGGTGACGAACGGGACCGCAGCGACGACCGAGTAGAGGTGGACCTGCTTGTACACGGTGTTGCCACCCGGTGTGAAGTTGGCGAACATCATCGTGCCGCTGCCGTAGAGGGCAACGACGGTCACGAGCAAGCCGACAGTGGCTACGGTGCCAGTCGTCGTGCCCACGCTCGATCCCGAACGGCGCCACCAGGACCTGATGCCCGCGACCATCTTGGCGAGCAGGATCGGCAGCGAGAGCACGCCCACGTACGCGTGGAAGAAGATGACCGGCATGGCCGCGGCGGGATCGGTGAAGCCAAGGCCCCATATCACGAGCCCGGTGACAAGGCTCACCGCGATGGCTGGGAGCAGGAGGGCTCCCAGAACGTCATTAGCCGAGCGCGGGAGCGCCTTCACGACCAACACCGAGCGGCGTGGGACGCGCACTCCACCTGCCCGTAGACGTACGACATGGGACTGGCGACTATACCCCTGCCCCTGGACGGACGCAGGAGGCGGCCCCGCACCGATTGCGATGAGCCTCGAGCTGTTCGAGGACATGCCCGAGTCCGATCAGCAGATCATGCAGGACCTCGCGGTGGAGACGGCGCCGTTCCAGCGCCAGCTTTCCCGCGACATCGAGCGTGACGGCCTCGACGACCTCGAAGAGGAAGGCGTCGAGATCATCCGTGAGGTCGACGGGGACGCCTGGCAAGAAGCCGCCTCCGGTTTTCGTGGTGACGCCGATCGACGCACGCCCCACTGACCAGGGGTGGCCGCGGTCCCTGTCATAGCTCCGACGACCGTCGTCGTAGAAAGTTCCCTCGGTCAGACCATTGTCGTTGACATGATGACCTCGGCGCCGGTACTGTTTGTTTCCGATGGAGGTCGTAAGTCTTGCTTTCCCGCTTCCACCTCATTTCCTGTGGCCATGTCAGGTGGCCACGGAGCGCCGGACGGGCACGTCGGGCCAGGACCGCTCAACGCTTCGGAAGGAGCAGCAGTGCTAGTGCGAAACAAGAGATTCCTGTTCATACTCTCCCTCTTGGCGATCCTCGCCCTCGGCTTGGCCGCCTGTGCTGAGGACGACGACGTGGCAGACGACGTCCCCGACGACGACGAGGAAGTCGATGTCGATGTCGACGACGATGACCCCGACGTCACCGAGGACGACGACGTCGAGGATGTCGAGGACGACGAT
>SKQL01000059.1 GCA_007119035.1 Nitriliruptorales bacterium | reverse complement strand
GATGAAGAAGGTTATTGGACAGATTAAGCTGCAGTGCCCCGCGGGTAAGGCGAACCCGTCTCCGCCCGTCGGACCGGCTCTCGGTCAGCACGGCGTTAACATCATGGAGTTCTGCAAGGCCTACAACGAGCGGACCGCAGGGGAGCAGGGCGACGTCATCCCCGTCGAGATCACCGTCTACGAGGACCGCTCGTTCAACTTCGTCACGAAGACTCCGCCCGCGGCCAAGCTGCTGCTCAAGGCGGCGAGCATCGACAAGGGCTCTGGTGAGCCCAACCGCAACAAGGTCGGCACCGTCTCAGCCGACGCGGTCACCGAGATCGCGGAGCGCAAGATGACCGACCTCAACGCGATCGACCTTCCCGGCGCGATCAAGATCATCGAGGGCACCGCCCGCTCGATGGGCCTGACCGTCGAGAAGTAGCCGGCGTTTCCGGAACCAGCCCGTGGGAGGGCGCACGAGCGCCCGCCTGAACCACGTAGGAGGACAGAGATGGCCAAGCGTGGCAAGCGCTACGAAGCCGCGGAGGCGAAGATCGACCGCGACCGTCTGTACGCCCCCGCCGAGGGGATGAAGCTTGTCAAGGAGACGGTGACCGTCTCCTTCGACCCGACCGTCGAGCTCGCTGTGCGCCTCGGGATCGACCCTCGCAAGGCCGACCAGATGGTTCGCGGCTCGGTGGCGTTGCCTCACGGCATCGGCAAGGAGACCCGTGTCGCCGTGTTCGCGGAGGGCGCCAAGGCCGACGAGGCCGCGGAGGCGGGCGCGGACATCGTCGGTGCCGACGAGGTCGTCGCGCTCATCGAGGCGGGGAACCTCGACTTCGACGCGGTGATCGCCACCCCCGACCAGATGGGCAAGATCGGTCGGTACGGCAAGGTGCTCGGCCCCCGTGGCTTGATGCCCAACCCCAAGTCCGGCACGGTTACGATGGACGTGGGCACCGCGGTCGCCGAGGTCAAGGCCGGCAAGGTCGAGTACCGCACCGACCGCCAGGGCAATGTGCACATGGTTCTCGGCAAGGCCTCGTTCGAGCCTGCGATGCTGCTGGAGAACTACGCGGCGATCGTCGAGGAGCTGTCCCGTCAGCGTCCGGCCTCGACCAAGGGGCGCTACTTCCTCTCGATCCACGTGTCCTCGGCGCAGGGCCCGTCCATCCCGCTCGACCCCACGCGCACGGGTTCCCTCGAGGAGGTCGAGCCCGCAGCTTGAGCGTCCGATCGAAGCCCCTCCCGGTCCTCAACGTTTGCCGGGAGGGCAGGGACGCCCTAGTATTCGGTGTCTACCCGAGACCGTTGGTGCTGATGGCGTAAAGGGAGCCCGGCTCCCGCCAGCGCAGGTGCACGTCGCCACACGCGTCGTCTGCTTGCGCCTCCCGGTCCCGGGGGGCGTTTTTTTGTCAGATCGCAATGTCAGGAGCCCGGATGGCACGCCCCGAGAAGGTGGCCAAGGTCAACGAGGTCGCGGAGCGCTTCGAAGCGGCGAACGCGACCTTGCTCACGGAGTACAGCGGGTTGTCGGTCAGCGCCCTCGCCGACCTGCGCCGGCAGCTGCGCGAGAGCGACGCGGAGTACCACGTCGTCAAGAACACCCTGACGCGGCGGGCCGCGGTCAAGGCAGGCGTCGAGGTGCCCGATGACGTCCTCACGGGGCCCACGGCCATCACGTTCTGCGCCGGTGACCCCGTCGCCGCTGCCAAGGTCCTCCGCCGGTTCTCGAAGGACCATCCCGGGCTGGTCATGAAGGCGGGGATCCTCGAGGGCAGCTTGCTCGACGCGGGCGAGACCGACCGCCTCGCCGACCTCGAGAGCCGGGAGGAGATGCTCGCGAAGCTTGCGGGGATGTTCGGGACCATCGTCGCGCAGCCCGCTCGGCTCGCCATCGCGAACCTCGAGAAGGCGGCCCGGATCTTCGGCGCGTTGCAGGACAAGAAGCCCAGCGAGGCCCTCGCCCCCGCAGACGGCCAAGCCGAGGAGGCCGAAGAGGCCGCCCCAGCGGCCGAGGCCGCCGAGGCAGGGGACGCCGTGCAGGCAGAGACCGCCAGCACTGAATAGTTCGCCCACCAAGCAACCAGGACACGCAGAAGGAGCATCGCAATGGCCAAGCTCAACACCGACGAGCTGCTCGACAACTTCAAGGAGATGACCCTCCTCGAGCTGAGCGAGTTCGTGAAGAAGTTCGAGGAGGAGTTCGACGTATCCGCCGCCGCCCCCGTGGCGGTGGCCGGGGGCCCCGCTGGAGCTCCCGCAGAGGCGGAGGCCGCCGAGGAGCAGACGGAGTTCGACGTCATCCTCACCGACCCCGGCGACAAGAAGATCCAGGTCATCAAGGAGGTCCGTGGGCTCACGAACCTCGGGCTCAAGGAGGCCAAGGAGCTCGTCGACGGCGCGCCCAAGCCGGTCCTCGAGGGTGTGACGAAGGAAGCTGCGGACGCGGCGAAGGAAGCGATCGAGGGCGCGGGAGGCAGCACGGAGGTCAAGTAGCCCTGCCGGCCGCTGGGCGGTCAGGCGGGTGCCGGAAGGGCATTGACGCCCTTCCGGCCAGGTGGCACCCTTGTGGTCCAAGACAGGGGCCAGCCAACAAGGAGTTGCGTGCCCACCTGGTTTCGCATCTCGATCGAACGGCGGAGAGCGGTGTAGCAGTGCGCTACACTGCTATTTAGTCCTGTCTGCCACTACCCGCCTGTCCGGTCCGCCTCCGTAACATCCCGCGTCCCGGGACGCGGGCCTACTCGGGTGAGGCATTCATGCGTCACCTCTCGATCCACCGCGCAGTGTGAGGAGCACAGCCTTGTCGACCCCACTCTCCAGCGACGGCAACATGATGCGTACGGCGGCGGCGCGCGCCACCGACCCTCCCCGTCACTCGTTCGCCAAGATCGCCGAGCCGATGCCGACCGAGGAGCTGGATCTCATCGCCATCCAGCGGTCGTCGTTCGCGTGGCTCACCGAAGGCGGCCTCGGGGACGTCTTCGAGGAGATCTCACCGATCGAGGATTTCACGGGGCAGATGGCGCTCTCGTTCTCTGAGCACCGCTTCGAGGACCCGAAGTACACCGCTGACGAGTGCAAGACCAAGGACCTCACCTACGCGGCGCCGCTGTTCGTCACCGCCGAGTTCGTGAACCGGTCGACGGGTGAGATCAAGTCGCAGACGGTCTTCATGGGTGACTTCCCGATGATGACCGGCGAGGGCACGTTCATCATCAACGGCACCGAGCGCATCGTCGTGAGCCAACTCGTGCGCTCACCCGGCGTGTACTTCGATCATTCGGTGGACAAGGCCACCGGTCGCGACCTATTCGGCTGCAAGGTGATCCCCTCCCGTGGGGCCTGGCTCGAGTTCGAAACCGACAAGCGCGGCCTCGTGGGCGTGCGCGTCGATCGTAAGCGCAAGCAGCACATCACCGTCCTGTACAAGGCGCTCAAGGGCGTGACGTTCAACCCCGAGACGGGGGAGTACGAGCTCGCCGCCCGCGAGGTGCTCGACGAGCCGGTCAGCGACGAGGAGATCCTCTCGTTCTTCGGTGACGACGAGGGCATCCGGGCGACGCTCGCCAAGGACACGTTGTCGACCCCCTCCGAGGCGCTGCAGGACATCTACCGCAAGTTGCGCCCGGGTGAGCCCCCCACACCCGAGTCGGCCGGTGGGCTGCTCATCAATCTCTTCTTCAACCCGAAGCGGTACGACCTCGCGAAGGTCGGCCGCTATAAGGTCAACAAGAAGATCGGCGAGGAGCTCGTGCGCGCGGGCCTCGCGGACGTCGACGCGGCCAAGCCGCTCAGCGACCACGAGCCCCCGCCGTTGCTCGCGGCTGCCGCGGAGGAGGTCGCGGGCAACGGCCGCGTCGCCCTCGACGGCGAGTCGCCCGCACCTGCGTTCGCGTCCACCCTGACCAAGGGGGACGTGCTCGCGACCATGAGCTACATGGTGCGGCTCGCCAACCATGAGGAGGGCTTCGACACCGACGACATCGACCACTTCGGCAACCGGCGCCTCCGCAGCGTCGGGGAGTTGATCCAGAACCAGATCCGGATCGGCCTGTCCCGGATGGAGCGTGTCGTGCGGGAGCGCATGACGACGCAGGACGTCGAGGCGATCACCCCGCAGACGCTGATCAACATCCGTCCGGTCGTCGCCTCCATCAAGGAGTTCTTCGGGGCCAGCCAGCTGTCGCAGTTCATGGACCAGACCAACCCGTTGTCGGGGTTGACCCACAAGCGGCGCCTGTCGGCGCTCGGGCCGGGTGGATTGTCCCGGGAGCGTGCGGGCTTCGAGGTCCGGGACGTGCATCCGTCCCACTATGGGCGGATGTGCCCGATCGAGACGCCGGAAGGCCCGAACATCGGCCTGATCGGGTCCCTCGCCACCTACGCGCGGATCAACGAGTTCGGCTTCGTCGAGACCCCGTACCGCAAGGTCAACGACGGGGTGGTCTCCGAGCAGATCGACTACCTCACCGCGGACGAAGAGGACCGCATGGTCATCGCGCAGGCCAACGCGCCGCTCAACGACGACATGTCGTTCTCCAACCAGCTCGTGCTCTCCCGTGCGAAGAACGGCGAGGTTCGCGAGGCGTTGCCGAACGAGGTCCACTACATGGACGTCAGCCCGCGACAGACCGTGTCGGTCGCTGCGGCGATGATCCCGTTCCTCGAGCACGACGACGCGAACCGGGCGTTGATGGGCACGAACATGCAGCGGCAGTCCGTGCCGTTGCTGAAGTCGACCGCGCCCTACATCGGCACAGGGCTCGAGGGCAAGGCAGCCCGCGACGCGGGTGACGTGATCATGGCGGAGACGGACGGACTCGTCGTGGAGGTCGCCGCCGACCGGGTGATCATCAAGACCGCTGACGGCCGTCTCGAGAAGCACTTCATGCGCAAGTTCGAGCGCACCAACCAGGGCACCTGCTACAACCAGCTCCCGCTGGTCGAGGAGGGCGACGAGGTCGTGGCGGGACAGGTCATCGCTGACGGCCCCTGCACCGAGGATGGGGAGATGGCGCTCGGGTCGAACCTCCTCGTCGCCTTCATGTCCTGGGAGGGCTTCAACTTCGAGGACGCGATCATCATCTCCGAGCGCCTCGTCAAGAGCGACCGGATGACCTCCATTCACATCGAGGAGCACGAGGTCGACGCCCGCGACACCAAGCTCGGCGCGGAGGAGATCACCCGCGACATCCCGAACGTGGGCGAGGAGGTGCTGGGCAACCTCGACGAGCGGGGCATCATCCGCATCGGCGCGGAGGTGGCTCCGGGAGACATCCTGGTGGGCAAGGTCACGCCGAAGGGCGAGACGGAGCTCACGCCGGAGGAGCGCCTCCTGCGGGCGATCTTCGGTGAGAAGGCCCGGGAGGTCCGCGACACGAGCCTCAAGGTTCCCCACGGGGAGACCGGCCGTGTGATCGGAGTCCGGACGTTCAGCCGTGAGGCGGGTGACGAGATGCCCCCGGGCGTCAACGAGCTCGTTCGCGTGTACGTCGCGCAGAAGCGCAAGATCTCCGACGGTGACAAGCTCGCGGGCCGCCACGGCAACAAGGGCGTCATCTCGAAGATCCTTCCCGAGGAGGACATGCCCTTCCTCGAGGACGGCACGCCGGTGGACATCATCCTCAACCCCCTCGGTGTGCCGAGCCGGATGAACGTCGGTCAGGTGCTGGAGACCCACCTCGGGTGGGTCGCGGCCAACGGCTGGGAGTTCGACGAGACCCCCGAGTGGTTCGACACCATCGGTTGGGACGCGGAGCTTCGGGACAGCCCGGGGGGCCAGCGCCTCGCCACGCCGGTGTTCGACGGCGCGAAGGAGACCGAGCTCGCGGACCTGCTCGAGCACACCCGCGCGAACCGCGACGGCAACAAGGTGATCGACGGTGCGGGCAAGGCACGGTTGATCGACGGCCGTACCGGCGAGCCGATCGAGGAGCGCATCACCGTCGGCTACATGTACATCCTGAAGCTGCTGCACCTGGTGGACGACAAGATCCACGCCCGCTCGACGGGCCCGTACTCGATGATCACCCAGCAGCCGCTGGGCGGTAAGGCGCAGTTCGGCGGTCAGCGGTTCGGGGAGATGGAGGTGTGGGCCCTCGAGGCCTACGGCGCCTCCTATGCCCTCCAGGAGCTGCTCACGGTGAAGTCCGACGATGTGCTCGGCCGGGTCAAGGTCTACGAGTCGATCGTAAAGGGGGAGAACATCCCCGAGCCCGGCATCCCCGAGTCCTTCAAGGTCCTCGTGAAGGAGATGCAGTCGCTGTGCCTCAATGTCGAGGTGCTGTCGGCGGAGGGCAACGAGATCGAGTTCCGCGAGTCCGACGAAGACGCGTTCCGCGCCGCGGAGGAGCTCGGCATCGACCTGTCCCGGCCGGAGCGCTACGGAGACGAGTTCTCCATGGGCGGCGGCTCGAACTGACCCGATCACTCGCATACGCAGTGCAGCGGTAGCGACTAGAAGAGAGAGCGAACCCTATGCTCGACGTCAATAACTTCGACGAGCTTCGCATCGGCCTGGCCACTCAGGACCAGATCCGCATGTGGTCCAACGGCGAAGTCAAGAAGCCCGAGACCATCAACTACCGCACCCTCAAGCCGGAGAAGGACGGGCTCTTCTGCGAGAAGATCTTCGGCCCGACCCGTGACTGGGAGTGCTACTGCGGCAAGTACAAGCGTGTGCGCTTCAAAGGCATCATCTGCGAGCGCTGCGGTGTGGAGGTCACCCGCTCGAAGGTGCGCCGCGAGCG
>SKQL01000134.1 GCA_007119035.1 Nitriliruptorales bacterium | reverse complement strand
GCCCTTCGCGGGATCGGCGTGCGCGATGGCCACGGGCCGGAGGTGACCGCCCTCGAGGAGGCTGACGAGTGCCCAGTCCGCCAGCTCGTCTGCCGCCAGGCGGGCCAACCGATCCAGGGAGGCATGCACGTCCAAGGACTGCGCGAGGGTCTCACTGACCTCGGCGAGGAAGGCAAGCCGCTTACGGGCCCGGCTCTGCTCGAGCCGCAGCCGGTCCTGGCGCGCCTGGCGCTCACGACGGTCGCTGATGTCGAAGCCGACGCCGTGAGTGCCCACCACCGCGCCGCCCTCGTCGGTGACCGCCTGCCCGCGGAACTCGATCCACCTGACCTCGCCGTCCGGATGTGGGACGCGGCACTCCGTCCGAAAGTCGGAACCGTCGGCGACCGCCCGCTCGATCGCGGCGACCGACGAGCCTCGGTCGTCAGGGTGGACGACCGCCACGAGGTCGTCGAACCCGCCGCGGAAGGCCTCGTCGGACAAGCCGAGTAGCTGGCCCAGGACCGCGTCCCAGGTCAGCACGTCGGGATGTATATCCCACTGCCAGGTGCCAACCCCGGCGGCTTCCAGCGCGCCAGCCAGGCTCTCTCGAGTCAGCTCGAGTCCAATCTCTTCATATCGCGGGCCCTCGAACCACGCATGGACAGAGACGATGCCACCATACGCCTTGCAGCACCGGCAAGGAGGCCCGCGTGAGCACCCCGGATCCGAGCCGTCCCAGCCACGGCGTGATGGGCGCTCTCGCCCGCCACGGTTACGACGTGTGACGGACCGGTGTCCCACCATCGAGCTCAGACGGCGCGAGAGCGACTCGCGGTCCACCCGACCGAGACCGGGCGGATACGTTCCCGGGAGATGGAGGTCCGCGCACGGGATCGGGGAGGTCGTAGCGGAACTCCACCTCCAGCCATCGGGCCAGCCTGGCCACCGCGTCACCTTCGGCGGCGGGCGGAATGACGAACGACGAGGCGGTGATCGTGGCTTCGCTGTAACCCATGGCGCCTCCCTGTAGGTTGACCGATGAGTGCGGAGAGGACACAGATGCAACGACGGGCGCCACTGGGGCATCCCCGAGCCCGACCCACGAGCATGCAGCGCGGTGGGGGGGTCAACGCCCTTCGTCCGCGGCGTGGGCGGTCAGGCGCCCATGGACTCGGGGGGCAGCATGCGGGTGATCTCCTCGGCGGAGACCGGGGGGCTCCACAGGTAGCCCTGGCCGAACTCGCACCCGAGGCTGGAGAGCTCCGCGCACTGCTCGGGGGTCTCCACGCCCTCGGCGGTCGTGCTCAGCGAGAAGGTGTGGGCGAGGTCGATGGCGGCAGCGACCAGGGCCCGGTCCTGACCATCGACGTTGAGGCCACCCACGAACGAGCGATCGATCTTCAAGCTGTGGACGGGCATCTGGCGGAGATGCGCAAGGGAGCTGTAGCCGGTCCCGAAGTCGTCGATGGCGAGCTTGACCCCGAGTGCGCGAAGCTCGTGCAGGGCGGTGTCGACGCCCGCGTCGCTCAGCATGGCGGACTCGGTGATCTCGAGCCAGAGCGACCCCGGGGCGAGGTCGGCGTCGGCAAGGGCCTGCGCGACGGTGCCTGCGATGGAGGGGTGGGCGAGCTGGCGGGGTGACAGGTTCACCGCGACGGTGAAATCCGGGTCCACAGCGAGCCACGCGGAGGCGTCCGCGCACGCTCGCTCGAGGACCTGCTGGCCGAGTGCGGCGATGAGACCCGCCTCCTCCGCGACCCAGATGAAGTGGTCGGGACGGACGACCTCGCCCGTCGGCAACTCGAGGCGCGCCAGCGCCTCGACACCGACGATGCGGCCGCTGGTGAGGGCGACGCTCGGTTGGTAGAGGACCGTGATGCCGCCTGCCTCGAGGGCGTCGCGGAGCGCGGCGGTGATGTCGAAGCGGTGCAGGGCCTGCTCCTGCATACGGGTGTCGAAGCGCTCCGTGCGGTTCCGGCCGTTGTCCTTCGCCCAGTACATGGCGGTATCGGCCTCTCGGAGCAGGGCCGACGCCTGCGACGCGCTGTCGCCGATGACGGTGCCGATGCTGGCGGTCACCGCGACCTTGGTCTCTCCCGTGACGAAGCCCGCGTCGAGGGCTGCCTGGATCCGGTCGGTGACGGCCGTCGGATCGTCCGCACCGCTGAGCCCCGGGCAAAGGACGGCGAACTCGTCGCCACCGAAGCGGGCAACGGTGTCGGCGGGGCGAACCACGCTCGTAAGCCGGTCGGCGACCAGCCGTAGGATCTCGTCGCCGCTGTCATGGCCGAGGCCGTCGTTGATGAACTTGAACCCGTCGAGGTCGAGGAACACGACCGCGAAACGGTCGCCGGAGCGGGTCGCCGCGAGGCGGGCCTGCTCGAGACGGTCGAGGAACAGCGTGCGATTGGGAAGCCCGGTGAGCGGGTCGTGGGTGGCGAGGTGCGCGAGCCGTGCCCGCGCGGTGTCACGTTGCACGGTCGCGTGCACGACGTGAGCGACCGCGTCGATGAACTCCCGGTCGGCTGGCGCCAACGGCGCATCGTCGGGGTGGCGCACGCGCAGCAGACCGGAGGTGCCCACCGCGACCTGTGTCTCCCCGGCCCCGTGCGATGGGCCCTCGGGTGCGTCCCCACTCCGGGCGGTCCAGTCGATGTGCGCGTGGAAACCGTCACCGAGCACCTCTGCGACCTTCTCCTCCGCGTGCAGACCGACCGCATGCGGGTCATCGACGGTCAGGGCCCGCTGGCCGAGCTCGGCCACGGCCCCCTGCTGCCGCGTCCGGTGGGTGAGTAGCTGCTCGGCGCGCTTCAACTCGCTGATGTCGGTCGATACGCCGATGATGCCAGTGAGATCGCCCGCAGGGTCGAAGTAGGGGGCGTTGGTCACGAGGGCGGGGAACGTCGTCCCGTCCCGACGGCGAACCTCGAACGGCTCGGTCCACGCCTCACCACCGCGCAGCCGAGCCATGATCGCGTCTGGGTCCTCGAGCGACCCCGGCCCGACGGTGAGATCGGTGATCGCCCGGCCGTGCGCCTCGTCGGCGGACCAGCCGTAGACGCGCTCGGCCGCGGGGCTCCAGTACGTGATCATGCCGTCGAGGTCGGTGGCGACAACCGCATCGCCTACCGCAGCCAGCAGTTGGGACTGGAATCGCTGGTCCGCCTCTGCGCGTCGCTGCGCGGTCACGTCCCGGGCGATGAGCATGTTGACGCCCGACGTGATCGCGGCCACCGCCTGGTAGTCCACCTCTATGAGGCCGCCGTCGCTCCGCACGACCGGCGAGCTGCCGCGGGCATGTCCCTCGGCCATCAGCCGCGCCCAATCGCGCTCGAAGCCAGGCATCCCGGCGGCGGGGATGAGATCGGCCACGGCCATCCCGGCCATCTGCCCCCGGCTGTAGCCGGTCAGCAGGCACACCGCGGGGTTCGCGTCGACGAGCGCACCGTCGTCGTCGAACAACAGGATGGCGTCGAGGGCGTGGTCGAACAGCGACTGCAGCCGCGCCTGGCTCGAGCGCAGCTGCGTGACGTCCTCGTGTACCGCGACGAAATGGCTCGGCGCCCCGTCTGCATCGAGGAGGGGGGTGATCGTCTGCGTGACGGTGTAGAGCTCACCGTTCTTGTGGCGTTCGACGACGTCTCCCCGCCACGTGCGACCGTCGAGGATCGTGGCCCACAACTGGGCGTAGTGGCGCTGGTCATGCGCCCCGGACCGCAGCAGGCGTGGCGTGTGGCCCAGCGCCTCATCGGGGGCGTAGCCGCTCATCTCGGTGAATGCCTGGTTGACCCAAACGATCACACCGTCCGCCGTCGTGATCATCACGGCGTTGGCCACGCTCGCGAGGGCAGCGGCCTGTAGCCCCTGGTTGTCGGTGGTGGGCTCCTGCCGGAGTGCCGTGCCCGAGTTGCTCATGCCGTCCTGCCTCCCTCCTGCGACACAGAAGGGTCGGCAGTCAGGGCGTCCTTCTTGAGGGGGACCCACCGGGTCGGTTGACCCCTAGGCTTTGTGTCCGAGGAGTCGACGGTTCGCGCCGCGATGGGGCAGGAGACAGAAGAGACGGTGCGGTGATCGGGGGTGCCGCGATCATCGCGCCGGGTATGGCCGGGGCGATGCGGGAGGCATGCCATGGGCACGTTGGTCGCGTTCCTCCCGGTGCGCGCTCGCGGCGGCGCTCACGGGACTTGCGCTCGCCCGGTCTGGGGGGCCGACGGTGGCCGCTGTTCTCGTCTTCGGGATCGGCTACGGGGTCCTGTTCCCCGCCACCGCAGGCTACATCGCGGCATCGATCGACCCGGCCAGCCGGGGCAAGGCGTTCGGGCTCTACAGCGTGTTCTTCAGTCTCGGCCTGGCGGTGGGCCCGGCGGTGGGTGCCGCAATCGCGCCGCGCGCCATCCCGCTCCTAGGCGCCGCCGTTGTCTGTGCGGTGGGATGGGTGGTCGTATGGGCCCGGGGTGGAGGAGGGCTTCCGAGCATGCGCAGCACGTCGCCGGCCCCATAGCTCTGCGCACCCTCGGGCAGGAAGCGGGTGACGTCACTGAGGTCGTCGCCTGCGGTCACGATGGGGGCCTCGGGGACGTCCCGGCGTGTTTGCGGCAGGCCCGCGGTGGCGAGCAACCCATTGCACAGGCACTTGCGACCCTCGGTGTCGGCGGCGTCGCCACCTTTGCGGACGTAGTCCGCGACGGGCTCGGCCGGGCAGCGTTGCCCGAATCCTCCATCTTCCCGGCGGTACGTCTCCGTGAGGAAGCCCAGGTCGCAGATCCGTTCGCGCCGGTCGTAGACGGCGGGGTCCGACATCGTCGCCTCCAACTCCGCGACCTTGAACGGGAAGCCGGTGGGCGAGGCGTACGCGTCGGTGCGGACGACGACCTCGCCGCGGCGGGCCTGTTCCAGGAGCACGTGCTTGAGCGGCTCTGCGAGGCCCGATTCGCGGGCGAGGGCGAACGCGGTGCCCACCTGGATGCCGGCCGCGCCCACGGCTCGGGCATCGGCCAGCGCGTGGGGATGGCCCTGGCCTCCCGCGAGCCAGAAGGGCAGGCCGAGGTCGGCGATCTTTGCGAGGTCGGGATCGTCCTTGGGCCCGTAGATCGGCTCCCCCGCGTCGTCGAGCCGCAGCCGTCCACGCGGGGGCGCGTTGTGGCCCCCGGCTGTGGGGGCCTCGACCACGAGGCCGTCGGGGCGGGTGAGCGGGTCGCGGGCAAGGGCGAGCGCCAACGTCGTGGAGCTGACGATGGCGAGGAATCGCGGGCGGCGCAGCGTGGAGGGCTCCACCGCGTTCCCGGAGCCCGGGTCGGTCCACAGCGCCCGGGGGTCGAAGCGGTGCACCGCGTCGTCGGCGTTGCGCTCGTCCGCGACTTTGACCGTCATGTCGACGGGTTCGTGGTCGCGGAGGCGGTCGAGCATCGCGGGTATGTCGCGGGGGATGCCCGCGCCCATCGCCACGACGTCGACGCCCGCGAGCATCGCGCCGTAGAGCGAGGCGGGTGTCGGCAGCCGGACCTCGTGGAGGAGGTTGACCGCGATCGGGCCCTCGTGCCCCTCAGCCGCGAGGTGGACCTCCGCGAAGCTCGCCGCCACCGTCAGCTCGAGCAACGGCCGCGGTGGCGAGAGCGTCCATGTCGGCACCGACTTGTAGGGGCGACCGGAGGGCTTGCCGCCCTCGACGAAATAGCGCTCCAGCACGCGCTCACCCACGCCCGGCACCGGAAGCGCGGCGAGGGCCCGGCGTAGGTGCCCGCCCGCGTCGCCATCCTGGAGCCGGCGTGCCACGACCACGCCGATGGCGGTTCCCGAGACCGTCCCCAGCCCTCCCGCCCGCGCGACCGCGCGCGCGAGCGGCCACTGCGAGATCGCCACGCCCATGCCGCCTTGCACGATCTCGGGAAGGGCGCCGCCATCCTGCGGGGGTGTGGGAGGCGCCGTGTCGGGGGCGGGCGTGTCTGGCATCTGTGCTCCTGCCGAAGGTTACCTACGATACCGTAACCTACGGCAGCGTAGGTACAGTCGCAACCCCATCCAGGGAGGCGGAGGGGACGGCGGGCCGTTCCTCCTGCCGTGGGGTGAGGCAGCAGTCGGGGGGGCAGGGCCGGGCGGCAGAGGTGGAGGTGCCCAACGCCCGGGGGCTCGTGCCCTCCATCTGCTCGAGGACGAGCTCACGGATCATGCGCACGAAGCGCTCCTCCGTGCCGACGGTCGCGGCACGGGCGAATGGCAGGGCCAGGCGCTCTGCGGTCGCTTTGGCCTCCACGTCGAGGTCGTAGATGACCTCCATGTGGTCGGAGACGAACCCGATGGGGACGACCACGACCCCCGTGGCGCCTCGCGCAGCCAACGTCTCGAGGTGGTCGTTGATGTCGGGCTCGAGCCACGGCACGGACTCTGGCCCGGAGCGCGAGTTGTACACGAGGTCCCAGTTCCGGCCCGGGAACTCGCGCATCACCAGTCGACATGCCTCGTGGTGCTGTGCCTCGTAGTCGCAGTGCCGAGCCATGGTCGAGGGGATCGAGTGGGTGGTGAACACGATGTCCGCCGTCGCACGGGCGCGCTCCGGGAGGGCGCCGAGGGCATCGACCACGAAGTCGACCTGGGGTTCGATGAAGCCCGGGTGGTTGTAGAAGACCCGGAGCTTCTCGAGCATGGGCGCATGCTCGCCGATCTCCGCGCGAGCCCGGGCGAGCTCCTCCCGATACTGACGGCAGCCCGAGTAGGAGGAGTAGGCCGCGGTCACGAAGCAGAGGGCGCGACGGATCCCGTCGGCGTGCATCTGGCGCAGCGTGTCGGGCAGCAGGGGATGCCAGGCTCGGTTCCCCCAATAGACCGGCAGACGAGGTCCCTCCTCGGCGAGCAGGGCCTCGAGCTCCGCCTTGAGCGCCCGGTTCTGGTCGTTGATGGGCGAGCGGCCGCCGAACAGGCGGTAGTGCCCACTTACCTCCTCGAGGCGCTCGAGCGGCGTGTCCCGGCCCGCCGTGACGCGCCGCATGAACGGGATGACGTCACCGGGTTCCTCGGGCCCGCCGAAGGACACGAGCAGGACCGCGTCGTGGTCAGATGCCATGGTCGCCTGCCTCCAGGGTCGATCGTGGTTGGTGCATGCAGGTGGGGTCCTCCGCGAGCGGGTCGCCGGACGTGGCGTAGGCGTGGGAGCGCGAGCCGCCGCACACCTCCCGGAACTCACAGGCGCCGCATCGGCCACCGAAGCCCGACGGGTCGCGGAGTGCCCGGAGGATCGGTGCGTCGCGGTAGATGTCGGCGAACGGCTGGCGGCGCACCGAGCCCGCCGCGAGGGGGAGGAAGCCGCTGGGATACACGGTGCCGAGGTGGTCGATGAACGCGAACCCCCGGCCCGCGTTGACATCGATCGGCGGGCGCGGCGGGCGCGGTCGGTGCTCAACTGGGTCGAGGAGCTTTTCGGTGCTCGCCCGCAGTTGCTGGCGCAACGGGCCGACCGCTGGCTCCCCGACCCCGTCGAGCGCCGCCCGCTGGAGCGCGACCCGGCGGTAGTGGGGCGCTTCGGTCGTCTTGATCGCGACATGGTCGGAGACGTCGTGGAGCCAGTGCAGCACCTCCTCGACCTCGTCCGCGTGCAGGGGCGTCAGGTGCTCGCCCCGTCCGGTGGGGACGAGGAAGAAGACGCTCCACAGGGACGCGTTGAGCGCAAGGACGGACTCCAGGACGTCGGGAAGCTCCGAGACGTTCGCGCGGGTGACGGTGGTGTTGAGTTGCAGCCGGTAGCCCAGGTCACGCACGGTGCGGGCCGCGTCGAGCGTCGCTGCGAACACCCCCTCCACACCGCGGAAGCCGTCGTGGGTGGCGGGGGCGGCCCCGTCCAGCGACAGCGAAACGGCCTTCGCCCCCGCCTCGCGGAGCTCGGCGAGGACCGAGCGGGTCAGTCGGGGGGTGACCGACGGTGCCAGCGCGATGCTGAGGCCCGCCTTCGAGCCATGAGCGACGAGCTCTGCGAGGTCCGGACGCTCGAATGGATCACCGCCGGTGAGGACCACCAGCGGTCTCGGATGCCCGAAGGCGGCGATGTCGTCGAGCAGGCGACAGCCGTCCTCGGTGGACAGCTCGAAGGGGTTGCGGTCGGGGATGGAGTCTGCCCGGCAGTGGGCGCAGACGAGGCCGCACGCACGGGTCACCTCCCATATGACGATGAAGGGCCGCTCCGCGACGTCATGGCGCAGCACGCGCACGGTTCGGTTGGCCGCCGTCATGGGGCGACCTCGAGCGCGCCGGGCATGAACCGGTCCAACTGCTCCGCGGCCCTCTCACCCGAGCGCACACAGGCGGCGATGCCCAACCCGTCGAATGGGGCTCCCGCCACGACGATGCCCGGGTGGTGGCGGCCGAGCTCGCCGCGGACCGTCCCGAGCCGCTCGAGGTGCCCCACCTCGAGCTGGGCCAACGCCCGCGGCCAGCGCTGGACGTGCGCCTCCACCGGGTGGGACGCAAGGCCGGTGGCGTCCGCGAGCTCGGCGTGCACGCGCGCGAGGAGCTCGGCGTCGGTCAGGTCGGCGACCACCGACGCGTCCGCGCGACCGGCGGACAACCGGACGAGGAAGTGATCTGGATGGGCGAGGTGGGGCCACTTGGCGCTCAGGAAGACCGCGGCCTTGAGCAGCCGACCCGTCGACGCGGGCACGAGGAGCCCGTTGTCGCGGAAGAGAGGGAGCGCCTCGATCGCCCTGCGGGGGTAGGCGACCACCACCGTCGCCACCGAGGCGCTACGCACGGGCTCCAATCCCGCCGCCGCGGCGGGTGCGACGGAGCGCAGTGCTCTCGTCGCCGCATGGGCGGGCAGCGCCACCACCACAGCGTCCGCGTGCATGATCGCGCCGGTGGGACCGCTTAGCTCGTAGCCACGGGGGCTCGCTTTGATCGACTCGACGGGAGTCGAACGTCGCACCGCGACGCCGTCCTGCTCCGCGAGGCGCTCGACGAGGGTCTCGAGGCCCGCGCGGAGCGTGATGAATGACGGGGGCCGGGGGCCGCGACGACGCTTGCGCCCTCCGAGCAGGAGGGAGCGCCGGGCGGCGGCCGATGCGGCGAGCTGCGGTGTCACCGCGCGTAGGCTCAGCTTGGACACGTCGCCGGCGTGCAGAGTGCCGAGCACGGGGTCGACGAGCCGATCGGTGACCTCGTGACCGAATCGACGGCTCAGGAAGGCACCGACTCCTTCGTCGTCGGGCTCGCTCGCCCGTGTCATCACGGGTTCCATCGCCGCGCGGGCCACGCCCCGGGGGGAGAGGATGCGCGAGGCCAGAACGGGCCGCATGCGGGTGGGGCCGGCTGGGCCCACCCCGGCCGGCAGGCGGCGCAGTCCCCGCTCGCTCCAGATCCACGCCTGTCCGGTGCTGGCGGTGACCACTTCCCGGGTGAGGTCGAGCTCCTCGAGCAGCCCCATCACCTGGGGCGCTCCCGTGTGCATCGCCTCCGCGCCCACGTCGATCGGACGGTCGGCGACCTCGACCGTTCGAATCTGACCGCCCAACCGGGGCCCGCCCTCGATCACGGTCACATCTGCACCCATCGAGGCCAGGCGACGCGCGGCGACGAGCCCCGAGATACCTCCGCCCACCACAGCCACTGAACCTCGAGCCACGCCCTCTCCCTCTCCTCGGCTTGCTCGTGCACCCCGACCAACCGCCCGGCTGCGCACGCGAACCACGTAATCACGCGCCCTCGGGACTGTCCGGGTCGAAGGTCCCGCGTGTTGGGGGCCGGGGGGCCTACCGCCCGCCGACGACGGCGCTCCAAACTCCGGACTCGAGATTCCGAGTGCGGAGGGATGCGGGCAGTCAGCGGTTCCCGCAGATGCCTCGGGATGTCGGTCGCAGGCGTCAAGGAGGTGGGAGCGGAGGTTAATGCGACGTCACGTGTATTTCTATACCTTGCTCGATCGCCAGTTCGATGTCGCGGCGGACCTGCTGTCCGGTGACGCCTCCGGATGGCTGCCGCCTCCCGCGGAGAGCGCGGGCGAGGGCGAGAGTTGGCACGTGGACCTCACGGCGGACGGCGCGATGCGGGCCGGTGTGGCGACCATGCCGGCCCTCGTCAGGGTCGGGGAGCCCTCGCGGTTCGACGACCACCTGCTCCGGGCCATCCGGTGGCAAGCCCGGACCGCGGAGCGATTGTTCCCCGTGTTGGAAGCGGACGTGGACCTACGCCGACTCGATGGGTCCGGTTGCCACCTGTCGCTCACCGGAACCTATCGACCCCCCTTGTCCGTCGTCGGCGGGATGGGCGACCTGCTGCTGGGTCACCGTGTGGCTGAGGCCTGTGTGCGCCGGTTCGTGCTCGACATCGCCTCCCGGCTCGCCGTCCCCGCGTCAGGGCGATGACCGCAGCGCGCCTGGGTTGGACCGGCGGACTGGCCCTGTTCGTCGTCGCTGCCGCCACCGGCTCGGTCTTCCGGATCGGCATGCTCGCCGGCCTGCCGGACTGGCTCTCGTTCGAGAACCTCCGCCACGCGCACTCCCACCTCATGTACTTCGGTTGGGCGACGCCTGTGCTGATGGGGCTCATCGCGGCTCGCCTCGAGGAGCATGGTGTGGACGGGGACGCGCGACGCCGCTTCCGGTTCCTCGTCGCGGCGGCTCTCGTGGCGGCGTCCCTCGCATACGTGCCGTTCCTGGTGAGCGGCTACGGGCCGACGACGCTGGCGGGGCACGCCGTTCCCCTGTCGATCTCCGCGGCCGGCCTCAACGCGCTCGTGTGGTACGGGTTCGCGCTGTGCTACTGGCATGCCACCCGCGGTCTCCACCGGACTCGGGTGCTGCGCTTGTGGGACGCCGCGCTCACGTTCCTGCTCCTCGCCTCACTGGGTCCGCTTGGTCGGGGCATGCTGCCCCGGATGGGGCTCTCTGCCCTGTTCTGGGAGCATGCGACGATCCATTGGTTCCTCGGCCTGTTCGCCGATGGCTGGTTCGTGCTCGCTGTTCTCGGTCTTGCCTGGCATGCCCGCGGCGGCGTTGCCGCGGCGGGGAGGTGGGGCCAGCGCCTGGTGGTGATCGGGTTGCCCGGCGCTGCCCTGCTGGCCGTCCCCATGGAGGGGTACCCCGTCGTTCAGGTGGTGGCTCCGGTCAGCGGCCTGGTGGCGGCCACCGGCTTCGTGCTGCTCACTCGAGGGTTGTGGCCCGGCGGCGATACCTCGGGTGCCCTGCTCTGGAGGCTCGTGCTCGTGCTGCTCAGCCTGCGCGCGCTCACCCTTGTCCTGCAGGGTCTCGCTCCGGGCGTCGGCCCCGGAGTGGAGGGGCTCCGGGTCCTGTACCTGCACGTCGTTCTCGTCGGCGTGGTCTCGGTGGGGTTGTGGACGGCAGCCGCAGATCTGTGGCCGGTCGGATGGCTGCAGCGGCTCGGCCGGTGGTGGGCCGTCGCGGCATGCGTGCTACTCGCCTCGCTCGTGCCGATGACGGGGTGGTGGCCCGGTGCGTGGAGCGGCCCCTGGACCCTGTGGCTCGCCGCCGCTGCGACGCTTGGCCTGCCGCTCGTGGCCGTCACCGCCCTGCCTCGCGTCGGAGCCCTGGTCGACGTGGGCTTCCAGACGCCCGTGGGAGCGGGGGACCCGAACAGGACCAAGGTCCCGACTGCTCGGGACGAAGGTCCCTAGTTCCCCGCTGCCGGCTCCGACAAACTTACTCCGCAGCTGGACCTTTACTGAATCACTTAAGGAGTCGGGCCTGTGAGGAGATCCTCGGCGGCGCGCGGAACCGCGGCTGAGGTCGTGCCCGGTCTGGAGGGCTTGCGCAAGCTCGCGATGGGCACGCTGGCGGGGACCCTCGCGCTCATCAGCCTCGGTGGGGCGGTCCGGGCCACCGACTCGGGGCTCGCCTGCCCTGACTGGCCCGCATGCTTCGGTCAGTGGATCCCCCCCGCGGACCTGCACATCTGGCTGGAGCACAGCCACCGTTTGCTCGCGGGGGTCATCGGGCTGGCGGTGGCCGCGCTCAACGTGTGGATCATCGCCCGCCACCGTCACCGACGAGACCTGCTGTGGCCCGCGGTGCTGACTGCCGTCGCCATCCTGGTCCAGTCAGGCCTCGGCGCGTTGGTCGTCCTGCTCCTCCTGCGTGCCGAGCTCGTCACTGCTCACCTGGGTATGGCCGCGGTCACCGTGGGACTGCTCCTGCTGCTCGTGGTCAACCTCCGCGAGCCTCCGGTCGGTCCAGATGCGCGCCGTTGGAGGGATCAGCGCTTCCCACGCCTGGCGGGTGCGGTGGCCGCCCTGGTCTTCGTGCAGTTGCTCGCGGGTGGGCAGGCCACCGGCGTGGCCGCCGCGTACGTGTTCAACGCGTGGCCCGTGTGGGCCTCCGACACCGCTGTGCTCGAGTCCTCGACTGCGCGGGAGCTCTTCCACCTCGCTCACCGCTTCCTCGGTTACATTGTCGGTGCCGCCGTGCTCGCGTTGGCTGTCCGGGCCCGTCGTGAGCCGCGCCATGGCGAGGAGGAGGACCGGTGGTTGGTCGGGCTGCCCGCGATCGCGGTCGGGCTGGTCGTCGTTCAGATCGGCCTCGGAATCGGCAATGTGCTCACCCAGGCGCAGGTGGCTGTCGCGATCGGTCATCTCACCGGTGGGATCCTGCTCTGGACGGTTGTTCTCCTCATTGCGGTTCTCGCCCGTCGGCGGGCGCGGGAGCCCGCGCAGCTCATCCCACGCACATCAGGGGTCGCCGGGCTCGACCCCGTCCCTGACCGCTCACCGGAGGTGCGCGCATGACTGAGAAGGATCCACCCACCGAGGCCGATGACCGGGACCTCCCCTGGCAGCAGCGCATTCTCGACAACATCTGGTTGCTACTCGCGCTCAGCGTGGTGGTGCCGGGGGTGCTCTACCTCGCGTGGGGCTTGTGGGAGATCGCCGAGTTGCCCGTATGGGGTGGATAGGAGCGGCTGTGACCGACACGCAGGAACATGACCCCGCTCCCCGGAGCACGCTCCTGCCACCACCGAAGCGCTGGTGGGGCGGCATAGGGCCGGACGAGAGGCGGTGGCTCTCCATCGCGTTCGTGTGGTGCCTCATCCTGTTCTCCGGCATGTACATCTGGATGGGCATCGGTGACCAGCAGACGCCGATCGAGTCCTACCGCATTGACCGTGACACGTTCCAGGCCGAGGCGGAGGAGTTCATGGCCGCCTACGCGGTCGGCGAGGAGGACGGGATACCCGTCGTCGCTCCGCCGCCGGGCGAGGACGTGTACCTGCAGGCGAGCCAGTTCCAGTTCCGGCCCATCCTCGAACTCCAGCGGGGCCACACGTACCGGCTGCTCGTGTCGTCCACCGATGTGCAGCATGGCCTCTCACTGCAGCCCGTCAACCTCAACTTCCAGGTTCTGCCGGGCTATCTGTACGTCATCCGGTTGACACCAGACGAGCTCGGTGAGTTCTCGCTGGTGTGCAACGAGTACTGCGGGCTCGGTCACCACGTCATGACCGGCAAGATCGCCGTCGTCGACTAGGAGTGCCCTGTGGCTACCACTGTTGATCCGAAGCCATCCGAGGCGCCTGGGCTGCGGAAGTGCGCGGCGACGGGCTTCCTCGTGGACGAGCGCGGACGTCAGCTGGCGCTCGCCAACGCAGTCGCCGGGGTGGTGCTCCTCGCACTGGGCGGTGCGATGGCGGTGGTCATCGCCCTGCAGCGCCAGGGGCTGCCGGTGAGCGACGACTGGTGGTACCGCCTTCTCGCCAGTCACGGCGCGACGATGCTGCTGTTCTGGCTCCTGTTGTTCGAGGTCGCGGCCCTCTACTGGGGCTCGACGATGCTGCTCAACACGCGGATGCGGGTGCCGCGGCTCGCGTGGGGGGTGTTCGGCGCGATGCTGCTCGGGGTAGCGCTCGCGCAATGGGCGATGTTGACGGGTCGGGCGACGGTGATGTTCACCGCGTACCCGCCCCTTGAGGCGCACTCGCTCTACTACCTTGGCGTCCTGCTGTTCGCGGGAGGCGCTCTCGTTGCGATCGGGATCTTCTTCGCCAACCTCGTGGGGGCGAAGCGGGACGGCTCCTACGTCGGGTCCCTGCCGCTGGTGGTCTACGGCTTCATGGCCGCCGCGGTCATCGGGGTGTACTCGCTTGTCACGGGGGCGGTGGCCTACGGGCTCCTGTTCGCCCAGTCGGTCGGTCTGCTCGACTCTGTCGACCCCGCCACGTACCGGCTGTTCTTCTGGGGCATCGGCCACGGCGCCCAGCAGGTCAACCTCGCGGCCATGGTGGCGGTCTGGTACGCGCTGATCGCGTTCACCCTCGGCGGTCGTCCCGTCAACGAGGGGCTCAGCCGGTTCGCGTTCCTCCTCTACATCGCGTTCATCCACCTCGGCGCGGTCCATCACCTTCTGGTCGACCCGGGGCTCGGGACGAGCCACCGGATCATGAACACGAGCTACCTCCTCTACCTCGCCGTGCTCGCGAGCCTCATCCACGCGTTCTCCATCCCCGCGGCGATCGAGGTCGCGCAGCGGGAGCGCAATCGGAGCCGGGGGCTCTTCGGCTGGCTGCTCCGCGCGCCCTGGCGCGAGCCCGGGTTCTCGTCGTTGGTGCTGTCGCTCGTGTGGTTCGGGTTCATCGCCGGCGTCACCGGGGTGCTGATGGGCACCATGCAGCTCAACATGCTCATCCACAACACGCTGTTCGTGGTGGGCCACTTCCACGCGACGGTGGTCTCGGGCACGACACTCGCGTTCATGGGGATCTCCTACTACCTGCTTCCGTTGCTGGCCGGACGACGTCTTGTCGGGGCCACCATGGCCCGATGGCAGCCCTACGTCTTCGCCGGCGGCGTGGCGTTACTGACCCTGGCGATGCTCCTCGCGGGTCGGCTCGGGGTGCCGCGACGCGTGGCGGACCTGTCCTACGAGAACGCGCCTGTCGCCGTGGACATGTTCGCGACCGGCCAGACGCCGACGGTGATGGTGCTCGTCAGCGTGGGCGCGTTGTTCGCGGTTATCGGCGGGATCATGTTCGTCTGGGTCATGGTCGCGACCCTCTTGAAGGGCGAGCGCACCGATCGGCCCGACACTGCGCTCCTGCACGCCTTCGGTGCCCAGGAACGTGAGCGCGGCGCGAGCGAGGAGGGTGGGGCGGCCATGCTGACGGGCCACGACAACGGCCTCTCCGCGAGGTGGGAGCGCTTCGAGGCCCCGGGCACGTACCTGATCGTCCTCGTGTTCCTCGCCTGGTTCGTGGCGATGTACCTCCTCGCGCACTTCAACCTCGCCCAGACCTGGCCGGTGGGCTGACGCCATGGCGGCCTCACCACCCGTGCTCGGAAGCGGGGAGGGCGCGTCCCCGCCGAGAGGGGCGCTCGCGACCGTCGCGGACTACGTCTCGCTGACCAAGCCGCGGATCATCGAGCTCCTGCTCGTCACGACCGTGCCCGCGATGGCGCTCGCGGCGGGACGCTGGCCGGGGACGCTCGCGGTGACAGCGACCCTGACCGGTGGTGCCCTCAGCGCGGGAGCCGCCCACGCGTACAACATGGTCATCGACCGCGACATCGACGGGGAGATGCGCCGGACCCGGGATCGGCCGCTGCCCGCGGGGCGGATCACCGCGCCCCGGGCGCTCGTGTTCGCCACGGTCCTCGCCGTGGCCGGGCCGCTTCTGCTCGCGGTCACCGTCGGCTCGCTCGCGGCGGCGATCGCCATCGCGGCGATCGCGTTCTACGTGCTCGTCTACACGCTCGCGCTGAAGCGCCACACCGTGCACAACATCGTGATCGGTGGGGCGGCGGGAGCGGCCCCCCCGCTCATCGGCTGGGCGGCGGTGACAGGCGAGCTGACGCCCGCGGCATGGGTGCTGTTCGCCGTCGTCTTCCTCTGGACGCCCCCGCACTTCTGGGCGCTCGCGATCATCTGCCGCGACGACTACGAGGGCGTGGGCATGCCGATGCTGCCCGTGGTCGCGAGCCCCGGGGTCGCGGCTCGGCAGAGCCTCGGGTACGCGGTCGCCACGGCGGCAACCGCGCTCGCGCTGCCGCTGGCCGACGAGCGGGTCGGGTGGCTGTACGTGGCCGCCGCGGCCATCGGCGGCGTGTGGTTCGTGGTCACCGCGGCCCGCACCGTCGTCGATCCCTCCCCCCGGATCGCCCGCAAGCTCTTCACGGGCTCCATCGGCTACCTGAGCCTCGTGTTCCTCGCCCTGCTCGCGGACCAGTTGCTGCGCCGACCCGGGGCATGACCCACCTCCTCGCCCCCGCGCGTGGCATCTTCGTGCTCGCGGGCATCGCGGTCGCCGTGCTGGTGACCCTGGCAGGCCCCGCGCACGGCCACACCCGGATCGATGAGTACTCCGTCGACATCGCCAGCACGATCACCGCGGAGCCGGACCTGCCGGGTGTCGAGTGGGAGCTCCACGGTGGCGGGCTCCTCGTCGAGGCCACGAACGACGGCCCCTCCGAGCTGATCGTCCTCGGCTACGAGGGGGAGCCCTACCTGCGCATCGGCCCGGAGGGCGCAGCCGAGAACCGGCACTCACCCGCCCGTTACCTCAACGCGGAGCGCTACGGCGACGTCGCCGTCCCACCCGTGGCGGATCCGGCGCTCCCTCCCGACTGGATTCTGATCGACGACGAGCCGCGAGCGGTATGGCACGACCACCGGACCCACTGGATGTCCCCTGAGGCGCCGAGCGCGGCCCGCGCCGACCCCTCTCGGGCCCACCACGTCGCGGACTGGCGACTGCCGTTCACCCATGACGGCGACGCCCAGCTCCTCGAAGGCGAGATGTGGTGGCTGCCGGCCCCGTCCCCCTGGCTCTTCCTGCTGGGCGGGATCGCGCTGACCGCGCCCGCCCTCCTGAGCCTGCGGCGGTCACCGTCGGCGGACCCACCGTCGGCGCGACGTATGCTGCGGCCCGCCGCGGTCGTGGTCGGCGTGGTTGCGCTCGCTAACACCGCGCACCTGCCCGACGAGGTGCTCGCCTATCCCCAGCCCACGCTCGACGTGCTTTCGGGGATGCTCCACACGAGCATCTTCCTCATCGCGGGGCTCGGAGGCGCGGCCGTGGCCTGGAGAGGCGGCAGGGTCGCCCCCGCCGCCCTCGGGATCGCGTCGGCCGCGCTGCTGTTCCACCAGGGGCTGCTGCACCTGGCCGTCCTCGGTGCCGCCGTGCTTCCCACCTCGCTGCCCGAGGCCGCGTTCCGGCTGCTCGTGGCCGCGAGCCTCGTCCAGGCGGCCCCCGTGGCCATCGTGCTCCTGGCGGCACGGCGCCGTGGCCCGGGCCGCGAGGAGCCCAGCCGAGCGGACGAGGAACACTCCCTGCCGGAGCGGGCCGACGCGTGACCGCCGATGTGCGTCGGCGCATTCTCCCGGTCGCCGTGAGGCGGGGATGAAGGTCGAGGCAGCCGTCGATGAGGAGTTGTCGTGATTGACGAGAGGGTCGAGCCGTTCTACGACGAGGTGGCACGGAGGAACCCCGGTGAGGTGGAGTTCCATCAGGCGGTCCGTGAGGTCCTGGAGTCGTTGGGCCCGGTGCTCGCGAAGTACCCCGAGTTCGCCCGACACAAGATAATCGAGCGCATCTGCGAGCCCGAGCGGCAGGTCATCTTCCGTGTCCCCTGGCGTGACGACCGCGGGGAGGTCCAGATCAACCGCGGCTTCCGGGTCGAGTTCAACAGCGCTCTCGGGCCCTACAAGGGCGGTCTGCGCTTCCACCCGTCGGTCTACCTGGGGACAGTCAAGTTCCTCGGGTTCGAGCAGGTCTTCAAGAACGCGCTCACCGGCATGCCCATCGGGGGCGCCAAGGGCGGGGCCGACTTCGATCCGAAGGGCAGGTCGGACACCGAGGTCATGGCGTTCTGCCAGAGCTTCATGACCGAGCTGTTCCGTCACCTTGGTGAGTACACCGACGTGCCTGCGGGCGACGCCGGCGTCGGCGTACGCGAGAGCGGGTACCTGTTCGGGCAGTACAAGCGGGTCACCAACCGCTACGAGTCGGGCGTTCTGACCGGCAAGGGGACCGACTGGGGCGGGGCGCTCGTGCGCACGGAGGCGACCGGCTACGGCACCGCGTTCTTCGCGAACGAGATGCTCAAGGCGCAGGGCCGGTCGCTGGACGGCATGACGTGCGTCGTGTCGGGGTCGGGCAACGTCGCGCTGTACGCGATCGAGAAGGTCCACCACCTCGGTGGACGGGTCATCGCCTGCTCGGACTCGGGCGGCGTCGTGGTCGACGAGAAGGGCGTGGACGTGTCGCTGCTCACGCAGGTGAAGGAAGTCGAGCGTGGGCGGCTGCGCGACTACGCGGAACGCCGCCCAGGCGTCCGTCACCTCGAGGGGGGCAACGTCTGGGACGTCCCGTGCGACATCGCCCTGCCCTGCGCGACGCAGAACGAGCTGACCGGCCGTGACGCGAGGGCCCTCGTGGCGGGCGGCTGCACGCTCGTGGCCGAGGGCGCCAACATGCCGACCACGCCCGACGGCATCAGGCTGCTCAGGGAGGCGGGCGTCGCCTTCGCTCCCGGCAAGGCCGCCAACGCCGGCGGTGTCGCGACCTCCGCCCTCGAGATGCAGCAGAACGCCAGCCGCGACTCGTGGACGTTCGACTACACCGAGGAGCGCCTCGCCGACATCATGGCGGGTATCCACGCACTCTGCTACGAGACCGCCGAGGAGTTCGGTGTCCCGTCCGACTATGTGATGGGCGCCAACATCGCCGGCTTCCTGCGAGTGGGCCGCGCGATGGTGGCGCTCGGGCTCGTGTGACTGACGACGCCGCACGGGCACCCCTCACATCGGCTCCCTGCGAGCAACTTCTCGAGCGGCACCTCGGACGGGAGTCTTTCGGGGGGAACACGGCGGGCCATTCGGCACTGCTGCAAGCAGGGGCACTCCGCGATCCTTGCTCCAGTGCGGTCGTGAGGGTCACGCACAGCAGGACCGATGAGGAGCTCGAGATGCGCCGTCACGTCTACTTCTACACCCATGTGGACGACAGCTATGCGGACCTGGCCGCAGTGCTCGCGGGGGACCCCTCCGCCTGGCTTCCCGCGCCGGCACGGCCGAGCGGGGACGGCTGGCTCGTGGACCTGCAGAGCCTCCGCGGGCTCCCCGGGGCGATGGCGGCGCACACCGCACTCGTGACCGTCGGTGAGCCGAGCATCGCGAGCGGCTCGGCCACGCTGCTCCGCGCGGTGGCGTGGCGATCCGCAGCCGCCGAGCCGTTCGTCCCAGTGCTCGAGGGCGACCTCGAGTTGGCCTCGCTGGGCGGCTACGGCTGTCACCTCTCCGTGATGGGCTCGTACCGGCCACCGCTGTCCGTGGCGGGGGAGGCGGGGGACCGGCTCTTCGGCCACCGGATCGCAGAGGCCTGCGTGCGCCGCTTCGTCCTCGACATCGCCGACCGCCTGGCCACCTCCGCGGCTCTGCCCGCTTGAGCGGTCGGCCCGACGAGGGTGATCGGCGGGTACGCGGGTACAACTCCGCGGCATGGCCGAAGAACCCGTTCGCTCGCGTCCCGCCCCTGAGCGGGAGCGCTTGAGCGAGGAGATCGCCGACCGCCTCGACAAACCGATGACCGCTCTCGGCGTCCTCTTCCTGCTCCTCGTCCTCGCGGAGACGACAACCGATCCGAGGGGCAGTTGGCCACCACCTATACTGTCGTGGGGTGGATGATCTGGGCGGCGTTCGTGGCGGAGTTCGCGCTGCGCGCCTACGTGGCGCCGTCGGCCTCCCTCGCGGGCATCCTCGGAGCCTTCTTCCTCGAGCGTCGCCCCCCGGAGTCGACGGCCTGACACCGCCGGGCAGTTGACATGGCTCCCCGCACCGGGGATGTTGCATCAAGGAGCGGGGTGGGGAGCGAGCGTTGTCGGGTGAGTTGCCGATCATCTACGTGCGTGGGTTCGCGGGCACCACGAGCGGGATCAACGCGCAGGTGGACGACCCCTTCTACGGCTTCAACCTCGGCTCGACCCATGTCCGGGTCGGTGGGAGCGGTGACCCGCTCTTCCACCAGTTCGAGAGCCCCCTCCTACGGCTGATGATCGACCACGGCTATCAGCTCTTCGTCCACGGTGGGCAGCGCGCATGGCTGGAGGGGCAGGCCGACGGGGCGGTCGATGCCAAGTCCCTGTGGGTTCACCGCTTCTACGACGTCTCCGCGTCGACGTGGGGGGAGCGCCCCGAGGCCTTCGAGCTGGAGCGCGCCGCCGAGGACCTCCTCGAGCTGATCGAGCTGGTCCGGCGCAAGACGGGGGCGGCGCGGGTGCACCTCGTCGCCCACTCGATGGGTGGGCTCATCTGCCGCTGCGTCATCCAGAAGCTCATCCCCGAGCGCCTGTCCCGCGGCGAGGGCGAGCCTGCTGGCCAGCTGATCGATCGGCTGTTCACGTATGCGACCCCGCACGGCGGGATCACGTTCGACGTGGGGCTCGGCATGCTCGAGCGTCTGCGTGACCTCTTCGGGATCGCGGGCGCGGACGTGTTCGGGCCGCGCCGGATGCACCAGTACCTGACGCCCGACGCGTGGACGGGCCCACCGGCGGACTGGGACCCACGGGAAATCCCCGAGGAGACGTTTCCCAAGCACCGTGTCTTCTGCCTCATCGGGACGAACCCCGACGACTACGGTGCCGCGATGGGCTTGTCGTCGAGAGTGGTCGGGGCGAGGAGCGACGGGCTCGTGCAGATCCACAATGCCCACGTCCCCGGGTCCCACTCCGCGTTCGTCCATCGCAGCCACAGCGGTCGTTACGGGATCGTGAACTCTGAGGAGGGCTACCAGAACCTGCGCCGGTTCCTCTTCGGTGACCTCGAGGTGCAAGCGGACCTCGTCGGCCTGCGGCTGCCGGGCGCGCCGGGCGACGACCTCGTGTGGCAGGGCGAGGTGGAGCTGTCCGTGCGGGGGCTGCCGATCCTCCTGCACCAGCAGGTCGCGGCGCATCACTGCCCGATCGTGCTGCGGTCGCCCGGCGAGGAGGAGGGAGCAGCCCGCGGGCAGGTGTCCCTCGTCACAGCCTTCCTGCTCGCGGATCCCTCGGCGCGACCCGAGAAGAGCGCCACCGGCCGGTACGCACTGCACCTGCG
>SKQL01000030.1 GCA_007119035.1 Nitriliruptorales bacterium | reverse complement strand
TGAACGCGCCCTCGATCTCCGAGGAGGTGATAGCCACGGACTTGAGCATCCCGAGCACATCGGTGAACCAGAGCCGCACGAAGCGTATGTCACGCTCCTCGACGGTGCGGAGCACGTACTCCTGCTGCTTGTCCATATCGTCTGCTTCTCCCGTTCAGTGAGCTAGCCAGAGCTCACATGCGACGTCCACACTCGCCGTCGCGCGTCCTGGTCCACCGTCCACCGAGCGTAGTATGCAGCACCTTTGCGCGCTTCGATGACGTGAGCCGTCGCCTCAGGTCACCCCGGCGTGTCGCCGTCCCCCGCACCGACCGGGACCTTCTCGGCGGCGGGGTACTCGACCAGGGCGACGACCCGGCTTGCCATGAACCTGGCCGTTCGCACCGCCTCGCCGGTACGCGTGACTTCGGTGACCTCGACGATGCCTCGTCCGGTCGTGATCTCCACGCGGCGTCCCGCGCGTGTGGCGGCGATGTCGTAGGTCCGAGCGCCATCCTCGGTGTCCACGACTATCTCGATGCGGTCGCCCTTCATGCCTGCATCCATCCCCCGGGACGCGCCGCGGCATGCCCGCCATGGGCAGCCGGTGGCACACACCCACGACAGGAAACAAGGCAGGGGAACGACCTCGGTGGGTGATCCGCTAGTCTGCGCACCCGAAGCGGGCAGGCGGCGGAGAAGGCGGACGCATGCGGGCAGCTGTGTTGGGAGCCGTGAACGAGGGGCTGCGGATCGAGGAGCTCGAGGATCCCGAGCCCCGGGCGGGTGAGGTCGCCTTGGACGTGGCCGCCTGCGGTGTGTGCCACACCGACCTGCACGTCATGAAGGGTGAGGTCGCCTTCCCCACGCCCTGCGTGCTCGGACACGAGGTGGCGGGCACGATCGCCACTCTCGGTCCCGGTGTCGAGGGGCTGGAGGTAGGCCAGCGCGTCGCGTGCAGCTTCATCATGCCCTGTGGGACGTGCCGTCACTGCGTCCGAGGCCACGAGGACCTCTGTGAGGTCTTCTTCTCCTACAATCGCCTGCGAGGGGTGCTCTACGACGGCGAGACCAGGCTGCGGCGCCCCGATGGCACCCCGATCTCGATGTACTCCATGGGCGGTTTGGCCGAGCGGTGCGTGGTCCCCGCGACGGACGTGTTCCCCGTCCCCGATGAGCTCGCGCTCACCGACGCCGCCATCCTCGGGTGCAGCGTCTTCACCGGCGTGGGCGCGGTGCGAAATGCGGCCGACCTGCGCCCGGGCGAGACCGTCGCGATCGTGGCGGTGGGGGGAGTCGGCACGAACCTCGTCCAACTCGCGAGCGCCTTCGGCGCACGGCAGGTGATCGCCATCGACGTCGTCGACAGCAAGCTGGACCTCGCCCGCCGACTCGGGGCGACCCACACGATCAACTCCACCGAAGAGGACGCCGTCGAGCGGGTCAGGGAGCTGACGGGGGGACGGGGCGTCGACGTCGCGTTCGAGGCGCTCGGTCACGCGGCCACCGTCGAGACCGCGATGCAGATCACCGACGACGGGGGACGCGTCGTGCTCGTGGGGATCGCCGCGGTGGGCACCACCGCGGCGATGGACATCACGAGGGTGGTGCGGCGCAAGCTCGAGGTGCGTGGATCCTACGGCGGACGAGCGCGAACCGATATGCCCCTCGTGCTCGACCTCGTCGCGCGCGGCAAGGTCAGCACCGATCAGCTCATCACGCGACGGGTGGGCCTCGAGCAGGCGGACGAAGCCTATAGGGCACTCGCGCGCGGGGAGATCGTCGGTCGTGCCGTCGTGGAGATGTAGATGAGCGACGGGACGCGCACCAAAGCCGTCGTCGCCGACCGTGCGCTGCAGCGCTTCGCGGAGGTGCTCGAGGCCGAGGCACCACACGTCGACTGGGTGTACGGCGACCCGGGGGACGAGGAGGGGCTTCTCCACGCGCTAGCCGATGCGGACGTGTACGTGGGTGCCCGCCTCACGCCCGAGATGGTCCGTGCCGCTCCGTCCCTGCGACTGGTCCAGGCCAGCGGAGCGGGCACCGACCTCATCGCGTTCAAGGCCCTCGGCGACGCCACCATCGTGGCCAATGTCTACGAGCACGAGACGTCGATAGCGGAATACGTGCTCATGACCATGCTCGCGATGTCGCGGGAGTTGCTCGTGACCGATCGGGACCTGCGGCAGGGAAGGTGGACGACCCCCGCTGTGGACAACCGCCTCGGCTTGCACTCGGTGTTGCGTGGTCGCACCGTGGGCCTCATCGGCTACGGCCATATCGGCAGGGCGGTGGCAAGGCTGGCGGGCCACTTCGGGATGGACACGATGGCCGTGCGGCGACGAGCCCCTGACCCTGCGAAGCAATCAGGTCTCACGTTTCTCGGTGGCCCCGAGGACCTGCCCACGATCCTGTCCGCAGCCGACTTCCTCGTAGTAGTCGTGCCGCTATCGGAGGAGACCCGCGGGTTGATCGGGGAGGCGGAGCTCGCGCTGATGAAGTCGAGCGCCTACCTGATCAACGTCGCACGAGGGCCCGTGGTCCAGCAGGGTCCCTTGTACGAGGCGCTGGCCGCCAGGGACATCGCGGGCGCTGCGCTCGACGTGTGGTATCGGCCGGCGCCGCCGCCCGAGCATGCCCGCTTACCGGCGGGCCAGCCCTTTCACGAGCTCGACAACGTGGTGATGACCCCCCACAACTCCGGGGTCACCGCGGACACCTTTCGCCGGCGCGCTCACAAGATCGCCGAGAACGTCAACAAGCTCGCTCGGGGTGAGCGGCCCGACAACGTCGTAGCCGGCTAAGCCCCTCGCCTCCCCGTAGAGACACCGAAGGACCGCCCGGGGGATGCTCTCCCCTGGCGGCCCTTCGCATTTCCTGAGTCCGTCGGCCGGCCTTACTCCTCCGAGCCCGCGAGGATGCCCTCGGGATATGCGCCGACCCCGCAGGCACAACCTTTCGGTTCGGTAGGTTGGGCTGCACCGTAGAGAGTGACTGCTGCGGGCTGATTGCTCTGTTGTTTCGATCGGGTAACAAGAATCCGGTCGCTTTGTAGGAGAGCCGAATGCGCATCGCGATGGCCCAGTGCAACCCCACTGTCGGCGACCTCGACGGCAACGTCGCCGCCCTCCGCCTCGCATACGAGCACGCGCTCGACGCGGGCGCCGATCTCGTGATGGCGGGAGAGCTGGCACTGACGGGCTACCCGCCGGAGGACCTCGTCCTCGAACCGGCGTTCATCACCGCCGTCTCCGAGGGGCTCTCGGCCCTGGCCGAGTCCGTCGGCTCGGTCCCGCTCGTGGTGGGCTTCGTCGACTCGGTCGAGGGTTCGGGAACTTCCCTCCCGCTGATGAACGAGTCACAGGCGGTCAAGCGCCTCGCCAACGCCGCCGCTGTGCTGCGTGGCGGCACCGTAGAGGCCACGTACCACAAGCAGCGCATACCGAACTACGGGGTCTTCGACGAGGCCAGGTACTTCCAGGCGGGCGAGAGCGTGCTCGTCACCTCGGTCGGCGAGTCCCGGGTGGGCATCACCATCTGCGAGGACCTATGGGGTGAGGGTGGCCCCGTCGAGGCCTCTGCCGCAGCAGGCGCCGACGTCTGCCTGAGCCTCAACGCGAGTCCCTACGAACGTGGCAAGCGTGACGCGCGGGAGCGGTGGGCACGCCACCACGCGCGCCATGGGAGCATGTGGCTCGCATACTGCAACATCATCGGCGGGCAGGACGAGGTGGTCTTCGACGGGGACTCGTTCGTGACCGCGCCCGACGGCACCGTCACCGCCCGCGGCGCCCAGTTCGCCGAAGATCTCGTGGTGACCGACATCGCCGTCCCGCGCTGGGAGCCCGTCGACCCCGGCTCCGGCCTCGACCACGAGGCCATGGTCTACGAGGCCCTCGTTCTCGCGACCCGTGACTACCTCGTCAAGAACTCCTTCTCCGGCGCGTTGGTCGGCGTCTCCGGCGGGATCGACTCCGCGCTGACGGCTGCGGTTGCCGTCGACGCGGTCGGCCCGGAGGCGGTCACGCTCGTGGCGATGCCCTCGCCGCACTCCTCGCAGGGATCCCTCGACGACGCACATGCGTTGGCCGACGCCCTGGGCGCGCGGTACCACGTGCTGCCCATCAAAACGGCCATGGAGGCGTTCGAGAGCAGCCTCGCCACGCTGTTCGAGGGGACCGGCCCCGGGGTGGCCGAGGAGAACATACAAAGCCGCATCCGGGGAACCCTGCTGATGGCCCTGTCCAACAAGTTCGGCGACCTCCTCCTCGCGACGGGGAACAAGAGCGAGCTCGCCGTGGGCTACGCGACCCTGTACGGCGACATGGCCGGTGGGTTGGCAGTGCTCAAGGACGTGGACAAGACCACCGTGTTCGCGCTCTCGCGCTACCGAAACGACAACCACCGCGCAGGTTGGTTGGGCCCCGAAGCTGCGGTCATCCCTGAATCGACGATCACCAAGCCACCTTCGGCGGAGCTGCGACCCGGGCAGATCGATACCGACTCGCTCCCCCCCTATGACGTCCTGGACCCGATCCTCGTCCAGTACGTGGAGCGTGGGCGGTCGACGGGGGAGATGATCGGAGACGGCTTCCCCGCCGAGACGGTTCAGGAGGTCGCGCGCATGGTGGACCGCGCGGAGTTCAAGCGCCGCCAAGCCCCACCGGGGATCAAGGTCACCACACGGGCGTTCGGCCGCGACCGTCGACTGCCGATCACCCAGCGTTGGTGGGCGTGAGAGCTCTAGACCCGCGCGGGGATGTGGTCCTCGAGGGGCGACGGGCGGGCGAGGTGGAATCCCTGCCCGTACCGCACGCCGAGGAAGCGCAGGGCATCGACCTCCCGCTCGGTCTCGATGCCCTCCGCGACGACCTGCGCGTCGATGGCTGCGGCGAACGACTTCAGCGAGAAGCCCAACGCACGCAGAACCGCGTTGTTGTCGATGTCCTGGGTGAGCGTCGTATCGAGCTTCACGATGTCAGGCGCGAGGCGCAGCACGTGCCGCATGCTCGCGAAGCCCGACCCCGTGTCGTCCACCGCGAGCCGTGCGCCCCTGCGGCGCAGCTTGGCGATCGCGGAGTTCAACGCCTCGTAGTCGTCGACCTCCGCGTGCTCGGTTATCTCGAGGACGACACGGTGGACGGGCACGTCGGCGAGCAGCGCCTCGAGTTCGGGGGAGGTGGCTGCCGCGGGCGAGATGTTCACGGAGAGGTACGTGTGCTCGGGCAGCTCGTGTAGCGCCCGCAACGCATGCTTGATGGCAAGCACCTCGAGCGCGGTCCCGAGTCCGATCGCGGCTGCGTCTGCGAACCAACGGTCCGGCGTCTTGCTGGGCGGCTCGGGAAAGCGGGAAAGAGCCTCGTAGCCGACGACCGTATTGGCGTACAAGTCATAGATCGGCTGGTACACGATCCGTAGATCCTCGTTGAGGAGGACGGCGCGGATGGTGGCGGCCGATACGTCGCGTCCGCCCCCGAGCGCGTTGAGATTGTGATGAAGCAGCGTGGTCAGCACGCGCAGCAGCCTGCCCGAATCAGGGTCGAGGACCGATCGCCCCCGGGGTGTGACCCGCAGCCAGCCCTCAGGCAACCCACCGCGGTGCGTGAGCCGAATCAGGCGGCCGCCATGGGGAGTTGTGGGGGTTCCTTCTTGCTCCACGACCTCGATGTTGGCGTCGAGCTCGACCTCGACGGCGTGAATCAGGCGCGCGAGCTCGAGGTGCGAATCGCATCTGGGCGCTTGGCCCACTGTCTCATCCGAACTCATTGCTTCGTGCCGTCCGCTCTCCCCGATGGCGTCGCCATAGCGGCGTTCCCGGGGAAGGTCGGCATGGCCGCCCCTCGACTTGAGGGCACCATCTAGAACTTCTCTGACACTACGCACGAAAACGCATTCAAGGGATATGGTCACTGCAAGTCAAGTCACGCTTCCCTCCGAGCGTAGGAGCATTGTGACTGGACCGTCCGCCACGAGGTCGATGACCATATGCGCCCCGAACCTCCCCCGAGCGGACGGCACGGTCAGCGCGTCGCAGAATACGTCGTACAGTCGAGCGCCCGACTCCGGGTCGGCGGCCCCCACGAAAGAGGGCCGGCGCCCCTTCCGCACGTCCGCATACAGGGTGAACTGGCTTAGGGGTATCCATTTAACCGGACTAGACTCGGCGCATGGATCACCCTCGTGCGGGCGTGCACTACTCGCGGTCGTGGGGGGAGTTCCAGGCGTGGTTCCGCACCGATGCGGACTGCTTGGACTACCTCGACTGGCTGCGGTGGCCCGAGGGGTTCGTCTGCCCGCGCTGCGCCCACCCAGGCGGCTGGGCGCTGGCGGACGGCCGCTACAAGTGCGCCGGCTGTCAGGCGCGCAGCTCAGCGACGGCGGGCACGATCTTCGACCGCACGCGCACGCCGCTGACGGTGTGGTTCACCGCGGTGTGGCTGTTCGCCACCAGCAAGGACGGCGTGTCGGCGCAGAGCCTGCAGCGCACCCTGGAGATCGGGTCGTATCAGACCGCGTGGGCGATGCTGCACCGGCTGCGGTCGGTCCTGGTGCGCCCCGGCCGCGACCGGCTCACCGGCAGAGTGGAGGTCGACGAGACCTACATCGGCGGCGAAGAGCCGGGGTTGCGCGGCGGGCGTGCCAAGGGCAAGAAGGTGCTGACCGGCGTGGCCGTGGAGGTCGTCGAGCCCAAGGGGATCGGGCGCTGCCGCATGGCACCGGTGACCGACCTCACGGCGAGGTCGCTGCACGCCTTCGTGGGCGACCACGTCGAACCGGGCGCGACGGTGATCACCGACGCCTGGCAGGGCTATCGCGGCTTGGAGAAGCGTGGCTACGCCCACGAGCGGCGCAGCCAGCGCGCCGCCCACGCTGCCGGCGAGGACGCCGGCGAGCTGCTGCCGGCGGT
>SKQL01000065.1 GCA_007119035.1 Nitriliruptorales bacterium | reverse complement strand
CGTGATGCCCGCGACCACGACGTCACGCTCTCGGCGAGCGAGTACTTGACGGGTGGACCGCGAAATCACCTCGGTTGCCGACTCCGTCGTCGTGGTAGCGCAACCCGCAGGGCCGGCCACTGCACGGCGCAGCTCTCAGCGCTGGGAGAACCGGGCGCGCCCCGGCCCCTCCTCGATGAACGAGCGCATGCCCGTGCGCGCGTCCTCGGTGGCGAAGGACGCGGCGAACAACGTGGACTCGAGCCGCAGCGCCGCGTCGAGGTCGAGCTCCGCGCCCTCGTCCAGCGCGCGCTTGGCCATCCGCAGCGCGTACGGTCCGCGCGCGTACCGGCGGGCGGCGGCCATGGCCTCCTCGTACACGTCGTCTGCGGTCGTCACCGTGTCGACGAGCCCCATCTCGGCCGCCTCTCCCGCGGTCACGGAATCCCCCGAGTAGACGAGGTGCTTCGCCTTCTGGATGCCGACCAGCCTCGCCAGCCTCTGGGTCCCGCCCGCACCCGGGATGATACCGAGGAGGATCTCGGGCTGGCCGAGTTTCGCGTCGTCGGCCGCGAAGCGGAAGTCGGCGGCGAGGGCGATCTCACAACCTCCACCGAGCGCGTAGCCGGTGATGGCCGCGATGACGACCTGGGGCAGACGCTCCAGCTCGCGCAAGGACTCCTGGAGGCCGGCGCCGTGCGCGTACATCTCCGTGAACGAGGTCTCGGCCATCTCCTTGATGTCCGCGCCCGCCGCGAAGACCTTGGGCCCACCCCAGATGACCACGGCGCGGACGTCATCGTCCGAGCCGCAGCGCACGGCGGCCTCCCCCAGCTCGGCCCACACCTGCCTGTTGAGAGCATTGACGGGTGCGCGGTCGAGGCGGATCGTCGCCACCCCGTCCTCGTCGACGCTCACGGTGACGAACTCGCCCACTTGCCTCTCCTCCATCGAACGGATCCGGAGAGTCTAGACGCGGAGGGGTGGAGCAAACTACCGTAGGGTAACCTACGCTTGCGTAAGCATCGGTGCCCGCCGCTCGCGTGCGCGAGCCCACCTAGACGCCTGAGAAGAAGACGTGCCAGAAGAGACCACCGCCATCAACGGGCCGACCGCAGCTCCGGTCACCAAGCCCCGCCTACGTGGCATCTCCCACCTCGTCGCGTTCGCGACCACGCTGCTCGCGGGGGGAGCGCTCATCGCGACCGCTCCGCCCGGTGCGGTCCTGGTCAGCGCGGTCTACGTGCTCGGGATCCTCGCCCTGTTCGGTGTCAGCGCGCTGTACCACGTGCCCACGTGGTCACCCCGGCGCCGCAAGCTACTCCGTCGCTGCGATCATTCCGCGATCTTCCTCGCCATCGCGGGGACGTACACACCCATCGCGGCGCTCGCGGTCGGCGCTCCCCTCGGAACGGTGGTCCTGAGCATCGTGTGGCTCGGCGCAGCGGCGGGGATCTTCGTCAAGTTCCGCTGGATCGATGCGCCGAAGTGGGCCCAGGCGCTGCCGTACGTGGCCCTCGGCTGGGTGGCCGTCGCGGTGATCCCGGAGCTCCTCGCAAGCATGGGTGGGGGCGGGGTCACCCTCCTGCTCGCCGGCGGTGTCCTCTACACCGTGGGAGCGCTCGTCTACGCCCGCCGCTGGCCAGACCCCGCTCCCCGCACCTTCGGCTACCACGAGGTCTTCCACGCCCTGGTGATCGCCGCGGTCGCGTGCCACTTCGCGGTCGTCGCCATCTACGCGGTGCCGCTGGCGTAGCCGGCAGCCGGCGTCGCCGTTGCGCCAACGCCCTGAGGCCCTCGCGCGGTAGCGTGCACGCGTGAGCCGCCGACCCTCCCGCCGCCTTCTTGCCACGATCGCCATCGGGGCGGGCGTGGGAGTCATCGCCGGCCTGTTCGGCATCGGCGGCGGCGCGCTCCTCGTGGTGGGCCTCGTGGCGCTCGGCTACAGCCAGCACGCCTCCCACGCGACGTCGCTTGCCGCGATCATCCTCACCGCCGCGGCCGCCCTCGGGCCGTTCGCGCTCGCAGGCGAGGTCTCTTTGGTCGGAGCCGCGGTGCTCACGCCGAGCGCGATGCTCGGGGCCTTCGTGGGAGCGGGGCTGATGCGCCGGATCCCCGAGCGTGAGCTGCGTATCGCGTTCGTGGCCATGCTCCTGCTCATCGCGGCACGGATGCTCGTCGGGGTGGAGACAGCGGAGGGCCCCGTCCCGCTCGATCCGCTCGCGATGGTGGGGCTCGGCGCCCTCGGCCTCGCCACCGGGGTGCTGTCCTCGATAATGGGCATCGGTGGCGGGCTCATCCTCGTCCCCGCGCTCGTGCTCCTGTTCGGCTTCGGTCAGCACGCCGCGGAGGGGACGTCGCTCGCGGTCATCATCCCGACCGCGCTGGTGGGGGCGGTCCGTCACTCGCGCAGCGGCTACACCGCCTGGGCCACGGGAGCGATCCTCGGCTTCGCCGGGGTCCTGGGGGGCATCGGCGGCGCGAATCTCGCTCTCGTCCTCGACGGGGTCGTGCTCCAACGGCTCTTCGCGGTCTTCCTTGCCCTGATGGCCCTGCGCTCGCTCAAGCGCAGGCCCAAACGACCACCTGCGCCGGGCACCCCGGCGCAGTAACGTCGCCACGATGAGCGAGCGCACGGAGCCCCGTCCCCGCCGAGGGTCAAACGGCAACGCGTCTGGCCACAGTGCGAACATGACCCACCGGGAGGTGCGCAGCAACCTCGCACGCGCGGCGGCGCTCGTCCTGGCCGCGGCCGTGCTCGTCGTGACTCCGGGGGTGAGCGCCGCGACCACGCATCCCCGCGAGACTCACGACCTCGATGAGGAAGCCAGGGCCACGCTGTTGCGTGTGGCATGCAACGAGCACACTGCGGGCAAGCCGGTGGCCCAGGCCCTGGTGGAGCGGGTCGGCCTGCACACGGCCAGGCTGACCAGCGCTCCGGACGGCGCCCGCGAGGCCACGCCCGTTGGCCTGCTCGACGCGTTCCGTGGGGAGCGCTGTCCCGAGCCCCAGCGGGAGATCGACTACCGCGCAGACGCCCTCGGCGACGTGGAAGGCGATGTCACGGAGTTTCGTCGCCTCGTGCGTGGGGCCCTGGCCGACCCCCGCGGGTGGTCGCTCGACGGCGACCTCGCCTTCGTCAGCGACGAGGACGACGCGCAGTTCACCGTGTGGCTCGCATCGCCCGAGGAGGTCGCGGCCGCGAACGAGGTCTGCAGCCCCGACTACTCCTGCCGCGTCGGCGATGACATCTACATCAACGACGTCCGGTGGCGTGACCCCCCCGACACGTTCGCAGGCGAGGAGCTCGACGACTACCGTCGGTACGTGGTCAATCACGAGGTCGGCCACTGGCTCGGTCACGGCCATTTCGACTGCGCGGAGGAGGGTGAGGCCGCCCCCGTCATGCAGCAGCAGTCGATCGACCTAGAGGGTTGTGAGGCCAACGTCTGGCCCCTCGAATGGGAGCGGGACCCTGTCCGCGATGACTGGCTCCCCTAGCTGACGAGCTCGCGGGCCCGCCCGACCACCCCGTCGAGCATGTCCGGCGTCAGCCGCCCGGTGAAGGTGTTCTGCTGGCTCACGTGGTAGCTGCCGAGCAGCGTCACCGGCCCCACGCCCACCTCCGCCCCATGACCGAAGGGTGGACGTGGCCGCAGCGGATGCGCGGGGGTCGCCAGATGGCGACAGGCGGCGTCCCATGCGTACCGCCCGAGGGCCACGACGACCTCGACAGGTAGGAGTGAGAGCTCCGCGTCCAAGTAGGGGGCGCACCGGTCCCGCTCGGCGGGCGTGGGCTTGTTGGCGGGTGGTGCGCAGCGCACGGGCGCGGTCACGAAGCAGTCGCGCAGGCGTAGCCCGTCGCCGCGGCGCACCGACGTCGACTGACTCGCGAATCCCGCACGTTGCAGGGCCGCGTACAGGAAGTCGCCCGACCGGTCACCCGTGAACATGCGCCCCGTGCGGTTCGCGCCGTGGGCCCCCGGCGCGAGGCCGAGCACGACGACGCGTGCGTTCGGGTCGCCGAAGCCGGGAACGGGCCGTCCCCAGTACTCCTCGTCGACGTAGGCGGCGCGCTTCTCGACAGCGACCCGCTCCCGCCACGCGACCAGTCGGGGGCACGCACGACACGCCTCCACCTCGCGTTCGAGGGCCTCGAGCGCCTCGGCCCCGCTCATCCTCCCTCGAGCGATCGGAGCCCGTCGGCGAAGGGCGTCCCGCCCCGTCCGATCGCTTCCCGGCCGCCGACGCGTGGGACCGAGAGCCAGCGCCCCACCGGCTCGGGTAGGCGCACCTGAGATGGCGGCGCCCCCAGCGCCTCGCGCAACCCGTCCACCAACGTGGCCAGATCCACGATGTCGGGGCCCACGAGCTCCACGGTCAGGTGCAGCTCGGGGTTGGCGTCGCGCTGGCGGTCAGCGACCGCCACCGCGCCGGCGAGGTCGTCGATGTGGAGGGGCGCATGTGGCGCGGAAGCGGCAAGCCCGTCCAGGTCTGCGGAGGCCAGAGCGCGCGTCAGCTCGTCACCGGGCCCGTAACGCACCGCGCACCGGAGGACGACCGTCTCGAGAGGCGCGTCCTCGAGCATCCGCTCCCCCTCAGCCAGCGCCTCGAGGTAGGCATCGCCCGCGGGATCCTCCACACCGAGCGCACCTGCCAGCACCAAGCGGCGACAACCCGCTCCGATCGCGGCCGACAGCGTCGTCGCGAGCGCGTCCAGCGCCTCGTCCGCATCCGTGCCGGGGTCCCCCGCAAGGTGCACGGCGGTGTGCACCTGCTCGAGAGCGCTCTCGAGGTGGCCCTCGTCGTCGAGGTCGCCGACCGCGGCCTTGACGCCCTCCACGCGGAGGGCCGCCGCCTCGTCGTCCCCCGCGAGCGCAGCGTCACAGTACGCGCGCACCTCCCCTCCCCCACGGGTCAATGCACGGACCGCCGCTCGACCCGCCGCGGATTGGGCTCCTACCACCAGTACCGGCATGAGACCAGCGTATGACGCCCACCGCGCCCGCTACAGTGATCCGCGTCCCATGGCGTTTCGCGAGGTGCGGCACTGGAGTGCGGAATGGATCTGGACCTTACTCCCGAGCAGCACGACTTCCGCGAGGAGGTGCGCGCCTGGTTGCGCGACAACGTCCCCGCGCAACGACTGCCCCCGCCGTCGACGTCCGAGGGGCTCGAGGCGCACCGCGCATGGGAGCGACGGCTGAACGAGGCCGGCTACGCGGCGATCGACTGGCCCCGGGCCTACGGGGGCCGCGACGCGGACCTGCTGACACAGGCCATCTTCAGCGAGGAGTACGCCCGCGCGGGCGCCCCCGAGCGGGTCAACGTCCTCGCGCTCGGCCTCGCCGGCCCTGTGCTGCTGAGGTACGGCACCGAGGAGCAGCGGCAACGGTGGCTTCCCGGGATCCTGTCCGCCGACGAGATATGGTCACAGGGGTTCAGCGAGCCTGACGCGGGAAGCGATCTCGCGGCCTTGCGGACCGCTGCGGTGCGCGACAGCGACGACCTCGTCGTCAACGGGCAGAAGACGTGGACGACCCTCGGGCGCGTCGCCGACTGGATCTTCGCGCTCGTGCGAACCGATCCTGCGGCACCTCCCCGCGACGGGATCACCTTCCTGATGATCCCCATGGACGCGCCCGGCGTCGACGTGCGCCCCATCGTCCAGATCAACGAGGACGCGGGGTTCAGCGAGGTGTTCCTCACCGACGTCCGCGTGCCCCTCGCAAACGTCGTCGGCGACATGGGCGACGGCTGGCGCATCGCGATGGCGACGCTGGCCTTCGAGCGCGGCACGGGGATCGGCAACCACGTGCGCTTCTCCGACAACGTGCGCGAGCTCGTGGCCCTCGCCCGGACGCTCGGGGTCGCGCACGACCCGATCGTGCGCGACCAGGTCGCGCAGCTGTACACCGAGGCGGAGGTGTTCCGCCACCACATGCACCGGACGCTCACGCTCATGGCGGACGGCAAGCCGCCGGGCCCGGAGGCCAGCCTCAGCAAGCTCTACTGGTCCGAGATGGGGGGGCGCATCTTCCGCGCCGGCCTCGAGCTCATGGGACCGCACGCGGAGTTGACGGAGCAAGCCGACGCCTCACCGAGCCCTCCCGGCTGGCACAAGCGCTACTGGTACTCCCGGGCGGCGACGATCTACGCGGGCACGTCCGAGATCCAGAAGAACATCATCGCGGAGCGCGTCCTCGGCCTGCCGAAGGAACCGCGGCAATCGACGGGAGGTGAGCGGTGATGCGATTCGACTTCACCGACGAGCAGTACGCACTCCGTGACGCGACGCGGAGGCTGCTCGCAGCCGAGTGCGACTCCGCGCACCTGCGGGCGATGTGGGAGTCCGCGACCGGACGCAGCCCGCAACTGTGGAAGCGAATGGCGGAGACGGGCCTCGTGGGCCTGACCGTCCCCGAGGAGCACGGTGGGCTCGGGTCGAGCGAGGTCGATCTCGTGCTGCTCCTCGAAGAGGCGGGCTACGTCGCGTTGCCTGAGCCGCTACTGGAGACGACCGCGGTCGCTGTCCCGTTGCTGCTCGAGGCGGGCAGCGAGGCCCAGCAGGCCCACTGGCTGCCGCGCATCGCCGCGGGCGAGGCGGTGGCCACGGTCCAGCTCGCGGGCGACCCCGTGGTCGCGGACGCGCACATCGCAGACGTGCTCCTCGCGGAGCGCGAGGGGGAGCTGCACGCCCTGCCGGCGAGCGCCTTCCATGCGACGCCGCAGCCTTCGATCGACCGGTCGAGACGGCTCTTCACCGTGGACCTCGCCACCTCTGCCGACACCCGCATGCCGGGCGGTGCGGCGGAGGCCGCCCGGGCCTTCGACCGCGCAGCAGCGGGGAGCGCCGCCATGCTGGGCGGGATCAGTCAGCGCCTGCTCGACATGACCGTCGCCCACGTGAGGGAACGCGAGCAGTTCGGCCGCCCGGTGGGCTCCTTCCAGGCGGTCAAGCACAAGCTCGCGGAGACATTGCTGCTCGTGGAGACATCGAAGCCCGCGTGCTGGTACGCCGCCTACGTCCTTGCCCACGATCTGCCCGACCGCCTCGAAGCCGCGAGCATCGCGAAGGCGTACGCATCAGACGCCGCCGCCAAGGCGGACCAGGAGGCCCTGCAGTGCCACGGTGGCATCGGCTTCACCTGGGAGCACGACCTCCATCTGTGGATGAAGCGGGCGACGGCGATGCAGCGGACATACGGATCCGCGCGGTGGCACCGATCCCGCCTCGCGCAGACCCTCCTCGCCTGACCCGACCGGAGTCTCACCTCCTGCGACTTGACGGCCTGCGCTCGAGCTCGGCGATCTTGTCGCCGATCAGCCAGAACATCGGTGGCCAGAAGCCGACGAACATGGCGCGTCGCTCCGCGTTCGCCCGGGCCTCCTGATCGACGGTCTTCGCCCGTATCCACAGGAAGAGGCACAACACGATCGACCCCAGCGACGCCGTGTAGAGCAGGTCGCTGGGGATGCCGAGGCCCTGCAGCACCTTGAGTGTCATCGGAGCCCTCCTACACGCGTGTCGCCGGCCGCGTTGCTGCGGTCGACCAGATGGGTACCCGCAAGCGAGGAGGTGACACCATGACCGCTCATGCAGGCCTCGCCCGTCGGATCGGCACCGTCGCACGCTGGCCGGTGGGGATGGCGTTCACTTCGTGGCGGTACCTGTGGCGCATCACGCCGCTGCACCGGACCGACGAGGGCACGCCGGCGGGGCGCGAGTGGCCGCTCGACCCCCGTGCGGTCGACGAGGGGCTGCAACGGTCGTCGGACGGGGTCGGTCCCTTGTTCCACCGTCGGTACGCGGTCGACATAGCCGACGCCGAGCGTTCGCCGGATGACCTCGTCTCCGTGCTGGCCACCGACCCGGGCAAGGCGGCGCCGGTGGAGGTCGCGGTGTTCTGGAAGACCCGTGGCCGCGAGGGTCAGCTGCGGGTCGGCGACGAGTTCCTGGTGCGCATGCCGGGCCCGTGGGACGGGCCGGTACGTGTCGTGGACCGCACCCCCACCTCGTTTCGGCTGGCCACGATGCGCGGCCACCTGGAGGCAGGCCAGATCGAGTTCCGCGCCCGAGGGGAAGACGGCCTCCTGCGATTCGAGATCGAGTCGTGGGCCCGCAGCGGCGACCGCCTCAGCGCGCTCCTCTACACCCGTGTCCGGCTCATCAAGGAGATGCAGCTCCACATGTGGACGTGCTACTGCGAGCGGATTGCCTCACTCGCCAGGGGCCGGCGCGTCGGCGGCGTCGGCATCACCACCGGCCATCATGCCGACGCCGGCGGGACGACCCGGTCGAGGCCGGCGGCGTAGGCTCTTGCGTATGCCGATCCGCCTGATCGTCGCCGAGGACAGCTACCTCATCCGTGAGGGGCTGGGGCTCTTGATCAGCAACGACGTGGACCTTGATCTCATCGCCTCCGTGGGATCCCTCCCCGACCTCGAAGCAGCCGTGGAGGTGCATCGTCCCGACGTGCTGCTCACCGACATCCGCATGCCCCCGACCGGCACCGACGAGGGGATCCGCGCGGCGGAGCACCTAGCCACGGGCCATCCCGGCCTCGGAGTGGTCGTGCTATCGCAGTACCTCGAGCCGGACTACGCGTTGCGGCTGTTCGACGGCGGGGCACGAGGACGCGCCTACCTGCTCAAGGAGCGTGTCGGCAACCTGGGTCAGCTGCGGCATGCGATCGAGGAGGTCGCCCGGGGTGGCTCGGTCCTGGATCCGCAGGTGGTGGACGCCCTCGTCGTCGCGCAGCAGGGCCGAGCCACCGTCCTCGACCGTCTCACCGTCCGCGAGGCGGAGATCCTCGCCCTGCTGGCCCAGGGCCGATCCAACCGGGCCATCAGCCAGGCGCTGCACCTGTCGGAACGCGCAGTCGAGAAGCACATCACGAGCATCTTCTCAAAGCTCGACCTCCCCGCCGAGAGCACCGAGGTCCACAGGCGGGTCCGTGCGGTGCTCGCCTACCTCTCCGCGACCGATGGCGGAGCGACGTGGCCGGTGGGGGGATGAACGGGTAGCGGCCAGAGGCCGGCTCAGGGGTAGCCTGATGGCGTGATAACCCTCTTCCACGACTACACCTCGCCCACCGCCGCTGTCGCTGTGAGACGCGCCGAGCGGCTGGCCCCGGATCGCGTCGAGTTCGAGGGCTTCGAGGCCATCGGCATCGACATGGTGCTCCCTGTCACGGTGGATGTGCTCGCGGAGCTCGACTCGGTCGCTGAGGCCGCGACGGCCGAGGGGATTGTCCTGCGGCGACCCCGTCAGCTTCCGCCCACGGGGTGGTGCCACGTGCTCGGCGCCGTCGCCGCGCGCGAGGACCGAGCGCCCGAGTGGCGCCGCACCGTCTATGCCGCCTTCTGGCGTGATGGCGCCGACATAGGCGACCGGGAGGTGCTGGCCCGGCTTGCGGATGAAGTCGGGCTGGACACCGACCGGGTCGCCTCGGCGCTCGACGACCGTGGCGCACTCGCGGCGGTGCGTCGTCACACGACCGAGTTCCGTCGTCAGGGAATCGGTGGGGTCCCGACGATTCTGTCACAGCGCACACTCGTGCCAGGCCTCTTGCCGGAGGCCGACCTGCGGGCACTCGCCGAACTATGAGGTGGGGGTTGTTCGGTAGCATCCCCGCATTTCCCGATGAGCGCGGGCAAGGAGTGGGAGACCTACGGTGAGCGAGGTCCTGGCGGAGCGCTACGAGCTCGGAGACGAGCTCGGATCGGGCGGCATGGCGAGGGTCATTCGAGCCTATGATCGCACCCTCGCCCGTCGGGTCGCGGTCAAGTTGCTCCACGCGGGCACGATCTCCCAGACGGGGATGCGCAACCGCTTCCTGAGCGAGGCCCGCGCGGCGGCGAGCTTCAGCCATCCGCACGCCGTCGCGGTCTACGACACGGGGCAGGACAACGGGACTCCCTTCATCGTCATGGAGCTCGTCGAGGGGTGCAGCCTCGCCGACGTCCTCGCCGATCGGGGGTCGCTGCCGCAGGCAGAGGCCGTCGCCGTAGCCAGCCAGGTGCTATCGGCGCTTGGCTCAGCGCACAAGCGGGGCCTGGTCCACCGGGACGTGAAGCCCGGGAATGTCCTCCTGCCCGGATGCGAGGTGCCGCGAGAGGCCTCTGGGGAGCCGCCGGCCAAGCTGGCGGACTTCGGGATCGCCAAGGTGCTCGAGGAAGCGGGCGGAGCCCTGACCGCGACCGGGCAGGTTCTCGGGACCCCGAAGTACGTCGCGCCCGAGCAGGTGATGGGCGGCGCCGCCACCCCCCGCTCCGACGTCTACAGCCTCGGTGTGATGCTCTACGAGATGCTGGCAGGGCGCCCACCGTTCGAGGCCGAGACCGCGATCGCGCTCGCGCTCGCGCATCGCGAGGACACCGTGCCGCGCATCGACCGCCGGGTGCGAAAGCTCGACCCCGGCCTCGCAGCCATCGTGCATCGTGCCCTCGAGAAGGATCCCGATCGCCGGTACACGGACGCGTCGGAGATGCGTCAGGCTCTGATGGACCCTCGCAGGGCCGCAGCGGGCGGCGCGACCGCCGTCGCCTCCGCAGGTGCCACACGACCCCTGGGCCGAGCCGATACCAGGCCCCTCCCGACTGAGGAGCCCGAAGGTGCACGCCGCGGCGCGCCCTGGAAGCCGATCCTCGTCGTCGCGATAGTCGCCCTCGCGCTCCTCGGACTCGCCGCGACCGACTGGGAGGCTCTGACGGATCGCTTCTCGCCCGGGGAGCCGGATGAGGTCGACGAGGAGGAGCCCGAGGAACCCGAGGAGACCGAGGACCCTGAACCCGAGGACCCTGACCCTGACGAGCCTGAGCCTGAGCCTGACCTTGTGCCTGAACCGGAGCCCGAGGAGGAGGAGGGGCCCGAGGCACAGGACGCCAACCCCGATGGCGACGAGCCGGGCGCGAGCGGTCAGGCGCCCGGCAACCAGGACGAGGCGGAGGCCGGTCCACAGGAGGCGTAGCTTGCGCGTCGGGGCTAGCGGCGCTCCCAACGCCACTCGCTGCGGACCACACACGCTGCCCCCGGACCGAGGGGGGCCAGCCCAGTCTCCGCCAGGCCCGCGGCGGAGAGGCCCGGCGCGTTGGGCCACACGCTCTGTGGCTCGACGCAGAACGCGTATTCGGGCGTGTGGACGACGTACGTACGGGGTGCTGCGTCTATGTCCATCCGCAGGACCAAGTCCGGCCACCGCACCTCGACGGGGCCGTCGACGTCGACGTAGGCATGATCCAACCTGCGCTCACCGAGCAGCGGCCCACCCCGGAGGTCGGTGTCCGTGTCGACGGGGCAGCGCATGCCGTCAGGGATGAGCTCCGCGTCTGTGCGCAACGTCTCGCTGGCGAGCACGGTGACCGCTACGTCGCCGTTCGCGGGCCGCCGGAACCATGGGTGCCATCCCGCCCCCGCAGGCATCCCGGAAGGGCCCGCCACGATGCTGGTGGTAAGCGCGAGCGCGCCCTCGGACAGGTTGATTCGGAGCTCGACTCCACCTCCCAAGGGCCAACCGTCGTCTTCGAGGTCGCAGTACAGCACGACGGATCGATCCCCACGTTCCTCGAGCTCCCATCGCGCATCGAGGGTCACCCCGTGGATCGCGTGCCGTCCGTGTGTCGCGGGTATCCGGTGATGCTGTCCCTCCCACGGGACGGTCGCGTTCTCGAGTCGCCCCGCCCAGGGCGCCATCAGGAATGCTCCCCAGCCCATCCGAGGGTCGTGGCTGCCGGCGGTGTCAAGCAGGCGCTCCGCTCCGCCCGCCACGAGGGAGGTGAGGCGGGCACCATCAGCCGGGTCCACGGTCACGCTGTCCTCCCCTGCATGAAGGACCAGCGGGGCTGGAGCGTCGGACGCTTCCTCGGCCATCTCGTCGCCCCTCCCTGCCGCGCCCGCTGCTCAGCCCCCGCGGCCCTCCACGCAGCTTAGGGCAGCACGAACGTTCGACATGGCCACAACCTAACACCCCCCTACGACAGCACCGAGCTGACCTACTCACCGCCAACGGTGCGGACCGTCGTCGATCCATCCAAGACCCATAAGATGGAGCCCACAGACGTCGCGCTCGCATCCAGCGCCACGACGACGCCTCCGAGACCGGGGAGACGCCATGACCACTCGCAAGCCACCAGGTGAGGGCTGGGAGTCGTTCGTGGAACGCCAGATCCGCGAGGCGCAGGAACGCGGCGAGTTCGACGATCTCGAGGGCGCGGGCAAGCCGATCCCCGATCTGCATCGCCCCCGAGATGAGTTGTGGTGGGTCCGCAAGAAGCTCAAGGCGGAGAACCTCTCGTACATCCCGCCGACGCTGCAGATCCGGAAGGAGCTCGAGGAGGCCCGCGCACAGATCGAGCGCGCCACCTCGGAGCAGCAGGTACGCAGGATCGTCTCCGACATCAACGAGCGCATCCGGATAGCCAACCGGGAGGCCCTGCACGGGCCGGCCTCGACCGTCGGACGGCTCGACGAGGAGAAGACGGTCAGGGAGTGGCGCGAGCGCCACGGGTAGCCGCCCGCACCCGCTAGATGACAGGTGGCTCCGTGTACGTCCCGAACTCCCGCTTCATCGCCGCGCAGATCTCGCCGAGGGTCGCATCCGCCCTGACCGCGTCCATTATCGGGTAGACGAGGTTCGCCTCCGTCCCGCAGGCGGCGACGAGCTCGTCGAGCGTCGCGCGAGCCCGTGCTTCATCCCGCCCCGCACGGTACTCGGCCAACCGCGCGCACTGCGCGACCTCCACATCGTGGGAGATCCGCAGGATCTCGAGCTCGTCCGCATCGTCCTCCGCGTGACTGGTCACGCCGACGATGTGCTTCTCGCCCTTCTCGAGCTGCTGCTGGTACCGAAACGCCGCGTCCGCGATCTCAGCCGTGAACCAGCCGGTCTCCACGCCGCGGAGCATCCCACTCGTCACCGTCCCGTCGTCCGACAGGTCGAGGATGCGCTCGAGGTAGCGCTCCGCGTCGGCCTCCACCTGATCGGTCATCCACTCCACGTACCACGACCCGCCCAGCGGGTCGATGGTCGCGGCGACCTCGGTCTCCTCCGCGAGCACCTGCTGGGTGCGCAGCGCGACCTTCGCCGCATGGTCGGACGGGAGGGCGAGCACCTCGTCGAGCGCATTGGTGTGCAGCGACTGGGTCCCTCCGAGCACCGCGGCGAGCGCCTCGACAGCAGTGCGGACCACGTTGTTGTCGGGCTGCTGGGCCGTCAGGGACACGCCCGCGGTCTGCGTGTGGAAGCGCAGCTGCTGCGCCTTGTCGGACGTCGCTCCGTAGCGATCGCGCAGCCATCTCGCCCACAGGCGCCGACCCGCGCGGAACTTGCCGATCTCCTCGAAGAAATCGATATGGGCGTCGAAGAAGAAGGACAGGCGCCTCCCGAATCTATCGAGGTCGAGGCCGCGGGACAGGCCGAGCTCCACGTAGGCGAACCCGGCCGCGAGCGTGAAGCTGAGCTCCTGCGCCGCCGTCGACCCGGCCTCCCGGATGTGATACCCCGAGATCGACAAGGGATGGTAGCGGGGCATCCGCTCCGTCGTGAACTCGAGCAGGTCACCGATCAGCCGCAGATGCGGCTCCGGAGGGAACAGCCACTCCTTCTGGGCGATGTACTCCTTGTAGATATCGGTCTGGAGCGTGCCGCCGAGGTCAGCGATCGGCACGCCCTGGCGCTCCGCGGCCACGCAGTACATCGCGAACACGACCACCGCGGGCGCGTTGATGGTCATGGAGGTCGTGATCTCCCCCAGAGGGATCCCGTCGAAGAGCCGCTCCATGTCCGCGACGGTGTCCACCGCGACCCCGCAGTGACCGACCTCGCCCTCCGACTCAGGCTCGTCGGAGTCGCGTCCCATGAGGGTGGGCATGTCGAACGCCACCGAAAGGCCGTGCTGGCCGCTCGCGAGGAGATCGTGATAACGGCGGTTGGTGTCGGCGACGGAGCCGAATCCTGCGAACTGGCGGATCGTCCACGGCTTCCCGCGATACATCGTCGTGTGGATCCCGCGCGTGTACGGGTACTCGCCCGGCACGCCGATCCGCTCGGGGTCGACCGGGTGGTTGTGGGGCCCAGCCAACGGAGGGGCCTCCACCCCCGACAGGGTCGTCCGGACGTCATCCTCGGGCTCGGGGACGGCCTCGGTGTAACGCCGTTGCCAGCGCCCCGCGGCGGAATGGTCTTGCTCGTCCATGTCCCCTCCTAGGTAGGCGGCTCCACAATAGCGAGTCGTTCGAGCAGCTGGTCAGCCGCGGTGTACGGGTCGAGCTCACGTCTCGCCACTGCGGTGGCGAGGACATCGAGCCCGCGCTCTCCCGGCTCGTCGAAGGCCTGATCGACGACCTCGACGGCGAGCTCACGGACCTGCAGGCGGGCTCGGGCACGCCGCCGAGCCTCGAGCGCGCCATCGGCACCGAGCCGTGAGCGCTGCTCGTCCACCGCGTCGACGACCTCCGCGATCCCCTCGGACTTGACCGCGACCGCACGCAGAACGGGCACGACCGCAGCGCCGTGGCCCCCCAGGCGCTGCATGTCCTCGAGCTCCGCGACCGTGCGATCCGCGCCGTCACGGTCCGCCTTGTTCACGCAGAAGACATCCGCGACCTCGAGGATCCCCGCCTTGGCCGCCTGCACCGAGTCCCCCATGCCCGGCGCGAGGACCACGATCGTCGAATCCGCGACCGAGGCGACCTCGACCTCCGCCTGCCCGACCCCCACCGTCTCGAGCAGCACGATGTCGAAACCCGCCGCGTCGAGCACTGCGAGCGCTTGCGGCGCGGCCCACGACAGCCCGCCCAGATGCCCCCTGCTCGCCATCGAGCGGACGAACACGCTTTGGTCGAGCACGTGCTCACCCATCCGCACCCGATCGCCCAGGAGGGCACCTCCGGTGAAGGGTGACGAGGGATCGATGGCGAGCACCGCGACGGTCTTGCCCCGGCGCCTCCACTCGGTGACCATGGCGCTCACGAGCGTGGACTTGCCCACCCCCGGGGATCCTGTGACCCCGACGAGGTGGGCACCGCCCGTGTCCCCGTGAAGGGCGCCGAAGGCGGCGCGCAGCACCGCACGACTGCCGTCCTCGACGTGGGTCAGCAGCCGTGCGAGCGCCCGTCGGTCTCCCGACCGGACGCGATCGGCCAGCTGCTCGACTGCGGCGCTCGAGCGCCGGGTCACCACGCTGGGCCCATCAGAGCGTCTCGACGATGAGCCCATCGCCCTGCCCACCTCCCCCGCAGAGCCCCACCGCGCCGCGGCCGCCACCGCGCGCCCGCAGCTGGTGCAGCAGCCCCGCGGTCAGACGTGCGCCCGTGGCCCCGATGGGGTGTCCCAACGCCACCGCGCCACCGGCGGGGTTGACGCGGCCCTCGTCGACGCGCAGCAACGCGGCGGCATGGGAGGCCACCGCGGCGAAGGCCTCATTGATCTCGTAAACGTCGAGGCTGTCGGCGTCGAGCCCCGCCTTGGCCGCGGCCACGCCGATCGCACCCGCGGGCTGGTGGTGCAGCGAGGCGTCAGGACCCGCCACCTGCCCGTACGCGACGATCCGCCCGAGCGCCTGCAGGCCGAGCGCCTCAGCCCTCTCGCGGCTCGCGAGCACGAGCGCGGCGGCGCCGTCCGAGATCTGGCTCGCGTTTCCCGCGGTGATCGTGCCGTCGCGGGTGAACGCCGGTTTCAGCTGGCTCAGCGACTCGGGTGTGACGCCCGGTCGCATACCCTCGTCCCGGTCGACCACCTCCGCGTCGCCCGTGCGGCTGGCCAGCTCGACAGGCCTCACCTCGCCGTCGAAGTGGCCTCGCTTCCACGCGGCGACCGCGAGCTCGTGCGAGCGTGCGGCCCACTCGTCCTGGTGCTCGCGGCTGATGCCGTACTCGACGTTCATACGGTCGCTCGCCGCCCCCATGTGCTCGTCGTCGAACGCGCACCAAAGACCGTCGTGGACCATCGCGTCCACGAGCGTCGCGTCCCCCATCCGGAGGCCTTGTCGTGCGCCCGGCAACATGTACGGGGCGTTCGACATCGATTCCATGCCACCCGCGACCACGAGGTCGACGTCGCCCGCACGAATCGACTGGTCTGCGAGCGCGACTGCGGCGGTGCCCGACAGGCACACCTTGTTGAGCGTCAGGGCAGGCACGTCCATTCCGATGCCCGCGCGAACAGCGGCCTGGCGGGCGGTGATCTGGCCCTGTCCCGCCTGCAGCACATGGCCCATGAGCACGTTGTCGACATGCTCGGGCGCCACACCTGCGTTGGCGAGCGCACCGGTGATGGCATGGCCGCCGAGCTCCACCGCGGAGAGGCGCGCCAAGACCCCGCCGAAGCGGCCGATCGGCGTCCGGGCGTATCCCACGATCACTGCTTCGGGCATTCCCGTTCCCTTTCCTCGGTCAAGAGGACCAGGATGGCATGTTGCCCGAGCCGTCTCGATCCCGCCACCCCGCGTCGGGTAGCGTGCTCCGCATGCCTGAGACCGATACGCCCTGCACCGACAGCTTCACCGTGGGGGAGTTCCTCGACCTGCCCCGCGCCGCCGGCCTCGCTGTGCGCCCCGATGGCAGCCGCCTGGTCACCGTGGCCGCGACCCGCGACCCTGAGGGCCAGCGCTACAGGGAGGCGCTGTTCGAGCTCGACCCCCACGGCGATTCGCCACCGCGGAGGCTGACATTCTCCGAGGCGGGCGAGTCGAGCCCGCACTTCCTGCCCGATGGCGACCTCCTGTTCACCTCCGGGCGTCCCGACCCCGACCACACCACGACCGACGACGACGTCGAGCGCCTGTGGCTGCTCCCCGCCGGCGGGGGCGAGGCACGCATCCTCGCGGGGCCACCAGGAGGCGTCTCGAAGATTGCGACCGCCCCCCACACCGGGCGTGTCGTGCTCGCCACCACGATGCATCCCTCCGAAGCCGACTGGGAGGCGGACGAGGCGCGGGAGAAGGCCCGCAAGGACGCGGGGGTCACCGCCCAGCTGTTCGAGAGCTACCCCGTGCGTCACTGGAATCGCTGGCTCGGTCCCCGCCACGTCCGCCTCTTCGGTGCGACTGAACCCGACGCCCCGTGGGAAGCACTCGACCCCCGCGCCCACCCGGCGGACTACGAGCGGGCCTCCATCGCAGTCAGCGAGACCTGCGTCGTGGCGACCCGGTGGAACCGCCCGGACGACGTGAGGGAGCACGTCACCGAGGTGGTCGCGATCGACTGGGACGGGCCCGGGGCGGGGCGGCCCCGCGTCATCGCGGGCACCCCGCGGACGAGCCACGGGTCACCGGCCTGCTCGCCGGACGGGCGCAGCGTCGTGTGCGTCACAGCACCCCTCGCCACCCCGGAGCGCGCGCACGACGTAACGCTCTCGCTCGTCCCCGTCGACGGGCGCGAAGAGCCGACGGACCTCCTGCCGGGATTCGACCGCTGGCCCGGCGCCCCGGTGTGGAGCCCCGATGGCGCCACCGTCTACTACACGGCCGACGATGGGGGCCACACCTTGCCGTACGCCGTCGACGTGGGGACGGGAGCGGTGACCCGTCTCGCGTCCTCGGGCGCCTTCGACAGCCTCACCCCCGCACCGGACGGCTCCGTGCTGTACGCGATGCGCTCCGCGGTCGACGAGCCGCCGCGGGCGGTCGCGCTCGACCCCGGTGAGCCCGATCAGGAGCACCGAGCGATCCCCACCCCCGGCGACGATTCACACCCGCCGGGTCGGGTCAGGCGGGCCCGGGGCGAAGCGGCCGACGGGACCGTCATTGCGGGATGGCTCGTGCTCCCCGCCGAGACCGCGACACCCGCGCCACTTGCGATCTTCGTCCACGGCGGGCCGCTTGCCAGCTGGACCGGGTGGCACTGGCGCTGGAACCCCCATGTGCTCGCCGCCCGCGGGTGGGCGGTGCTACTGCCCGACCCCGCGCTGTCCACAGGGTACGGGTGGGAGATGGTCCAACGAGGCTGGGGGCGCTGGGGCGCGGAGCCCTACACCGACCTCATGACGATCATCGACGCCGTCGCGTCCCGCGAGGACATCGACGCCTCCCGCACCGCCGCGATGGGCGGCTCCTTCGGCGGCTACATGGTCAACTGGATCGCAGGGCACACCGACCGCTTCGACGCGATCGTCACCCACGCGAGCTTGTGGAACCTCGAGCACTTCCACGGCACCACCGACCTCGGCCCCCACTGGGAGCACGAGCTCGGTGACCGCTACCTGGATGCCGAGCGGTACCGGGAGTGGTCCCCGCACCGCTTCGTCGCGGAGATCGCCACTCCGATGCTCGTCATCCATGGCGAGAGGGACTATCGCGTTCCCGTGAGCGAGGGCTTGTCGCTGTGGACGGACCTCAAGCGCCATAGCGTCGAGGCCGTGTACCTCCACTTCCCCGACGAGGACCATTGGATCGGCAAGCCGCAGCACGTCAGGCTGTGGTACGAGACCGTCCTGGCCTTCCTCGACCACCACGTCCTGGGCGAGCCATGGGAGCCCCCCGAGCTGCTCGCCCCCGGGAGCAGACGATGATGCTCGACCGCATCGACCACGTAGGCTATGCCGTGGAGAGCCTCGAGGAGGCGGTGCGCCATCATGAGCGCCTCTTCGGCGCGAGGGTCGTCCACCGCGAGACGATGGAGTCGGACGGCGTCAACGAGGCGCTGATCGCGGTCGGCTCGAGCTTCATCCAGCTGCTCGAACCCACCCACCCCGAGTCACCGGTAGCGCGCTTCCTGCTGCGCAACGGCGGCCCCGGCGTGCACCACGTCGGCTACGGGGTCGCCGACATCGACGCCGTGTACGCCGAGCTCGTAGCCAAGGGCGCGCGCCTCGTCGACGACCATCCCCGGCCCGGGTCACGTGGTTGCACGGTGGCGTTCCTTCACCCGAAGAGCGCCCTGGGGGTGCTCGTCGAGCTCGTCGAGGACCCGATGGTCGAGAGATGAGCGATGAGCGATGGCCATGGCGCTCGCTACACTTGCGCGCAGTGAGCTTCTTCGATCGCTTCCGCCGCCGTAAGGGCGATGAGGACGTGCCCGCGCGGAACGACCCGTCAGCGAAGACCCTGTCCGACCTCGAGGAGTTCCTCTCGAGCCGTGAGGGCGTCGAGGCCTTCGTCGAGCCCCCTACCTCGGTGTACGCGATGTCCCTGTGCGTCGTGGCGGCCGACGGCGAGTTCCTCCGCCGGCCCGTCAAGCACGCGAAGCAGGCACAGCAACTGTGCAAGTCGCACGGGGTGCCGATGTACGACGCGCGCATCGTCGGATACCCGCGACGCATGCGCGACTACGAGCGCGGCATGCGCACCACCGGCATCTCCGTGGACGACCTACCCCCGCTCGAGACCACGGACGAGGAGCCCCGCCGGGAGGAGTGACGGGAAGGCTCTCCTCGCCTGAGGGCTCGAGGCCTCAGAGATCGACCTCGACGCGCTCGAGGAAGACCTGCTGCTTCGGAGCCTCACCCGCCAGGGGCACCTGCGCGATGCGGTCGACGGCGTCCATCCCGTCGGTCACCACTCCGAAGACCGCGTAATCGGGGGGAAGCCCGACGTCGTCGAGCGTGATGAAGAACTGGCTGCCGTTGGTGTCAGGTCCCGCGTTCGCCATCGCGAGCGTCCCACGGCGGTAGCCGCGACTCCTCGCCGCGTCGAGCTCGTCGGCGAACCGGTAGCCCGGCCCACCCGTTCCCGTGCCGGTCGGGTCCCCGCCTTGCACGACGAAGCCGGGCACGACGCGGTGCACGGGGGTGGCGTCGTAGAAGCCATTCGAAGCGAGGAAGGCGAAGTTGTTCGCGGTCGCCGGCGCATCGTCGGCGAGCAGCTCGAGCGTGATCGTGCCGCACGACGTCCTGACGGTCGCGGTGTAGCGCGACTCGCCGCCGAGGACCTGATCGGGTCCGTCGAACTCGGGCTTGGGCTCGCCTGCGCCCTCGGGCACGGTTCCGCCACATGCCACATCCATCTATGGTCCTTCCGCGTTGGGTCCGACCAGCTTAACCGTCAGCCGGCTTCGATCCGCACGGACTCCATGTAGAGCAGCTCGGCGGGCATCTCCGCGCCCATCATCTCCCCTGCGGCGCCGATCTCGCCCATCTCCTCGAGCACCTCGACGCCGTCGACGACATCGGCGAAGCGCGTGTACTCCGCTGCGTCACCGTGAACCTCGTCGAACTCGTCGCCGTACACGAAGAAGAACTGGCTGCCCGCGGTATCGGGCTCGGCCGACTTGGCCATGGCCACCGAGCCGATCGGATAGCCCTCGTCCTCCGCGAGGCTCGTCTCGTCGGGCAGCGTGTAGCCGATCTCCCACGAGTTGTCGTTGTTCCCCGCCCCCGTCTGCAACGCAGCGATGCTCTCCGCGATTCGGAAGATCTCGAGCCCGTCGTAGAAGCCCTCCTCCACGAGGAACACGAAAGCGTTGACGGTCTCCGGGGCAGCGTCGGCGTGCAGCTCCATCACGAGCTCACCGCACGACGTCTCGATAACCGCACGATAGTCCACACCAGCCTCGATCACCTGCCCCGGCTCGTCGTAGGTGGGCTTCTCCTCGTCGGCCTGGTCGGGCTCGTCGGCACCGCACGCGACATCCCGGTTCTCGAGGGCCTCCTGCTCCGCCTCGAGATCGGCCATCAGCGCTTCCTGCTCGGCCTCCGCGGCCGCCTGCTCCCGACGGTCCTCGAGCACGGAGTTGAGCGCCAATCCGCCGCCCGCGAGCACGATCACCGCCACGACCGCGAACGTGATGCGGTTGCGACGCTGCTCGGCCTTGCGCGCAGCCTTGCGCGCGGCCTCCTTCTGCGCCTTCTTCTCCCGCTTCGTCTGCCGCTGCTGCTGCTTGGTAGTGCCCACTTGACTCTTCCTATTCGGAGGCGCCGCCGGAGCGGCGGACCTCGATCCGCCAGCAGTGCCTGTGCCAGTGCCGCCGCAGGTCGCTGTCCCCGGAGGGCCAGACCACGACGTGACCCTCCCCCTCCGGCACCACGTTCCCGCAGGAAGGGCACAGGTACTCCTTATGAACCTGGCGCCCGTCGACCCTGCGGACCTCGTACCCGTCGAGCTCGAGGTCGTCGTCCGACTGACTGGTCCCCGTCGTGGCCGCCAACAGGTCGGAGATGTCACGCATCGCATCGGGATGCTGCCACGGACGCGTGGCGCGCTTGCGCCTGCTGCCTTTGCTCAACGCCTCGTCCCTTCGCTGCAGTCTGGTGGTATGTCCAGCACGGGCGGTCCGCAGACCCGAGCAGGCTGCAGATGTCCTATCCAGGCTACGCCCTCGAGCGGGCATGCGGGCACACTCGGTGCAGTCCACCGGTCCGGCGCCGAGGGGCCCAGGGCCAATGAGACAGGCTTGCTCTGTGAGGGCGGGACCTCGGCGGCCCGCGCTGTGCGTTCGGTCGGCGGTG
>SKQL01000022.1 GCA_007119035.1 Nitriliruptorales bacterium | reverse complement strand
ACCGAGCCCGAGGATGCGGGAGCCGGTTCTGAGACCGAGGAGGAGCCCGGGGACACCGGCGAGGCCGCTTCCGCGGTCGACCTCGCAGAGCTCGTCTCCGGGAACGTGCGGCAGGTCGTGGCGGCGGTGCCCGACCTCGACGCGGACGAGCTCCAACGCCTCCGCGCCCACGAGGCGTCGAGCAAGGCGCGCAAGACGGTGCTCACCGCGATCGACCGGGCACTCGAGGGACTGAGCGCCGAGCGCTAGACGACACCCCGTGCTCACACGCTCTCCCAGGAAGGTTCGTGGAGAATCGCCGGGTCAGGCGCGCCCCGCATGACGGTCGAGGAACTGGGCGGCCGCGCCGAAGGCCACACGCCGGTTGGCGAGCTTGCTGATCCCGTGGCCCTCGTCGTCGAACACGATGGACTCGACCACACGACCGAGCTCACGCAGGCGATCGACGACCTGCTCGGCCTCGGCCAAGGGCACGCGCGGATCGTTCGCGCCGTGGATCACGAGCAACGGGGCGATGATCCGGTCGACGTGGGCGATCGGGCTGATCGCCGCGAGGAAGTCGCGGTCCTCCTCGAGCGTGCCGTACTCGCGCTCCCGTAGCGCCCGTCGGTACGCGCCGGTCCGCTCGAGAAAGGTGACGAAGTTGGCGATGCCGACGATGTCGACGCCTGCGGCCCACAGCTCCGGGTAGGAGCTCATGGCCGCGAGGACCATGAACCCGCCGTACGAGCCGCCCATCAGTGCGATCCGCCCCGCGTCGAGGTCTTGCTGCGAACCCGCCCACCGCCCGACGGCGGCGAGGTCCGCCACCGCGTCCATGCGCCTGCGGCGGTCATCGAGCGACTCGTAGTGGCGTCCGTAGCCGGTCGACCCACGGACGTTGGGCACGACGACCGCGTAGCCCCGGGCGACCAGGTACTGCTGCACGGCGTTGAAGCTCGGGCGCGCTTGCGCCTCCGGGCCGCCGTGGACACTCACGACGACGGGCACGGGTCCCCGCGCGTCGTCGACTCGGTCGCCGGGTCGATACACCCACGCGGGCACTTCGAGGCCGTCGAAAGACGTCACCCGCACGAGGTCGGGCTCGGCGAACGACTCCGGTGACAAGCCCGCGGTCGACGAGCGGGTCAGCCGCCGGGGTCGTTGCCCGCGGTCGTCCGACACCCACACGTCGTCGTTGTGTCGCGGCCCGGACAGCGTCCAACTGAGGGTCTGCCCGTCAGGGGCGATGGCGAGGTCGCGGATCACGCCGATGGGCACGTCGACCTCACCCGAGCGCACGAGAGTGGCGGGGTCGAACAGCTCGAGGCGGCTCATCCCGTCGACGTTGCGGCCGAGCGCCCCCGTCCCTCCCCGCACCGCGAGTGCCTCGACGTCCCAGTCGCCGTCGTCGATGACCCGCCACTCCCCGGTGGCGAGATCGACGCGATACGCACGCAGGAAGCCCCCCTCCGCGTCGCTTGTCAGGTACAGCGCGTCGTCGGTGATCGCACCCGGGAGGTGGCGCACCTCGCCCTCGTGGGGGGTGAGGAGCTCGACCTCACCCGAGGCCAGCTCCACGAGCAGGAGATCGCTGTCGACGTTGGAGCGGGCGAGGGAGATCAGGACGTGTCCCCCCGCGGGAGTGATGTCCGCAACGCTCGTCCACCCGTCGAGCTTCGCGATGAGCTCGGCCTCGCCGCTCCCGTCGGCGGCGGTCCGGTAGAGGTCGAAGTCGACGCCGTCGCGGTTGTTCGCGCAGTACAGCAGCCACCGCCCGTCGGGGGTGAAGGCCCCCAGCCGGTGGATCGCGTCGGGATCGCCCGACAGCGCCCGCTCGCCGGTGCCGTCGGGCGCGACGACGTGCAGCTGCGCGCGCTCGTTTCCCCCCTCGTCCCGGGCGAACGCGACCACGCGCGGGTCACCGGCAGACGGGAGCAGTCCCAGCACACGGTCCCCGCCGAACGAGGCCTGGTCGGGCCAGCCGCCTCCCGCAGGCACGGACCACAGCTGCGCGGTGCCCGTGACATCGGTCAGGAACGCGACGCGCGAGCAGTCCGCGGTGTGCGCGCCTGCGCTCGCGGTCCGGACGGAGAGGTAGCGATCGAGGTCGGGCCCGCTCACGCGTCGACGTCACCGAGCGCGTGCGCGAGCGAGGTCGCCTGCGCGGAGGCGACCTCGTCGAGATCGAGCGTGAGGACGCCCTCGACCTCCAGGGTGGGCTCGGCGGTCACCCACCCGAGCGGGCGGTGCGCGACGCCGGCGGCCTCGAGCGCGGCCGTCACCTCGTCGAGGTGGTCGGGGCTGACGCTTGCGACCACACGCGTGGGCGACTCGCTGCACAGCCACTGGTGCGCCTCGACCTCCGGCTCGGGCGTCACGACCGCGCCGAGGCCGCCGTCGAGGCAGGACTCGACGAGGGTGGTGACGATGCCTCCCGCCGCGACGTCATGGGCACTCGCGAGGGCCGAGGCGTGCTCCACGAGGAACGCTTGCAGTGCCCGCTCCGCGGGAAGGTCGATCGCGGGTGGGCGACCCGCGAGCCGGCCCTCGACCGCACGCTGGTACACCGACCCGCCGAGGCCCGGCCGGGTGGGTGCGCCGATCAGGAGGATCTCGTCACCGGCCTCCGCGAAGCCGATCCCCCGCGCCTGCGCCACGTCGTCGACGACGCCGAGCACGCCGATCACGGGCGTGGGATGAATGGGGCGGTCGCCGGTCTGGTTGTAGAAGCTGACGTTCCCACCCGTGATCGGTGTGCCGAGCGACTCGCACGCCGCGCTCATGCCCCGGATCGTGCCCGCGAACGCGCCCATGACCGCGGGGACCTCCGGGGAGGCGAAGTTGAGGTTGTTCGTCGCCGCGATCGGCTGCGCGCCTGTGCACGCGACGTTGCGCGCGGCCTCCGCCACCACGAGCTGGGCACCCGTCTCCGGGTCGAGCGCGCACCACCGGCCGTTGCCGTCGGTGGCCACCGCGACCCCGCGACCGTCGTCGGTGACCCGGATGACCGCCGCGCTGCCTCCGGGGCCCTGCACCGTCGCGGACCCCACGATGCTGTCGTACTGGCTCCACACCCATGCGGGTGGGACGATGTCGGGGTCGGTGAGCACGAGCCGGACCGCGGCCTCGAGGTCACCGGGCGGCGGCGCCGCGTCGGCGTCCTCTCCCGCCCCGGGATGCGCCCACACGCCGACCGGCCGCTCGTACACGGGCCCCTCGTCGGCCAGCGACTTGGCGGGGGCGTCGACGACGACGTCGCCCTGGTAGGTGAAGTGGAGGCGGTCGCCCTCGATGACCTCGCCGATCGGCGTCGCGTCGATGCCCCAGCGTCCGCACCGCTCGAGGACCTCGTCGAGGCGCTCAGGCGACACGAGCGCGAGCATGCGCTCCTGTGACTCCGAGCACAGGATCTCCCAGGCCTGCATGTCGGTCTCGCGCACCGGGACGAGATCGAGGTCGAGGCGCATCCCGAGCCCCGCGGCCGCGGCCATCTCCGCCGCCGAGCAGATGATCCCCGCCGCGCCCATGTCCTGGATGCCCGACAGCAACTCGCGCTCGTACAGCTCGAGGCACGTCTCGATCAGCAGCTTGCCCGCGAACGGGTCGCCCACCTGGACGTGGCCGCGACCCGCCCAGCCGGCCTCCGCACCCTCACGGAACTCCGCGGATGCGAGGACACTCGCGCCGCCGATCCCGTCGCGGCCGGTGCGCTGGCCGATGAGCACCGCGACGTCGCCGGGCGACTCCGCCTGCGCGAGCTGGATGCGATCGGCGGGAAGCGACCCGACGCAGAGGACGTTGACGAGCGGGTTTCCCGCATACGACGCGTCGAACGACAGCTCGCCGCCGACCGTCGGCACCCCGATCGAGTTGCCGTAGCCGCCGATGCCCCGCACCACCCCGTCGACGATGCGTCGCGTCGTCGGATCCGCAGGATCCCCGAAGCGCAACGGGTCGAGGAGCGCGATGGGGCGGGCGCCCATGGTGAGGATGTCGCGGATGATGCCGCCGACGCCGGTGGCCGCGCCCTGGTAGGGCTCCACGTAACTCGGGTGGTTATGGCTCTCGATCTTGAACGACACCGCGTGCCCGTCGCCGACGTCGACCACGCCTGCGTTCTCCCCGGGGCCGACGAGGATGCGCTCGCCCTCGGTGGGGAGGTTGCGTAGATGCACCTTGGATGACTTGTACGAGGCGTGCTCCGACCACATGACCGAGTACGAGCCGAGCTCAGCGGTCGACGGGACCCGCCCGAGGGTCTCCTCGATGCGGCGATACTCCTCCGGGGTCAGGCCGAGCTCCTTGGCGAGCGTGTGGGGCTCCGGGGCAGGCGTCGGGGTGCCCACCGCTACGCGCCCACGCCCGCGCGCAGGACCGCACCGAGGATCTTGGCGCCGTCGGTCGAGCCGAGCAGGGCCTCGACCGCGTGCTCGGGGTGGGGCATGAGGCCCGCGACGTTTCCCGCCGCGTTCGTCACCCCCGCGATGCCCGCGACCGACCCGTTGGGGTTCGCGTCGTCGTCGACGGTGCCGTCGGCGTGGCAGTAGCGCACGAGCACCTGTCCCGCGGCGGCGAGCCCGTCAGGATCGTCGTGGACGTAGCGGCCCTCACCGTGCTTGACGGGGATGTCGAGGACCGCGCCGGCGGGGGCGTCGAGCCACGTCCCGGGGGTCTCGACCCGCAGGGCCTGACGACGGTGGATGAAGCGCAGGCCCTCGTTGCGCGTGAGCGCACCGGGCAGCAGTCGGGCCTCGCACAGCACCTGGAAGCCGTTGCAGATCCCGAGCACGGGACCGCCGCGCTCGGCGAAGTCGGCCACCGCTCCCATGACGGGCGCGAACTGCGCGATGGCCCCTGTCCGCAGGTAGTCGCCGTAGGTGAACCCGCCCGGCAGAACGATCGCCTCCGCCCCGTCGAGGTCCGCGGTGCCGTGCCACAACAGCACCGGCTCCGCGCCGAGGTGGGAAAGGGCGCGCACGGCATCCCGCTCGTCGCAGGACCCGGGGAATTGGATGACACCGACTCTCATGCGGCCAATGTAGCGGGTCGAGGGCGCGACCCGCCGACCTCCGGGGCTAGCGGAACCCCGCGTCCTCGAGCTCGGCGACCGAGTCGTCGAGCTCGAGCAGCTCCCGTGCGTCCTCGCACGCCCGGCCCGGTGTGTCGAGCAGTGCGTCACACGCCAGGAGCTCCGCGCGGCGTGCCGCCAGCACGGTGCGGGCCTCGGCCGCGTCGCCGCGCGTGACGACCGCCTGGTAGGCGACGAGCGGCGCGATGAGGTCAGCCGGCTGCTGGGAGAAGCGGGCGTTCACGTACACCGTCTCCTCGCTGCCGGTCACGTCCACACCGCTCGCCTCGAACGCTGCGAACCGGAGCTCCGCGCCATCGAGCGCGGCGATTGCGCCGCGCGCCTCCGGGGGCGCGGCGCAGAGCGCATCGAGACCCGCGCCGAGGTGGGCACGATCGCGTTCGGTCCCCGCCACGAGCACCCCGTCGACGTCGGGGCAGGCCGCATCGTGCGCCCGGGGTGGGCGATCGCCGACGACGAGGGCACCCACGTCGCTGGTCAGCTGCTGGGCGGGCGGCGGGCGACGCTCCGCCACGGGGGTCTCGGCACGGCCGAACCCGAAGAACGCGTACACGAACAGCGCGAGAGCGACGGGCACCGTCACGAGCGCGAGCAGAACGAACCATCGCGGCAGGAGCGGCTCCGCCAGCTCATCGGTGGGGAGCCCCTCGTAGGGGTCCTTGTCCCGGCGTCTCGCCAGGCGGTCGGTCAGGCTCACCCCGTCGCGTCCACCCGCCAGCTGAAACGCTCGATCACCGGGTTGGCGAGCAGCTTGTCCGCGATGCCGTCGACGGTGGCCGCGACGTCGGCATCGTCGGGGACGTCGAGCTCGATGTGCTTGCCGATGCGCACACCCGAGACGCCCTCGTAGCCGAGGCTCGGCAGGGCTCGCTCGACGGCCTGCCCCTGGGGGTCGAGGATCTCTTCCTTGAGCATGACGTCGATGTGGACGCGTGGCATCAGTTCTCCTCGAAGAGACGCCCGGTGAGGCGCTCGTAGGCGGTGACATAACGCTCGCGGGTTCGGCCCACGATCTCGGGCGGCAGCTCCGGTGCAGGAGGGGTGTGGTCCCACCCGGACGCATCCAGCCAGTCGCGGACGAACTGCTTGTCGAAGGACGGCTGGGGGCCGCCCGGCTCGTAGCCGTCGGCGGGCCAGAACCGCGACGAGTCGGGGGTGCACACCTCGTCGATCAGGATCAGCTCCCCGTCGACGAGGCCGAACTCGAACTTCGTGTCCGCGAGGAGGATGCCCCGTTGCCTGCAGTGCTCGGCCGCGCGCTCGTACAGGGTCAGCGTGACCTCCCGCAGCCGGGCGGTCAGGTCCGCGCCGACGAGGTCCGCGACCCGCCGCTCGTCGATGTTCTCGTCGTGGCCGTCCACCGCTTTCGTGGCGGGGGTGAACACCGGCTCCGGCAGGCGCTCGGACTCCCGCAACCCCTCGGGCAGGGCCACCCCGCCGATCGTCCCGGTGGCCCGGTAGTCCCGCCAGCCACCGCCGGAGAGGTAGCCGCGGGCCACGCACTCCACGGGCAGCGGCTCTGCGCGGCGGCACAGCATCGACCGGCCACGGAGGCTGTCCGCGTGGGCTTGCAGGGCAGCGGGGAACTCGGCCACGTCGGTGGAGATCCGGTGGTGACCGACGACGTCGGCCATCTCGTCGAGCCAGAAGTCGGTGAGCCCGGTCAGGACCCGACCCTTGTCGGGGATCGGCGTCGGCAGCACGACGTCGTAGGCACTGACGCGGTCAGTGGCCACGAGCAGGAGCGCGCCGTCGACGGCGTAGAGCTCCCGCACCTTCCCCGCGCCGATGCGCTCGACGCCTTCGAGCTGCTGCATGACCCGGACTGTATCGCCGCGGAGACCCTTCCGGCACGAAAGCGCGCGCCCCGCCCGACGTCCCCCGCCTCCGGGCCACAGCGGCGCAGGGTGCGGGGCAGCCGTGACGGGTAGGACGTGGCGGGGGGTT
>SKQL01000105.1 GCA_007119035.1 Nitriliruptorales bacterium | reverse complement strand
GGCCTCCTCGCGGTCGTTGAGGTCGTCGGGTTCTTTCCTTCCGGCACCCTGCATAATCCTTACGCCCAGTGCGGACCCCACGGATGCGCGCTCCGTCGGGCACAGCGCACACAGGAGGTCACCGTGAGGGGCCGCCGGACGCGCGCGGGTTGAGGTGGATGTGGCCGGGATACCGGCCGGATGCACCGCTAGCGGAGGTGGAGATTGCGGCGCGCGCGGGTTGAGGTGGATGTGGCCGGGATGCCGGCGGGATCCACCGCTAGCGGGGGGCCGCCGACTACTGCTGTCCCGCCGTCTCCTGGGACCCGCCTGTGGGGTGGGGGCTCACTGACGGGTGGGCGCCGTTGCCGTTGACCTCGGCTACGGGCAGCAGCGAGTCGGACAGGATCTGCGCGACGTCGACGACGCGGACCTGGCCCTCGGTGAGCTCGCCCTTGCCGGTCTTGTCCTGCACCGCGTCGTCGAGCATCACCATGCAGAACGGGCACGCGGTCGACACGAGGTCGGGGTCGAGGTCGAGGGCCTCGTCGATGCGCTCGTGGTTGACGCGCTTGCCGATGTCCTCCTCCATGAAGAACCGCGCGCCGCCTGCGCCGCAGCAGAATCCCTTGTTGCGGCACCGCGGCATCTCGACCTTCTCGAGGCCCGCCACGCCGGCGACGACGTCGCGGGGCTCGTCGTAGAGCTCGTTGTGGCGTCCGAGGTAGCACGGGTCGTGGTAGGTGACCTTCTTCGCGATCTCCGACTGCGACGACAGCCTGCCCTCGCGCACGAGTCGGGACAGCAGCTCGGTGTGGTGCACGACCTCGAAGTGGCCGTCGAAGTCGGGATACTCGTTGCGGATGGTGTTGAAGCAGTGGGGGCACGTCGCGACGATCTTCTTCGCGCCGACCTCCTTCAGGGTCTCCACGTTGTTCTCGGCCATCATCTGGAAGAGGTACTCCATGCCGATGCGCCGCGCGGGGTCGCCGGTGCACGACTCGGCCTGGCCAAGGACCGCCCACTTGACACCCGCAGCGTTGAGTAGCTGCGCGACGGTGCGGGTGGTCTTCTTCGCCCGGTCCTCGAGCGCACCCGCGCACCCGACCCAGTAGAGGTACTCGACGTCGCGCCCGAGCTCGCCGTCGACCACGGGCACGTCGAGGCCGTCGGCCCAGTCCAGGCGCTTCGAGGACCCCGCGCCCCACGGGTCGCCGGAGTTCTCGAGGTTTCGCAGCATCGTGCCCGCCTCGGGCGGGAAGCTCGACTCCATCATCACCTTGTGCTGGCGCAGGTCCATGATGTGATCGACGTGCTCGATGTTGACGGGGCACTCCTCGACGCACGCGCCGCAGCTGGTGCAGCTCCACAGCACGTCGTAGTCGATGACCACGCCCGCTTGCCCCGGCTCGTCGCCCACGAGCTGGGCATTGAGCACGTCGACGTCGCTGTGGGACTCCGCGAGGCCCTCGTCGAGGATGTAGGGGCCCTTGGCGTAGAGGTGGTCGCGCAGGTCCATGATGAGCAGCTTGGGCGACAGCGGCTTGCCGGTGTTCCACGCGGGGCACTGGCTCTGACAGCGGCCGCATTCGGTGCACGAGTACATGTCGAGCAGCCGCTTGAACCCGAAGTGCTCGACCTCGCCCACGCCGAGGACGTCGTCCTCGTCCATCTCCTCCACGTCGATCTTGCGCGTCTCGAGCTTGCCGAGCCCCTTGGGGTAGCGGCTGAACGCGATCGAGAACGGGATGGTGAACACGTGCAGGTGCTTGGAGTGCAGCGTGAACAGCATGAACCCGACGAAGACGCTCGCGTGCGCGAGGAGGAACGTGGTGGCGAGGACCTCGAGGCCGACCGCGCTGATGCCTTCGAAATACCCCCCGATCCACGTGGACGCGAACGCGCCGTCAGGGTAGGGCAGCGTGTCCTTGGCCGACCGGGCGCCACGCAGCACCAGCGCGGTGTACAGCAGCGCGAACTCCGCCAGCAGCACATACCAGCCCTCGTCGAGGTTCGAGCCCGCGAACCGTGAGCCCCTGCCCCGCCGGGCGGGCGCCTGCGCGAGCCGGATGACCGCGAAGCCCACGACCGCGAGGAGCACCAGGACGGTGAACAGGTCCTGCGCGAAGCCCAGCACCTCGGTGCGCATCAGACCGGGCGCGAACCCGGGGATGTGGAAGTTGGGGTCGAAGACCTCGCCGACCGCCTCGAGCGTGTGGGTCTGCAAGACGATGAAGCCCCAGAAGATCGCCGCGTGCAGCATCCCGGGGCCCGTCCACTGCAGGAGCTTGCGCTGGCCCAGGACGTGGGTGACGAGGTAGCGCCCCTTCTCCGCCCACCCCGTCATCCGCGCGGGCATCGGCTCGGCCGCACGCACCAGCCGGGCGAGGAACACGATCCGCTTGCCCGCGAAGTAGAACCCCACCCCCAGCACCGCGAGGCCAGCGACCAGACGGACGATGTCGACCGGATCCATGGGCGCTCCCGGATAGGGGGTGCTGGCGGCGCACTATAGTACTGAGGGGTAACTCCTACCCTTGTGCCCCCGGAGGCCCACTCGCGCTGCAGTTTAGGCGATGTTCGCCCGCCACGCCGGCCCGAACCGCGCTCCGCTAGCCCGGCCGCTTCTGGTAGGTCCGCCGCCGGAAGACGTCGGTGCGCACGCTCGTGATCCGGTCGAGAACGAGCAGCCCCTCGAGATGGTCGAGCTCATGGAGGAAGGCACGTGCCTCGACGCCTTGCGCGTGGATGACCCGCTCGCCGCCGTCCAAGTCGGTGCCGCGCACGACCACGTAGCGGGGGCGGCGTACATCGACGTAGTAGCCGGGGACGCTCGGACACGCCTCTCGGCGGATCTCCATGTCCTCGCAGAACATGAGCTCGGGATCGAACAACGTGATCAACCCGTGTGAGTCGGTCGCGTCGGGATGCGTGGTGACGTCCACACAAAGGGCCCGGCGGGAGTCCCCAAGCTGCGGGGCGGCAAGGCCCATCCAGCCCGGCGAGGCGTACATCGTGTCGGCGAGGTCGGCTGCGAGTGCAGGGTCCGGACCCTTCGTGGGCGCAGCCTCCGCCTTGAGAGTGCGGTTGGGGACGGTGAGGACGGGGCGCTCGGGCATAGTCAGTACGTTTCGATGTCGGCGGGTCGCATGTGCACCTCTACGTCGCCGACCGCGGCGCTCACGGCCGCTTGCAGAGCATGCATGTCGAGGTCTGCAGGCACCGTGACCGCCAACGCGCACGCGGAGACGTTCCGCTCGCCCTCGAGAAGCTGTGTGACGAGGTCGGTGATGTTCACGCTCCGGTCGGCGAGCGCAGTTGCCGCCTGGTGCAGGAGCCCGGGGCGGTCGCTGCCGTAGACGGTCACGATGTGGGTGGGTGGTGGGCTTGCCCGGCCCTCCGCCGCCCTGCTGACGTGAACGGAGAGGCCGTAGTCGCGGGTCGCGCTCTCGAGCGCCCCCTCGAGCGTCTCGGGCTCGTCCCTGCACGCCGCGATGAGCATTATCGCGGCGTTGCCCCCGAGGGTCGTCATCGAGGAGTCCGTGATGTTGGCGCCGCGCTCGTGCAACACCTCGGTCACGGCGGTGACGATGCCGGGTCGATCGACGCCGATGGCGGTCACGGCAAGGTTACGCAACGGCACGCTCCCTCCCTGGGGGACGGGACGGGGAGTCTATACACCACATAGGATTTGCCACGTGTCCCCGCTCGTCCGCGTCTGCCTCGCGATCGCCCTGCTCGTCGCGGGCTGCGGCGCGCCGGCCCCGGCCGAGCCCGACCGGGACGCTTTCGACCGCGGACGCGTGACGCTCGTCGGCCCCGGTGGCGAGCGGGTCGAGATGGCGGTCTACGTCGCGGACTCACCGGAGCTGTGGCGCCGTGGCCTGATGGGTTGGGAGTCCCTGCCCGACGGGGAGGGCATGTTGTTCGCGTTCGACGAGGACCGCGACGGCGGGTTCTGGATGAAGGACACGCTGCTCGAGCTGACCGTCGCCTACGCGGACGCGGACGGCGTCGTGCACGAGACGACCGACATGGCGCCGTGCGAGCGCTCGCCGTGCCCCACCTACGTGCCCGATGAGGAGTATCGCCTCGCCCTCGAGGTCGAGCAGGGCACCTTCGAGGAGGTCGGGCTGCGGCCGGGCTGGAGGATCGAGCACGAGCAGGGCGGGTAAGTCTTCGCCGCCCGATGGAATCAAATCTGAGCCTCATACACGCAGGGATGTTGTCCTGGGAGGATAAGATGGGTAGGCTTCGAGAAACGATCAACGGACAGCGACCCGACACACGATTCAATCAGCCGTCGAACGACACCCAACGGGTGCGGAGGTGCAGAGAATGGCAAGGGCAGTCGGCATCGATCTGGGAACGACCAACTCCGTCGTATCGGTCATGGAAGGTGGCGAGGGCACCGTCATCCCCAACGCGGAGGGGGCGCGGACGACCCCGTCGGTGGTGGGCTTCTCGAAGTCCGAGGAGGTGCTCGTCGGCGAGGTCGCCAAGCGTCAGGCGGTGACCAACCCCGACCGGACGATCCAGTCGGTCAAGCGCCACATGGGCACGGACTGGAAGACCGAGCTCGGCGACAAGGCCTACACCGCACAGGAGATCTCCGCGCGCATCCTGCAGAAGCTCAAGCGCGACGCGGAGAGCTACCTCGGCGACAGCGTCACCGAGGCGGTCATCACCGTGCCCGCCTACTTCAATGACGCGCAGCGCCAGGCCACGAAGGAGGCGGGTCAGATCGCGGGCCTCGAGGTCCTGCGGATCATCAACGAGCCGACCGCGGCCTCGCTCGCCTACGGCCTCGACAAGGAGGAGGAGCAGACCGTCCTCGTCTTCGACCTCGGGGGCGGCACGTTCGACGTGTCCATCCTCGAGATCGCAGAAGGCGTGTTCGACGTCAAGTCGACATCGGGCGACACCCAACTCGGTGGCGACGACTGGGACCAGGCGATCATCGACTGGCTCGTCTCGTCGTTCAAGAACGCCCACGGCGTGGACCTCTCGGTCGACAAGATGGCGCTCCAGCGCCTGAAGGAGGCCGCGGAGAAGGCCAAGCGCGAGCTGTCGACGACCACCGAGACGACGATCAGCCTGCCGTTCATCACCGCGACGCAGGAGGGCCCGCTCCACCTCGAGGAGAGCCTCACCCGGGCGCAGTTCCAGCAGATGACCTCGGACCTTCTCGAGCGCTGCAAGGGCCCCTTCCGTGCCGCGGTGAGGGACGCGGTCGACCGCCCTGAGGACGTCGACCACGTCATCCTCGTCGGTGGCTCGACGCGCATGCCCGGGGTCGTCGACATGGTGAAGGAGCTCATCGGGGGCAAGGAGCCGCACAAGGGGGTCAACCCCGACGAGGTCGTGGCCATCGGCGCGGCGCTTCAGGCCGGCGTGCTCAAGGGTGATGTCAAGGACGTCCTCCTGCTCGACGTGACGCCGCTGTCGCTGGGCATCGAGACCAAGGGCGGGGTGATGACCAAGCTCATCGAGCGCAACACGACCATCCCGACCCGCAAGTCGGAGGTGTTTACCACCGCCGACGACAACCAGCCGCAGGTTGAGATCCACGTGCTGCAGGGCGAGCGGGAGATGGCCGACGCCAACAACACGCTCGGCAAGTTCCAGCTCGTGGACATCCCGCCGGCCCCCCGCGGCGTGCCGCAGATCGAGGTGACGTTCGACATCGACGCCAACGGCATCGTCAACGTCTCCGCCAAGGACCGCGGCACGGGCAAGGAGCAGTCGATGACCATCACGGGGCAGTCCGCCCTGCCCAGGGAGGACATCGACAAGATGGTCCAGGACGCGGAGGCCTACGCGGAGGAGGACCGACGTCGTCGGGAGGCCGCGGAGACCCGCAACAGCGCGGACAACCTCCTGTACCAGACGGAGAAGCTCGTCCGCGACAACGAGGAGAAGATCTCCGCGGAGCACAAGGCCCGCGCCGAGGAGGTGCAGGGCAAGGTGCGCCAGGCCCTCGAGGGCGACGACACCGAGGCGATCAAGTCCGCGTCCGACGAGCTCATGCAGGTCAGTCAGGAGATCGGCCAGGCTCTCTACGCCGCCGGGGCGGAGGACCAGGCCGGCCAGCAGACCGCCGACTCGGCGGCGGGCGGCGACGAGGACATCGTCGACGCGGAGGTCGTCGACGAGGGCGACGAGGACCAGGGAGCGGCATAGCCGATGTCATCCGCTGAGTACGAGCGCCACGGGGCTGACGACGCGACGGAGCAGCAAGCCTCCGACGCGTCGTCGCGCCCCGATGTGGCCGACGACCACGACGAGGCCGTCGAGGAGGAGGCCGTCGAGCCTGAGCTCGTAGAGCCCGATCCCTGGGCGCAGCTCGAATTGGAGCGCGACGAGTACCTCGACGCGCTCCGCCGGGAGCGCGCGGAGTTCGAGAACTTCCGCAAGCGCGCGAACCGCGAGCGCCTCGAGGCTCTCGACCGCGGGGCTGAGGGCGTCATCAGCGAGCTGCTCGGGGTGCTCGACAACTTCGATCGGGTCCTCGAGGCGGCGGCCCGCTCGGAGGACGCCCAACTCGCCCGTGGCATCGAGATGGTCCACCAGGAGCTGCGCGGCGCGTTGGCCAAGGCCGGCCTCGAGGAGGTCCCGGGCGCGGGCGTGCCGTTCGACCCCAACTGGCACGAGGCGATGATGCAGGTCGAGGCCGACGAGCCGATCGACCAGCCCACCGTCTTCGAGGTGCTGCGCCGGGGCTACAGCTTCAAGGGGCGTGTCCTGCGGCCCGCGTCGGTCTCCGTGGCGCAGTAGCCGAGACAGCAGCCGAGCAGGAGCGGGAAGGAGCCCACGCACAGTGAGTCAGCGCGACTACATCGAGAAGGACTACTACCAGATCCTTGGCGTGTCCAAGGACGCGGACCAGTCCGAGATCTCGAAGGCGTACCGCAAGCTGGCTCGTGAGCTGCATCCCGACGCCAACCCCGACGACCCGAACGCCGAGGCCCGCTTCAAGGAGATCAGCGAGGCGTACTCGGTGCTGTCCAAGCCCGACAAGCGGAAGGAGTACGACCAGGTCCGCGACATGGTGGGCTCCGGCCAGTTCGCTGGCGGCGGCCGGGGGTCCGGCGGCTTCCCAGGCGGCATGGGCGGCCCCGCCGGCGGACCGGGCGGGCAACAGGTCTATGACCTCTCCGATCTGCTCGGCGGGCTGTTCGGTGAGGGCGGCGGCCAGGGCGGCTTCGGCGGCGCCCGCACGG
>SKQL01000014.1 GCA_007119035.1 Nitriliruptorales bacterium | reverse complement strand
CGGGGCGGACAGTGAAGGATGACAAGGCGGCGTGGAGTCGACCCTCTGAGCGGCCAGGTCGCTTCGGCGGACGGATCGCGGGAGCTGCTGCCGTCCTGGCAATAGCGGTTGCGACGGTACTTCGGTTGGGAGACGGGCAGGAGGGCGATCCGGCTCCTCCGGGGACCATCACGGTCGAGCAGGAGCCCGACGCCTCGAGGAGCGAGGAGCGGGCGCACCGTGAGGTTGCGGAGGACGCTGCGGCGTCAAGCGTTTCCGAGCGATTGGTGCGGGGCTGGCAACCGCTGCCGGAAGCTCCGATCAGCGCGCGTTCGCATCACAGTGCGGTGTGGGCCGATGACGAGCTCCTCTTGTGGGGCGGCACAGACCGGGCCCGGGAGGCTCAGTCCGACGGCGCCGCCTACGACCCCATGACTCGGTCGTGGAGGCAGATCCCCGAGGCGCCGATAGAGGGCGTGGCACTGTACACCCTCCCGGCGGTATGGACGGGGGAGGAGATGTTGGTCTGGGGCGGTCAAGGGGAGGAGGGACACGCCGCAGACCCGGTGGCGCCTGCAGGCGCGGCGTATGACCCGGTGGACGACTCGTGGCGAACGCTGTCTCCCGCGCCACTGACGCCCCGTGTCGCTCACACCTCGGTGTGGACGGGCGAGCAGATGATCGTCTGGGGTGGTTACCGGCGTGGGGAGGACGGAACTTGGCTGGCGTTCGAGGACGGCGCCGCGTATGAACCGCAGACGGATACATGGCGGATGCTGGAACCTGCTCCCCTCTCGGCACGGCACACCCACACGGCCATCTGGACCGGTAGGAAGATGATCATCTGGGCTGGTAACGCGGCTTCCCGCGAAGAGGGTGGGGAGCCCCGCGACCATCTCGACGGAGCCGCGTACGATCCTGCCCGCGGCACGTGGGATGAGATCGCTGAACTTTCGTCCGGACTCCGCCCCCCACGGGTGGCCCGCCGACCGGTTGCCGTCTGGACCGGCCACGAGATGGTCGTGGTGGGATCGTTGGGGGACGGGTTGGACGCACCCGCCGTCGTGAGCTACGACCCCGCTGCCGATCGATGGGTCGAGCTCGACCCCGGCCCTGTCGGTGCTCGTCGTGATTCGGCTGTGGTCTGGACCGGCGACCTCGTCGTCGTGTGGGGTGGGACGTCCGCCACCGGCGGGCTCATCTCAGACGGTGCGGCCTACGCCCCTGAGAGCGAGCGGTGGCATCGCATAGCATCGCAGCCTGCGATCCGGGGGGAGAGCGTGACGTGGACCGGCGACGAGCTCGTCCTGTGGGGTGGTTACGAGGACGGAAGGCGTGCGGCAATGGGTCTTGCCTTGCCCTTGAGCCGGCTACCCTCCACCGAAGGCTCTGACACACCACCGAGGCCGGACAAGGAGCAACCGTGAAGATCGTGCAACTCGATACGCTGCGCTTCGCCCAGCACCCGAATCTTCTCGTCACCCGTGTTCATACCGACGAGGGGGTGGTCGGCTTGGGGGAGACGTTCTTCGGCGCGCGCGCCGTCGAGGCCTACCTACACGAGTCGGCCGCACCGACGTTGCTGGGCAGCGACGCCTCTGCGATCCGCTCACTCGAGCGTAAGCTCGCGGACTACTACGTGGGCTACTCCTCCACGGGAGCGGAGACGCGCGGGAACTCCGCGATCAACCTCGCGCTGTGGGACATCGCGGGCCGTGCGGTGGATCGTCCCGTGCATGGCCTGCTCGGGGGACCGGTCCGTCCCGACCTTCACATCTACAACACGTGCGCGGGCTACGGCTACGTGCAGCACGAGCCGACGGTCTCGAGCAGCAACTGGGCACTGCCGAAAGACGACAGCAGCGGCCCGTACGAAGACCTCGACGCTTTCCTGCACCGACCGGGGGAGCTCGCCAAGAGCCTCCGGGACGAGCACGTGTCCGGCATGAAGATCTGGCCTTTCGACGAGGCCGCCGAGCGAACGGGTGGCAACCACATCCCCGACGAGGACCTGCGCCACTGCCTCGGCTTGGTCGAGGAGATCAGGGAGGCCGTCGGCTTCGACATCGACATCATGATCGAGCTTCACGGCTTGTGGCATCTTCCCGCCGCCAAGCGCATCGTGCGCGCTCTCGAGCCCTACGAGCCGTACTGGATCGAGGACCCGCTGCGTGGTGACGACCTGGACGCCCTTGCGGAGCTGACCGCGTCCACCCCCTTGCAGGTGGCCATGGGAGAGACACTCGCCGGTCGCCCCGCGTACCGCACGCTGCTCGACAAGCGCGCGGTGGACATCGCCATCGTCGACCCCGTGTGGACGGGCGGGTTGAGCGAGGCGGCCCGTATCGCTGACTTCGCGGAGACGGCCAAGACGCCCGTTGCCACGCACGACTGCACGGGCCCGATCGCGTTCGCTGCGTGTGTGCACTTGTCCATGAGCCAGCCGAACGCGCTCATCCAGGAGACCGTCCGCGCGTTCTACTCGTCCTGGTACGCCGACATCGCCAGCAACCTGCCACCGATCGTGGACGGGCGTGTGGCGGCGCCCGAGGGTGCGGGGCTCGGCGTCGAGCTCCAGCCCGACCTCGACGACCGGCCAGGGACCACCGTCACGACGACAAGACTCTAGGCCGCGGAGAAGAGGCCGGCGCTCACTGCCCCTCCGTGTCGATCCACTGCTCGAAGACACGGAGGATGCCGGAGTCATCCTCCGTGCCCATGCCCTGGGCGGCGCCCATCATGAAGAGCTGACTCGCGGCCATCGTGAGCGGTGTGGGGAAATGGCGCTCTCCCGCGGCGTCGAGGACGAGGCCGAGGTCCTTGACGAAGATGTTCAGGGCGCTCTTGGGGTCCTCGAAGGCTCGCTCGACCATCCGGGTGCCGCGGTCGTCGAACATGAACGAGCCGGCGGCTCCCGTGCGGATCGTCTCGTGAACCGTCGCGGGGTCGAGCCCGAGCGCGGTCGCGTAGGCGAGTGCCTCACCGGCGACCGCGATGTGCACGCCGCAGAGAAGCTGGTTCACCAGCTTCACCGATTGGCCATCGCCGATCGACTCCCCGCAGTGGACTACCGACGATCCGACGGTGCGCAGCACGTCGCCGACGGCGTCGAAGTCCTCCTTGGCGGTGCCCACCATGATCAGGAGGTCTCCCTTCTCTGCCCGCGCGACACCTCCGCTCACCGGTGCGTCGACCAGCTTCAGGTTGCGGGCGGCGAGCTCCTCGCCGAGCGCCCGGACCGGCTCGGGGCCGATGGTGCTCGTTACGACGACGCGAGCACCCTCGACCGCGGCTGAGGCGGCGCCGTCCTCCCCGAACAACGCGGCGGAGGCCTGCTCGCCGTTGACGACCATGAGCACGATGACGTCCGCGTCGCGCGCGGCGTCCGCGGGCGAGGCGGCTCCGCGGGCCCCGTGCGACGCGAGGGAGGACACACGCTCCTCAGCGATGTCGTAGACCGAGACGTCGAACTCGGATGCGAGTCGTGTCGCCATGGGCGTGCCCATGGCTCCGAGCCCGATGAAGGCAACGTTCTGTGTCATGCGTGCGTCCTCCGTGGGTGGTCGTCGTGGGCTGGTCCACCGGCCCGTCCAGCTGATCCGAACTCTCGGAGCTTGGCCTCCACGACGCGCTGGCCCGCCTCGGCGGAGCGTCGTGACAGCGATGCGAGGTCGTACCCCTTGGCGCACTCCGGTGCCGCGGTCTCGAGCTCGGCGAAGATGCCGCGCCGCAGCTCTGCGTTCACGTTGATCTTGACCACGCCGAGCGAGATCGCATGGGAGATGTCGGCGGCCGGAAGTCCCGAGGCCCCGTGCAGGACGAGGGGCACGCCGGCCTCGTCACCGATGGCGGCAAGCCGGGTGAAGTCGAGCCGGACCGGCTCAGGGGTGAAGCCATGCACGTTGCCGATCGCCACCGCGAGGACATCCACGCCGGTACGGCTGACGAACTCGGCCGCGGCCTTCGGGTCGGTCATCGCTGCCCCCGCCGGGGCGCCCGTCGACACGTCCTCGTCGCCCGCTATGCCGCCCAGCTCGCCCTCGATCCATACGCCCGCCGCGTGGGCCGCTTGCGTGGCTGCCCGTGTGAGGGAGACGTTCTCCTCGAACGGCAGGCCGGAGCCGTCGATCATGACCGAGGTGTAGCCCGCGTCGAGGCAGAGTCGGATCTCCTCGAGATCACGGCAGTGGTCGAGGTGCACCCCTACGGGGGCATCGGCAGCCTCTGCCGCGGCGAGCGCGAGCCCGATCAGCTCCGAGCGTCCCGCCACCCGGAAGGCGCTGCTTCCTGCCTGGAGCAAGACGGGAGAGCGCAGCGCCTCCGCCGCACGACAGACCGCCAGCGTGGTCTCGAGGTTGTAGGTCTGGAAGGCACCGATGGCGTAGCGCTCCCGTCCGGCCCGTTCCAAGGCACCCAGATCCAGGTCGAGCATGGTCGTCTCCTCACGCGCTGGTTCGACGGGGGGCAGGCCCGCTCACTGGATAGCCCTGGCCAGCGCGGTCACCATCACACCACACACCACAACCACGATGAAGGGGGCACGGAACCAGACGGCCACCCCCGCGGCCAGCAGGCCCCCTGCTCGCGCGTCGAGGGTGATGCCACCCGCATCGTCCGCGAACGTCTGCACCGCCACGAGAGCGGCGAACAGCGCGGGGGGTAGCAACATGACCACCGACCCCACGTTGGGGGGCAGCGTTCGGCGCCCTGCGCCCACCGGCCCGACCGCCTTCAGTATGTAGGTCCCGACGGCGAGCACGATGATCGTCACCCAGGTCATGACTCCCCCTCGGGGGAGGGTGGATCGTTGGCGGGCTCCCGTTCGACAGGCACGAGCCTCGCGATGGCGACAGCCAACACCGCGAGCAGGACGGGCACGCCCGGTGCTGTGAAGGGGGTCAGGGCGAGCGCGATGCCCGCCCCGGCCAGTGCCGCGATCCCCGGACGTCGCTGGCGCAGTTGTGGGGCGAGCAGGGCGAGAAGCGCTGCGGGGTAGGCGCCGTCCAAGCCGAGCGCGTCGGGGTCTGTCAGCGCCGCTCCCGCGAAGGCGCCGGCGGCGGTCCCCGCGATGTAGAGGAGGTAGAGGACCCATCCCGAGATCCAGAACGCACGACGGGCCGCGCGGGCGTCTCCCTGGGCAATGCTCACGGCAGCGGAGAAATCGACGATCAGGTGCGATGAGACGAGTCGGTACGGCCAACTCATCGGCGGGTTGTTCTCTTCGGGATCGCCGTTGAGGCTGAGCGAGACCGCGAGGCTCAGAGGTACGAAGCGGCTGTTGACGAGCATGCCCCCGGTGATGGCCGCCAGTGGGGAGCCACCTGCAGATTCCACCCCCAGCGCCACGAACTGCGAGGCGCCTGCGTAGACCACGACTGACATCGTGCAGGCCATGACGGGGCTCATGCCGAAGCCCACAGCCAGCACTCCGAACGACGCGCCCATCAATGCCCCGGTGGTGCCGAGCACCACCGAGTGGCGTAGGATCGTCCCGATCACGCTCGTTGCCTGAAGGGGCGGTGCGTAGCCTGCGAGGGAGCTGCGGAGGCACCGACTGGATCAGATGTCACGGCCGCCGTCGACGTCGATCGCCATGCCCGTGATCATGGACGCCTCGTCAGAGGCGAGGTAGACCGCCGCCCAACCGACGTCCTCGGGCGTCGACATGCGGCCGAGGGGGATCGTCGAGAGGAATGCGGCCCGCGCCTCCTCAGGGTCCCTGCTACCGACGAACGTCTCGTACATCCCCGTCTCACTGATGACCGGGTTGAGTGCGTTCACGCGGATGTTGGCGGGAGCGAGCTCGATGGCCAGCGACTTGGTGAGGGTGAGCACGAAGCCCTTCGACGCGTTGTAGACGTTGAGGAGAGGACGTGGACGTACCGCCGCGGTCGATGCGGTGTTGATGATGGCGCCCTTGCCCTGGCGCTTCATCACGGGCACGACCGCCCGGCAGCCCGCGAAGACCCCATACATGTTCACCGCAGTCAGCCGCTCGAACAGGGCGTCGTCCACGTCCTCGAAGGGCGTAGCGGATTGACCGATGCCTGCGTTGTTGACGAGGATGTCGACACGCCCCAGAGCCTCCACCGTTCGGTCCACCGCACCTTGGAGGTCGCTCCCGCTCGTCACGTCGACAGCCTCCGCGCGGACATCGCGGCCACCGTCGGTCAGCTCTTTGGCCAGCCGCTGCGCTCCGTCCCCATCGATGTCGGCGGCCACGACTTTGGCGCCCTCGCCCGCGAATAGACGGGTGATGCCCTCACCGAAGCCGGAGGCGGCTCCGGTGACGATTGCGACTTTGTCCTGCAGGCGGGACGAGGCCATGGAGTGTCCTTTGGGGTGGCTACGGCTGGAACCAGTTGCCGAGGAACAACGACAGCTGGGGGATGTACATGACGGCGAGAAGTACGAGGAACAACGCAGAGAGGAACGGTATGACGGCCTTCACCGCCTGTTCGTAGGGCGTTCTCGCGATGCTCGAGGCCAGCAGCAGACATACCCCGAGCGGCGGCGTCGTGAGGCCGATGACGAGGTTCAGGATCACGATCATCCCGAAGTGGATCGGATCGATGCCGAGGTTCATCGCGATCGGGGTGAGCACGGGGACGAAGATGATGAGGGCCGCGGTCGTCTCGAGGAACGCCCCGACGAAGAGTAGCAGCAGGGTGATCAGCAGGAGGACGATGACGGGGTTCTCCGACAGGGTGAGCACCGCGTCCGTCATCATCTGCGGGATCCGCTCCGCAGCGAGCGCGAAGGAGAACGGGGCTGCCATGCCGATGATGAGCAGGACGACCGCGGACGTGAGGCCGCTTTCGAGAAGGACACCTCCGAGCCGCTTGAGGGAGAGTTCGCGGTAGACCAACATCCCGACGATCAACCCGTAGAGCACCGCGATCGCGCCCGCCTCCGTGGCGGTGAAGATACCCGAGACCATCCCCACGAGGATGATGGCCGGCATCGCGAGCGCGATGAGCGCGTCGCCGGTGCCCGCGATGCGCTGACGCCACGTAGCCTTCTCACCCTTCTCGTACCCGGCCTTGCGGGCCACGAGGAACACGGTGACCATGAGCGCGAGGCCGATGAGGATGCCCGGGACGACCCCCGCGATGAACAGCGCACCGATGGAGACGTTCGCGATGGTCCCGTAGATGATCATCGCGATGCTCGGCGGCAGGATGGGTCCCATCGTCGAGCTCGAGGCAGTCACCGCGGCCGCGAACGGCCGGG